>JAAUPI010000078.1 GCA_012035135.1 Microcoleus sp. CSU_2_2
CCTATTACCTATTCCTATTACCTATTACCCTATTACCTATTACCTATTACCTATTACCTATTACCTATTACCTATTACCTATTACCTATTACCTATTACCTATTACCTATTACCTATTACCTATTACCAATGACCCCTTACCTATTACCCATTTTACTTGTGATTTTACTGGGTTCCGCTGCTGGCTTGCGGGCGCCATTAGCCTCGCTGTTTTCCTGTTTGGTCTGTTTCTCTGATAAGCCACGGTGGGTGGCTTCTACAAACTGACTGACGCGGATCGGATCGATGGGTTGCTCGATGCGACCATTTCGCTTCAGGGAACTGGAGACAATGACGCCATCAGCCGCCTGCATCAGGGTGGAAATGTTTTCCCACGAAGCGCCACTGCCGATGAAAACTGGCATTCCTGCGGCTGCTGCACTCGCAAGTTCTAAGTCTTCGAGATTGGGAGGGCTGCCGGTTGTCCAGCCGGAGAGGATTACGGCGTCGGCTAAAGCGCGTCCGATCGTCTCTTGGACGGCTGTGGTCAAGTTGGGACTGCCCAGGGGTCGTCCGTGCTTGACTAACACGTCTGCTAATATTTTGACATCACTGCCCAATTCTCGCCGATAGCGCAGTAGCTGGTGCGCTTGGCCTTCGATTAAGCCTTGATCTGTAGCCATGATGCCGTTGAGGACGTTGACGCGAATGAATTGGGCGCTGGTACAGGAGGCGATCGCGATCGCGCTGTGGGCGTCGTTTCGGAGGACATTAATGCCTATAGGCAATGTCACCAGATTTGTCAGCCTCTCTACTACTAGCGTCATCGCACTGACAACAGCGGGATCTACTCTATCTTTGGCAAAAGGAGCGTCGAAAAAGTTCTCGACTATGATACCGTTTGCGCCGCCAGAAGCCAGCGCTGTAGCCTCTTGCTCGGCTCTTCCGATAATCGCGTTGAGGTTCCCCCCCCAGCGGGGAGAAGTTGGCAGAGGCTGTAAATGTACGACACCGATTATGGGATTCGGCGTTTTGAATATTTGTTTTAAGTCCACGGGTTTCCTGAAACCACCAAGTTGACTGACGGCTGACGGCGAATTTTGACGGTATATTTTAGAATTTTATATCCACAAAGGCGATAGTTGACTTAATTGCACAGCCAAGTTGCTAAAAGCCCCAAGCCATCGCATTTTAGATTGTAGATTTTAGATTACTCCGGCGGATAAGTTCGATCGAGGTTTTGAGTTTGAAAATTGCTCTCATAATTTTGGCTGTCATCGCAGGATTGTTGACAGTGCTGGAAGTATTGTTGCGGGTGTTGCTCGGTTTTGGCAATCCTTTGATTTACATTGCCGATGTGGAGTGTGGCTATTTGTTGGCCCCAAATCAGAGGGTGCGTCGCTTGGGCAACCGGATTGAGATTAACCAGTATTCGATGCGTACAGGCTCGATCGCCCCGCTTCCCGTTCCCGAAACTCTGCGCGTCTTGCTGTTGGGAGATTCTGTTGCCAACGGCGGTTGGTGGACACATCAGACAGATACCATATCGGAAATCATGGCTCGGCAATTGAGGCTGCAAGTACACAATTTGCCGATCGACACACAATTAGATTCAAAAGTCAAGTATTCCAAGTGTGAAGTTCTCAATGCTTCAGCCAATTCTTGGGGGCCGAGGAATCAACTTGCTTACGCCAAGCAGTTTGGTCTGTTTGGGGCAAAGGTGTTGGTGTTGCTGCTGAATACGGACGATTTGTTTGCCTCAGCTCCGAATGGTGCGGTGGTAGGGCGCGATCGATCTTATCCCGATCGCAAACCCCCATTCGCGATCGTAGACTTGTTAAGTCGCTACTTGCTGCCACCAGTGCCACCGGGTTCCTCGGCAGTACCTGCACTAGAAACTGGCGATTTAGTAGGCTGCAACTTAGAAGCTATTCGCCAAATTCAGACCATATCTGTATCTGCCAACGCCCAGTTTTTGCTAGCCATGACGCCCAAACGACACGAATTCGGCGAGCTGGGCCTTCGCGACTGGGAAGTCAAGGCTAGAGCGCGTCTCGCCGAACTCGTCAAAACAGAGAAAATTACTTACATAGATTTTCTTCCTATTTTTAATTCAGTGGCGGAACTTTCAAATTTATATCGAGATAGCATTCACCTCAACCCTCAAGGAAATCAGCTAGTTAGCCACACTATCAGTCGTCAAATAGTCGCTCTTTTTTTGATATAAATCATGACATCGAGTCCGGTTGCACGGCTACAGTTACTTTTTTTACCGAACAACAAACCCAAAACTGTAGAAGCACCCGGAAACGACATGATTTATCTCGATCTAACTAACTTGCAAAGTAGACTCTAGCTCTTTGGGATACCAAGCTTGACCGTCGAGAGCCATTTGCTCGATCGAACTCGCAAGACGCAGAGCTTTGAGTGCTTGTTCTCCCCCCACAGAAGGCTGATTTCCACCTCGCACGCAATTAATAAAATGCTCCAATTCTGCGTGGAGCGGTTCAATATTGCTGGTGTAAACTTTCTCGATCAACCCATCTTGACGGTAAAGCACCTGACCGTAATCTGTCACGTAATTTGCGGTTGTTTGCCGATGAATCAAGATTTCGTTGTTGAGAAAATCTGCCTCTGTCAGAGAATTTTTGCAGTGAGCCGCTATGGAACGCAGTTTGCGGTGCGTTACCTTGCTCGCAGTCAGAGTGGCAACAATGCCGTTAGCAAAGTTCAGCGTCGCTGTCACGTAGTCCAAATAACCCGAATCCGAGGCTCTGCTGCCGCTAGCCGTCAGCTTCACCACTTGGGAATTTGCCAATTCCAGCAGTAAGTCAATGTCGTGGATCATCAGATCCAAGACTACCGATACATCGTTTGCCCGATCGGAATAAGGACTCATCCGGTGAGCTTCCAATGCCAGTAACTCTTCAGTCTTCAGCACTTTGCCGAGTTCCTGAAAAGCTGGATTGAAGCGCTCGATGTGACCCACTTGCAAAATCCGGTGGGATTCTGCTGCCGCATTGACCAAAGATTCGGCTTCAGCAATACTAGCCGCGATCGGCTTTTCAATTAAAACGTGAACCCCCGCTTGGAGACAAGTCATCCCCACAACGTGGTGCAGGCGAGTTGGAACCGCGACGCAAACTGCATCTACGTGGGCAAGCAAATCTCGGTAGTCTTCAAAGAAGCGAACCCGGTATTTACTGGCTACATCAATCCCTCGCTCTACATTTATGTCTGCAACACCCACGAGCTCGATATCTTTTAGCAAGCTCAAAACTCGTGTGTGGTGCTGCCCCATATTGCCAACCCCAATTACCCCAATACGAAGGGGTTCGGGTTGACCTCGGTGGGCGAAAACGTTTGCGTATCCCAATGACATCCTATCTAGCACTCCTGGATTCTCCTCCACCACAGGAATCAAGCCGGTTGGCTTCTCTCAGCTACTCACAGCCATCCAGATAGTACCACAGTCAATCTATTTGTAAAGAATTTCTAAGTTCACCTAGAACAGCAGGATGCCCCCACGCTCTGCGGTACTCCGGGAGCGTGGTGGGTAATTGACTTGAGATTGTGGCATAAAGTATTTACACAGAAGCTACTCGTGCAGGAGTACCGAACATGGGGGCAATTGTCGGGTAATTGCATATTGACAAAATTGATTGACTGTAATGTGGGAAGCGGGCGATCGCCTGTGGCATTGCCAAAATACACATCAGATTTACGCACGGGCTGCCAGAAACCGGGTTTTTGCAATATTTCGCCGTTACCGACAGATTGGGTAAAAAAAACGGTTTCTTTGGTAAATTTGCCAGCTTTTCCCGGTATTTTCAAACCTTGTTGCGGTCAGAAAATAGCTTTTTCAAGTAATAAATAATACATGATTGAAAGACTGTACAAGTAAAAGTTCGAGTGCTGGAGTTTGGCAATCTGAGAATCTCAAAAAAATATGTGAAGAATGTGTGAAGTTACTTGCGATCGATCCCTACCATAAACTAGGCTGAAAACTACACTTAAGTACAAAACAATAGAGCAATTATACCTAAAAAAGACAATGAATCAAAAACAAAAACAGAGATTGGGCAGGGCGATCGGCACCACAATTCTCAGTTGTGTGGCACTGTCCTTGGCAGGAGTTGACAAAGTACAAGCTGCGGTTCTTAGTTACAATTTCCAAGTAGCAGAAAATGGTGGCAACGGTTTTTTTAAGTTGAGTAATTCCTCGCTTACAGGAATAGGAGATGAAGAAATTGCGGTTTCCGAGGGAATATTTAACACTTTATTTACTGTTTCTTCCGGTAAAGATTACTACGATTTAGCAGGGGCGATCGCTTTATTTTATCAAGGCGAATTTCGGGGATTGCGAGCAAGAGGTGGCGACTCACAGATTACGGAAGTTGACATTCCTCCAGAAGTAGAAGGAGGACCTTATTACATCAAATACGATGGCAGGGCATCTTGGTCGATGGATACCAACGGGCGATCGGGTCCTGGTTTTTGGCAATCTTATTTCTCGGGGTATCGCGAGGTATTGATTAGTGACAGAAATCGGATACTTGCTATAGACGGGCGTAGAATTATCAACGATAGCGAAGTTTCTTACAACCTAATAGATACCGCTGCCGAACCAGTTCCGGAACCGATAACATTTGCGGGTACAGCTTTAGCACTGGCTGGTTTGAGTTGGTTGAAGCACAAGAAAAAAATGGCGGCTTGACGAACAAGATCGCCCTTGAAAACCAACAGGTGAAGGGTGGGTTAAAGAGGAAAATAAAACAAAAACTCACAGAAAATCACGCCAATTTAAGGTAGCGAAGAGACCGACCATGAATCAACAACAAAGGCAAAGATTGGGAAGTGCGATCGGCAGCACAATTGTAATGCGCCTGCATAAATTTGATTTCCAATTTGTTTAGATACCTGCCTCAATCATCGCTTGAGTTAAAGCATCAACAATATTAGGTAAATTCAATAAAGCATTGGCGTAAAAGTCCATATTGAAAAGGGGGGAAATTCCGCTTTCGCTACATTTCGTGGGCGGGTGCTCTTCACGCGGCTCACTCGCATTCATCTCATCGCCTCCGAAGCGGTAGGCCAGAGGCTTCTGCTGCCACAGCTAAATCCGGGTTACTTACCCCCTTTATAATCAGCAGTCTCGTAGGGTGCGTCGCCACGAATGATTTTCGCTATAAACCAATATTAAACGAGCGACGCACCATACAGTTTATAACGGGGATGAACAACCCGGATTTGGTATTACCCATATTCCCGGAAGAGCCGACTACAAAAATTATACCTTATGAGGTGGGCAAGCGCTCCGCCCATAAGGTATGGTTAAAAACCACTGGAATGACTAATTTTTAGCTAATTCCTAATCGTAATTTCTAATCGCTTTCCAGAATACTAGCTAGCAAAGCTTGCTGGGCGTGCATCCGATTTTCTGCTTGATCCCAGACGCGCGATCGACTTCCTTCAATCACCGCATCCGTAATCTCTTCATCTCGGTGTGCCGGCAAACAGTGTAATACAATTGCATTGCGATCGGCCAATTCCACCAACTCTTCATTTACCTGATAAGGCTCAAACACAGGAATTCTGCTTGTCGCTTCCTCTTCCTGTCCCATACTCGCCCAAACATCAGTATAAATTACTTGAGCATTCTTGACGGCAGCTTGGGCATCAACAGTTACAGTAACTTCTGTTTTTCCGTTAGCAATTGCTTTGGCTTTTTCGACAATTTCAGGATTTGGCAGAAAATCTTGAGGACAGGCAATTCTCACATTCATTCCCATCATTGCACAGCCCAACATTAGAGAATTAGCCATATTATTGCCATCGCCCAAATAAGTCAAAATCACCCCTTCTAACTTGCCAAAACACTCTTTGATAGTCATTAAATCCGCGAGGACTTGACAGGGATGTTCCTCATCTGTCAGGGCGTTAATCACAGGGATTTTTGCATAATTGGCAAAAGTCACTAAATCCTTTTGCTCGAAAGTCCGAATTGCCAAAACGTCTAAATATCTATCCAAAACCCGCGCTGTATCGACTAAAGGTTCCCCGCGACTGACTTGAGTGACATTGGGATTGAGATCGATAACTTGCCCTCCCAATTTATACATTGCCACCGTAAAACTTACCCGCGTTCGAGTCGAAGCTTTAGAAAATAACAAGCCGAGAACTTTAGTCCGTTTCAGCTTCACCATTCCCGATTTTAAACTGGTTGCCAGATCTAGTAAATAATTTAATTCGTCAATACTTAAATCTGCCAGACTTAATAAATCTCGTCCTTTTAATGAATCCATAAGCGATCCCACACAAATTTTCAATTTGGTCTTAAATTTTAGCCCGCAGAAACAGGCTTAGTTTGCGTTCCTGCTAGCGATCAACTTTTTGCAGTCCAGGCTGCAATTGTCATATTTTAACGACGCTGTATGGTGCGTCAGGTTTGAGGTTACTACGAAAAATTCGGGTTTTCTCAACTGACGCACCCTACTAATTGGGGCAGTTACATTTAGGACTGTTTTTGTTCAGCTTGTCGGCAATTGCTCGATCGCGCGATCGATCGAATCGCAACCTTGCTCAACCGTTTCTACCACTGCCAACAAGCCCCGCAATTCCCCAGCACCGGCGAAACCCTTAGCATACCAGGTTAAGTGCTTGCGTGCTTGACAGACACCGCTGTCACCTTTATATTCCCACAAAGCCCGCAGATGTTCCTTAGCACATTCGAGTCGTTCAATTGGTGTCGGAGTTATCTTTTCTACACCTGTTTTTAGGAAATAATCAACTTCTCCCACCAAGAAAGGATAGCCCAAAGTTCCTCGCGAACACATGACTCCATCAGCGCCTGTTTCTTCTAAACAACGCACTGCCGCCTCAACTGAAAAAATGTCTCCGTTGGCGATAACTGGAATCGACAAAACTTCCTTAACGCGACGAATCCAATCCCATTTTGCCGGACCAGTGTAACCTTGCGATCGAGTCCTTCCGTGTACAGTAATCATTTGCGCACCCGCATCTTCCATCCGCTTCGCAAAATCCAAAATATTAATTTCTTTGTCCGTCCAACCAATGCGAGTTTTGACAGTTACGGGAACATCTACAGCTTGCACAACTGTGCGCACAATTGCTTCGGCAGTTTCGGGATCTCGTAGTAAAGAAGAACCGCCACCATTTTTAGTAATTTTGTTAACCGGGCAGCCCATATTAATATCAACTGTATCGGCTCCTTCTGCCACCGCCTTCTGTGCTGCTTCTGCCAAAAAATCCGGGCGACAGTCAAACAATTGAATGCTAATCGGACGTTCGTTAGGGTCAACTTCCATAATTCTCGGCAGTTGCTTCACGTAGTGCAAACCCGTAGCATTTACCATTTCGGTGTACATCATCGAATCCGGCGCATAGCGGCGCACCAAGCGACGAAATACCAAATCTGTAACGCCGGATAATGGCGATTGCAGCACGCGGCTGTTCACTTCAAAATCGCCGATTTTCAGCGGAGTTGCTAATCTTTTTTGTAATTCGGGAGAGAGAGTAAGCATAGTCGATCGCACATTTCTTCTAATATTTGTGTATTATAATACATTCAGTATTTATAATTGAATATATAAAAAATGGATACAAGCCCCAGACTGAGAGTGAAAAAAAACGATCGCTCATTACTCAATCGATCGGGATTCTGCAATTGCCGTACATCACCTGGTTTTAAACTACAATTGGTAAATTCCCGATGACGCCGATCGAACATTTAAAAAATTGTAGAGAATTCCTATGGATGCCACAGCACTCTGGCAACGCTACCAAGACTGGCTTTACTATCACTCTGGATTGGGGCTTTACCTCGATATCAGCCGCATGGGATTCGACGACGCTTTTGTCGCCACAATGAAACCCAAATTTGACAAAGCTTTCAAAGACATGGCAGCTTTAGAAGCAGGGGCGATCGCCAATCCTGACGAACACCGGATGGTAGGCCACTACTGGCTGCGAAACCCCAATATCGCCCCCACCCCTGAACTCAAACAAGAAATAGTCGGGACTCTACAACAAATCGAATTATTTGTCAAGAAAGTTCAAAGTCGCGACATCAAGCCACCATTCGCTCCCCAATTTACCGATATTATCTCGATCGGCATCGGTGGCTCCGCCCTCGGTCCCCAATTTGTCGCAGAAGCTTTATCCCCAGACATTCCACCCCTAGCAATTCATTTTATCGACAACACCGATCCGGCAGGGATCGATCGAACTCTCAACAAAATCAAAGACAAACTCGCTAGCACCCTAGTAATTACTATCTCAAAATCCGGCGGCACCCCCGAACCTCGCAATGGCATGATCGAAGTTCAAAAAGCCTTTGCTGCCCAAAAACTCGACTTTGCCAAACAAGCAATTGCCATTACCGGAGTTGACAGCCAACTAGACAAATTAGCTAAATCAGAAGGGTGGATTACCACCTTCCCGATGGCAGACTGGGTAGGAGGAAGGACTTCCGAATTGTCAGCAGTTGGACTTTTGCCAGCAGCTTTGCAAGGCATCGACATCCAGGCAATGCTCGACGGTGCTAAAGTCATGGACGAAGCTACCAGAACCCCAGAAATCAAAAACAATCCCGCCGCTTTGTTAGCAATGAGTTGGTATTTTGCTTGTAACGGACGCGGCGAAAAAGATATGGTGGTTCTGCCCTACAAAGATTCACTGCTATTGTTCAGCCGCTACTTGCAGCAATTAGTCATGGAATCGATCGGCAAAGAGCAAGATTTAGACGGTAACACAGTTTATCAAGGCATCGCAGTTTATGGCAACAAAGGCACAACCGACCAACACGCCTACGTTCAGCAATTGCGGGAAGGCGTGTCCAATTTCTTCCTAACATTTATTGAAGTTTTGGAAGACAGGCAAGGCGTTTCTCCTGAAGTAGAAACCGGCGTCACTTCAGGTGATTATTTGTCTGGTTTGTTGCAGGGAACTCGGCAAGCTTTGTATGAAAAGCAACGAGATTCGATGACTCTGACAATACCGCAAGTAAATCCTCGGACAGTAGGAGCATTAATTGCCCTCTATGAAAGAGCTGTGGGTTTTTACGGTTCTTTGGTGAATGTCAATGCCTATCACCAACCGGGTGTCGAAGCAGGCAAAAAAGCGGCCGCTGCTGTGTTGGACTTGCAGCAACAGGTACTGCAAGTGCTCGGAAACGCTCAAACTCCTCTGTCTGTAGCAGAAATCGCCACCAAAGTAGGAAAGCCAGACCAAATCGAGACAATTTACAAAATTCTGCGGCATTTGGCTGCCAACGGGCGGGGCGTAGCTTTGGAGGGAAATTTAGGACAACCTGCTACTTTAACTACAAGCTATAAAGGAAGTTAACCAGTAAAATTAAAAATTAAAAGTGAAAATAGTCATTTTTAATTTTTAATGTTTAACTTTTAATTCCTCCCATGCCCTTGACAATTCTGGTTGCTGACGATGATTTCGCTACTCGCTTGTCGATTAACGATTACCTGGAAATCTCCGGCTATTCGGTAATCTCTGCTGAGAACGGCAAAGAAGCTTTAGGCTTGGTAGAGGAATTTCAGCCACACTTGATTGTTACCGACATTACAATGCCGGAAATGGACGGGTACGAGTTCGTGCGGCGAGTGCGGACTCGTCCGGCTTTTCGGTTGTTGCCGGTGATTTTTTTGACGGAACGGACGAGCACGGAGGAGCGGATTCGGGGCTATCAGATGGGGTGCGACAATTTTCTGGCGAAGCCTTTTGAACTTAGTGAATTGGGGGTAGTAATTCGCTCTTTGCTCGATCGATATGCTCTGATCGCCCAGGCGCCGTCTCGCTCCCCCGAACCAGAACCGATGCCAACAGAGGTACGCAGCAGAGTCAAGGGTAAGGGAGAATTGGATTTTTTAACTCAAAAGTCAGAACCGGGCGATTCCCTACGGGATAGCTCCGCTTCACGCGCATCTCCTGACCTAAATTCTCCGAGTTTGACGCAGCGAGAGCGAGAAGTGCTAGACCACTTGACAGAAGGTCTTTCTAATGTTCAAATTGGCGATCGGCTCCACCTCAGTCCTCGAACTGTGGAAAAACACGTCAGTAGCTTGTTCAGAAAAACTGACAGCAGTAACCGTGCAGAACTGGTTCGTTTTGCGATGGAACATCATTTAGTTGGGAATTGGTAATTGGGAATTGGTAATTGGTAATTGGGCATTGGGCATTGGGCATTGGGCATTGGGCAACTGTTGACTAATGACTAATAACATACTCCAACAATCCCCCACAGGCATCAAAGAGCAAATCAATTACCCGATCGAATCCCTCCGGCCCTCCGTAGTAAGGATCTGGCACTTCTTTTAGGTCGTATTTCTGGCAAAAATCGCACATCAACCGTACCTTTTCTTTATATTTCCCAGCGTTATCGAGAGCAAGAATATTTCGATAATTTTCCCGATCCATCGCCAGAATCAAATCAAAACTCTCGAAATCGTTCCTTTGAAATTGGCGGCCTGCACCTAACAATTCAATGCCCTGGTTCTTCGCAGCCGCTGCCATCCGTCTATCAGGAGGACTGCCAACATGATAGCTAGCAGTGCCGGCAGAATCGCAAGTAATTCGATCGCTCAAACCCGCTTGTTTAATTAAGTGATTCATAATATTTTCTGCTGAAGGCGATCGGCAGATATTTCCAAGGCAAACAAATAATAATTTAGTCATTAGTTATTAGTTATTAGTTATTAGTTATTAATTAATCAACAGTGCCAATTTGTAGTAGGGTGCGTCGCCATCTACAATCTGCAAGTTCCATTTCTCATCTCACAGCGACGCACCTTACTATAACGGTTTTCCAGAAATTTTAGTCAACAGTCAACTGTCAACAGTCAACTGTCAACTAATCGCTTAGAAACCGGGGAGATTCAGTCCACCGGTGAGCTCTTCCATTTTCTCTCGCATCGTCATCGTAGACTTAGCATAAGCATCTTGCATTGCTACTGTGACAAGTTCAGAAACCACATCAGCGCCTTCACCTAGGGCATCCGGAGAGATTTCCACGCGGCGGGGTTCTTGGTTACCACTGAGAAAAACCTTGACCAAGCCACCGCCGGCAGTTCCCTCAATGTCCATTTGATCCAACTCTTCTTGGAGCTTTTTAGCTCCTTCTTGTACCTGCTGAGCTTTTTTGAAAGCTTCAGTCAGTTCCTTCATTTTTCCCAGGCCGAAGCCAAATCCTTGTCCTGATTTTGTCATAGCTGCTTTTTGATTGTGTGTGGGTCGGCAGTCTGCCGTTTCCTTGTCTCTAAATCCCTGGACTGAAGTCATGGGGTTTTGAGGCGATCGGGTATTTACTATAGTGCCCTAGAAGGGAAACTCTCCCAGTATTCTAACTTCTGGCTCCAACAACAACGACCACCGCTGCTCCACTTGCTCTTGAACATGGCGGATTACTTGAAAAATATCATTAGCCGTTGCCGACCCGCAGTTAAGAATAAAATTAGCATGACGTTGAGCTACTTGCGCTCCGCCAATCTGGTATCCTTTGAGTCCCGCTTGCTCAATTAACCAGCCTGCTGCCTTCGGGCTGGGGTTACGGAAGACCGAGCCGCAGCTAGGCAAGTGGTAAGGTTGAGTTGTCCGCCGCTGGCTGAAATGGGCATTAGTTGCTGCCATGACTTGCGATCGATCGAATCCCGGCTGTAGCTGAAAAGTCGCTTCTGTTACCAGCCTCTCGCCCCCTTGCAACAGCGAAGTCCGGTAGCGGTAGCCCAACTGTTGTCGAGTCAGAATTTCCGCCTTCCCACCAGGGGAGAGGACATGAGCATTGACCAAAATATCTGCCGTACAGCCCCTGTGAGCCCCAGCATTCATCACCACAGCCCCTCCAACGGTGCCCGGTATACCCACTGCCCATTCCAGACCTTTCCAGCCCCGTTTCGCCGCTAACCAAGCGAGGCGGGGAATTGACTCCCCCGCCCCGGCTGTAACTTGACCGGTTTCTGGATTGAAATGCACCTGCTTCAGGTAGCGAGTGCCGATTACCAACCCGGATAAACCTCGATCGCTCACCAACAAATTAGAACCCGCACCCAGCAGAGTCACAGGTAGCCCCTCTGAGTCAGCCCATGCAAAGCTAGCTTCCAAAGCATCCATAGTGCGGGGAGCAACGTACCACTCTGCTGGCCCACCGACTCGGAAGGAAGTCAGCCCGGCCAAGGAAACTTGGGAGTTAATCTTGCAGTCAGTTCCCCGCAAAGAAATAGGAGAATACACTCGCCGATTTTCCTTAACAGAGAAGTCAGAAGAGATAGTCACCATTTTGCAAATCCTTAAAAATACTTTCGATTGAAGACTTGGTTGAAAACCCATTTACCCCAATAAAGCTCGTTCGTGGAGCGAATCGCCAGACAGAAGTATCGGTACAACCTGCACCGCCATCATGTCGATCGACCCACTCAGGAATGAGCTAATCCGGGCGATCGGCTGCTTGATAAAAAGCCATAACCTCTGGAATAATCTGATTGAGATTACCAGCACCCAGAAACAGAGCCAAATCCCCCGGTTGCAGATTTTGGGTTAAAAACTGACTGACTGACTCTAGGGAAGCCTGAAACTCAACCTTTCGGCCTTCTTTAGCAATCAAATCAGCAACTTTTTGCCCGCTAATCTGTCCTAGATTGGGTTCTCCAGCACTATAAATATCGCAAGCGACAACCAAGTCAGCATCGCCAAAGGATTGGGCAAATTCTGGCAAAAATGTCAGAGTCCTGCTGTAACGGTGGGGTTGAAAAATGGCAACTACTCTTCCGGATTTAGGATTTGGTTCGCTACCTTCCATTCGCAAGCGAGCCGCCGCCAAGGTAACGCGAATTTCGCTGGGGTGGTGGGCATAGTCATCCACAAACAGAATGTCATTGTGAAAGCCCCGAACCTCAAAACGGCGACGGGCACCTTCAAAGCCTATAATCACTGAGGCAATTGCCGAAAACTCCAAGCCTAACAATCGACCCACTGCTACCGCAGCCAGTGCGTTGCTGAGATTGTGTTTGCCTAACAACTTCAACTCCATTTCCCCCAAGAGAGATCCTCGCTCCCAAATACGAGCCTTGGTACTGGTGGCTCCATACTCAACGTCCGAAGCCGTGTAGTCAGCACCGCTTTCCGGCTGCAAACTATAGCTGATATTCGGTCGAAGGGAATCTTTGACGATTTGGTCGTCAATGCAGCCCACCAAGGTTTGACAGTTTTGGGCAAACACCTTAAATGTGTCTATTACCTGGTCGAGAGTATCGTAATGGTCTGGATGATCCAGTTCCACATTCGTCACCACGCCAATTTTGGCTGCCAGCTTGACCAAAGAGCCATCCGATTCATCAGCCTCGGCAACTAAGTAGGGACCTTCCCCCAGACGAGCATTGCCTTCCCAAGCGTTGACCTCGCCTCCCACCACTATGGTCGGGTCTAGACCCGCAGCCATCAGCACGAAGCCGATTAAGCTGCTCGTGGTAGTTTTGCCGTGCGTCCCCGCTACCGCGATGCTTTGGTAATCTTGAATTAAAGCTGCCAACACATCCGATCGATGAAAAATTGGACAGCCTAAATCCAAAGCAGCTCGATATTCGGCATTAGCTGGGTGAATTGCCGTCGAACACACTACTTGAGGCAATCCCAGAATTGCTTTGGCGGTTTTCCCGTTACCGTTCAATTTCAGAGCTTCGGCTGTCGCGACGGAAGTTCCTACCGTGCCGACGACTCCCGATGAAATAGCCAACTCCGTCGCACCGTTGGGGCTACGACCATTTGCGGCTGTTTCAAATACTTCAAAATTGCTGGCATCTTGACGCCAAAAAATATGAGTTCCCATTGCTTGCAAGCGCTGGGTTATGTGACTCGATTTAATGTCAGAGCCGTACACAGGCAACTTGCGTTTAGCTAGAATATAGGCAAGGGCTGACATTCCTATTCCACCAATACCAATGAAATGAAATGGTCTACCGCTGAAATCAACAGAACTCGGCATCTTCGCTCCTCACACACCACACCACGCCAATAACACGCGATATCATATCAAGAATTGTTTTTTCAGGATACAGTTCGCTAGAGATTTTGTACAAAATTCTCTGCGCGTCCCTCAATTTTCGGGACTTGTAGAGATGTTTGTCTTGTATCCTATATGACTGAGTACGGAGTAGTTTTCCGGAACAGTCACAGCTCGAAAATTGCAGGTCAGGGAGGATGGGTTTGTGGTCAGGGCCAACAAACTAATTTTGGGTGGTTTCATAAAAAAAACTCGGTAAGTGGGAAACTCAGAGTCTTTAGACAAAAGAGGGAAACTCTAAGGGCGGTTTCAACCGCCTTGAATCTTTCTTTATCCATTACCGCCTTGGAGTTGCTTGATTTGGTGTACTTTTGTAGTGTACTTAAAGGCGGGACAGTTACCGCCTCAAACCTTGCAACACGGCATCAATTGAACGTGACCCCCACAACCTTTTTACGAAGATTGGGGGTAATCCCCACAAGGATTTACCAACACTACCACGTATGAGGAAAATAGGGATTTTGGGGGGGACTTTTGACCCAGTTCACTGGGGACATTTGTTAATCGCCCAGATGGCTGCTAGTCAAGTTGCTCTCGATCAAGTAATTTGGATACCAGATCGCTCTTCTCCCCACAAGTCGCGATCTAGTTTAGCCAGTTTTGAACACCGCCGGGAAATGGTGGCAACTTCGATCGCCGATCGTCCCAATTTCGTACTTTCGCCACTATTATCCAATCGCTCCGGCACTTCTTTGGCGATCGACACCCTGCTATATTTGCAAAAATCGCAGCCGGACGATCGACTCTACTGGATTATCGGTGCTGACGCTTTCCAAACTCTGCCCAAATGGCCTCGCTGTCGCGAAATTGGCGCGCAGTGCAACTGGTTGGTGGCGCCGCGTCCGAATCCGGGAGATGGGGAGTGGGAGAAAATGCAGGTTCAGACAAATGCGATTGGCAGGCGAGTTGCCGAACAAATGGCTCTTTTTGACGTTCAAATTCAATGGCAGGTGCTGGCAATGCCTGCGATCGAAATTTCGTCAAGCCAGATCCGCCGCTATTGCACCGAGGGTCGATCGATTCGCTACTTAGTTCCGGAGGCTGTCATCACTTATATAGCAGCGCATCAGCTTTACCGATCCCCAACAACAGCCAACAGCTAATCACCCTCTAGAAAAGTTCCAGTTTTTTGACAAATACAAAAAGTTAGAAAGGATCAGGCTTTGCGATATGATCTGGTGTCATAAGTCAATTCTTAAATTTTTCCAAAATTTAAGCCCGAGCTAGAGGCTGCAATTGTTAGGAGGTACTAAAGTGATTCGAGTCGCGATCAATGGTTTTGGACGTATCGGGCGCAGTTTTGCGCGCTGCTGGCTGGGTCGAGAAAACAGCCAGTTAGAGTTGGTAGCTATTAATGACACTTCCGATCCGAAAAGTAATGCTCACTTGCTGAGATACGATTCCATGATGGGAACGTTGAAGAATGTGGACATCAGTGCGGATGAAAATTCGATTACTCTCAACGGCAAGACAGTTAAATGCGTGAGCGATCGTAATCCCCTAAACTTGCCTTGGAAGGATTGGGGTATTGATCTGATTATTGAATCAACTGGCGTTTTTATTGACCAGGCTGGTGCCTCGAAGCATATCACTGCTGGCGCTAAAAAAGTGCTAATTACCGCTCCCGGTAAGGGCCCGGAAGTTGGCACCTATGTGATGGGAGTCAACCACCACAACTACAAGCACGGCGACTACACTGTCATCAGCAATGCTAGCTGTACAACTAACTGTCTGGCTCCTGTGCTGAAAGTGCTTCACGAAAATTTTGGCATCGTCAAGGGCATGATGACCACTACCCACAGCTATACTGGCGACCAGCGCTTACTGGATGCTAGCCACCGCGACTTGCGACGGGCGCGGGCGGCTGCGATGAATATTGTACCGACTTCTACAGGTGCTGCTCAAGCTGTAGCTTTGGTGATTCCAGAATTGAAGGGCAAGTTAAATGGTATTGCCATGCGCGTGCCGACTCCCAATGTGTCCGTAGTTGATTTTGTGGCTCAGGTGGAAAAGAAGACTTTTACCGAGCAGGTAAATCAAGTGTTCAAGGAAGCTGCCGAAGGCTCCATGAAGGGCTTTTTGGAGTACAACGACTTACCTTTGGTTTCTTGCGACTATCGGGGAAGTGATGCTTCTTCGATTCTGGATTCCAGCTTGACGCTGGTGATGGACGGCGACATGGTAAAGGTGTTGGCTTGGTATGACAATGAGTGGGGCTACAGTCAGCGGGTGGTTGACTTGGCTGAACTAGTCGCCGAAAGATGGGAAGCCTAGTACCACAAGGCAAAAAGTAAAATGCTGATATTTTCTACTTTTGAGTCAATTTCTAACTGACTGGTTATTTTTACCTTCGAGATCTAGAGATTTTTGACAATTAGTAGTTCACTAGTGGCAGTTGTGAGTTGTGAGTTTTGGTTTGGGAATTAAATAGTTCTTGTTTCAAAACTCACAGTTGATAACTGCGAGATCCCGCTATTAGGCTTTTTGCAAAAAGACTTCGGGCAAGTTTTCGAGCCTGCCCGATTAGTTTTTTTTTGTTTGGAGTGCGAGTATTTTGGTCTTGATTAGCATCTTGCCCATCTGTCATTGCCAGTAATCATCGCAGCAGCTTGAACTTGCGATCGCAAGTCGGGTACAAATAAAAATAAAAACTGTTAAAAATGTTAAAAACAATAAAAACGATAACTATAAAAGTTATAAAAGAGAAAAAATAGCAAGATCGACGGTAGAATTTAGAGAGGAAAATGTGATATGAAAAAAGCACTAATTTGTGGTATATCAGGTCAGGACGGAGCTTATTTAGCTAAACTATTGCTCGATCGAGGCTACGAAGTTTGCGGCACTTCCAGAGACGCCCAAATGTCTGGTTTCGGAAACCTAGCTCGTTTGGGAATCCGGGAGCAAGTAAAACTAGCATCCATGTCTCTCAACGATTTTCGCAGCGTCTTGCAAGTCCTGACAAAAGTTGCACCCGACGAAGTGTACAATCTAGCCGGTCAAAGTTCCGTCGGCTTGTCTTTTGAACAGCCTGTAGAAACCCTCGAAAGCATTGCTACAGGCACGTTAAATCTGTTAGAAGCCATTAGGTTTACCGGAGGCAAAATCAAACTTTACAATGCCAGTTCCAGCGAATGTTTTGGCGATACCGGAGGCAGTGCAGCGGATGAAAACACGCCATTTCGCCCCAGAAGTCCTTACGCGGTAGCGAAAGCAACAGCATTTTGGGAAGTAGCGAATTATCGAGAAGCTTACCATTTATTTGCGTGTTCTGGTATTCTATTCAATCATGAATCGCCGCTGCGGCCGGAGAGGTTCGTGACGCAAAAGATTGTATCGGTTGTGTGTCGAATTGCCACAGGCAGTTCCGAAAAACTGCATTTGGGAAATATTTCAGTGCAGCGGGACTGGGGTTGGGCCCCGGAATATGTGGAGGCGATGTATTTGATGTTGCAGCAGGATGAACCGGATGATTATGTAATAGCTACGGGTGTAAGTTATCCTTTGGAGGAGTTCGTGCAGACAGCTTTTGTTTGTGCTGGTTTGGATTGGCAGGAACATTTAGTAACGGATGCGAGTCTTTACAGACCGACGGACATTGCGGTTGGGTTGGGAAATCCGGGAAAGGCAAAAGAAAAACTGGGCTGGGAGGCGAAATATAAAATGCCTGATGTAGTGCGGATGATGGTGGAGGCGAGGCTTGCTTGAGGGAACATAGAGGGGTAAAAATATGGAAGCAGAATACCCAACAGCTAAGGAATGGTATAAAGCTAATCGCCCAACTTTGAAAAAATATCGAGGTGAATGGATTGCTTATACTAATAAAGGGGTAATCAGTCACGATCGCGATTATGACAAAATGAAGGAGGGAGTAGATCCAAGTTTATCAGGTTTAGACTATGTAATTGAGCGCATATTTGAAAGCGAATTTGTAGAGCCTATCCGGTTTTACCCGGTGAGAATGAGAACATTAAAAGCTCATGACTGGCAGCCCAAGTATGAGTTACTATTAAAGTCTCAGAACACCGTAAAAGTGAAAATGCTTGTTGATTCTGGTGCTGAACTCAGTTTAATTACAAAGAAATTAGGAAGAGATTTAGGCTGTGCTAAGGCTGGAGGAGAAATTAACAATAAAGCAGAAGGAGTGGGCGGTACAATTGAATATTTGTTACGAGAAGTGGAAATTGAGCTAGAGGGTCATACTTTTACAGCTCCTGTAGCTTGGGCGCAAACGGATGATTGCGATGAGATTCTTTTAGGGAGAGAAGTAGTTTTCGATCTATTTGATATAGAATTTAAGCAGGCTGAGGAGGTAATTATTTTCAAATGGCGTAGCGGGTAGCCATTTCTTTTCCAGACACTAACAATTTCAGGATTCCATTGTAAATAAAGACTAATTGATGACCTTTAACAAAGTAAAAACATGAAAGTAGTAATCCTAGCTGGTGGTTTGGGTACTCGCCTCCGAGAAGAAACAGAATTCCGTCCGAAACCCCTAGTTGATGTGGGCGGGCGTCCGGTGATGTGGCACATTATGAAAACTTATGCCCATTACGGTTTCCGGGATTTTGTTATCTGTTTGGGCTATCGCGGCAACATGATTAAGGATTATTTCCTCAATTATGAAGCGATGAATAATGATTTTACTATTTGCTTGGGTCCAATACTCCGGACAGTTTTTGTGGTAGCCGCTGAAACCCGCATTCTACCGTTAAGATTTTAGCTCCTGAGGAAGCTGAAACCCCGATTATACCCTTCGTGATTGAAAAATGTCCGAACTATTGTGGGTCGCCAAAATCAGATTACCTATCACGAGGATCATCAAGAGCAAAATTTTAAAGTAACCCTGGCAGAAACTGGCTGGGAAAGCATGACTGGAGGGCGGGTGAAGCGGATCGAAAAATATATCGACTGCGATAACTTTATGGTGACTTATGGCGATGGTGTAGCTGATGTAGATATTAACAAGCTAGTTGATTTTCACAAATCTCACGGGAAGCTAGCAACTCTCACTGCGGTCCAACCTGTTTCGCGATACGGAATTTTGCAAGTAGATGGTGAGGGTAGTGTCAAGAAATTTATCGAAAAACCCCTGTTAGATGGGGTGGCAAGTGCGGGATATATGATACTTAACCGCCGGATTTTTGATTATTTGGGAGGGGATGATTGCGTTTTGGAAGAAGAACCGCTGCAGCGTTTGGCTGAGGACGGGCAATTGATGGCTTACCGTCACGATGGTTTCTTTTTCGCGATGGATACTTACCGGGAGTACAAGTATTTGAACGAACTGTGGGATAATGGCGAAGCACCGTGGAAGGTGTGGGAATGAGGAAGTAAGGGGGAAAGATGGGGAAGGGCTTAGATATCTCTACTCGCTATTTGTGAAAAATAATTCCGCTGCTTTGTTGAAAGTATGAAGGACTTGTAAAATGACGACTGATTTGATAAATGATTTGCTTGAAGCAGGAAATACTGTCGTAAGGATTCAGGTCAAAAAAACTTAAGTGGCAAAAGCTGGTAAAATAAACGAATAAAAAAGCCCGCACCCACTCTACCCTTCTCGATCGAGTTAAAGAGATTTAAAACTTAGAAAAAAAGAGGTTTTGATTATGACTGAATGGCAAAGAACCTTTAGTTTAAATGAAAAAAAGCTGTATTACAACCGAATCAGATATAATAATCCGACAGAAAGAACTGTTGAAGTTCCGATCGGATTTGACTTTTTAGCAAATCTAGACAAAAAAGATCGGATTCTTGAAGTTGGGAATGTACTGGCCTATTATGAAAATGCCCTCAGCGAACATACGGGAATTCTTAGAAGAAAAATAGTAGACAAGTTTGAAAATGAGCTTGGTGTAGACAATGAAGATTTAATGAATCTGCCGTCAGAAGAAAAATTTGATGCTGTAGTTTGCATTTCAACAGCAGAGCATATAGGGCAAGAAGAAGAGCCTTGTGGTACCTATGGTGAACATATAGAGAACCGTGACCTAGAAGCTCCTCTGAAAGCGATTGCCAAGATATACGACTTACTAGATGTTGATGGAAAAGCTTTAATTACTGTCCCTTTTGGAACTCTGACAGATGGGGGTTGGTATATTCAGTTTAGCGGACAGTATTTATCTCAATTAAAAAAATATGGAATTCCTAAAGAAGCGATCGCTACAAATTTTTTGAAGCAGCTTGATAGAAATCCCATCTGGGATAAGGCTCAGATGCTGTGGGCAGAAGTAGACGGTTTAGAAGTTAGCGATGCTGAATACAACTATCCCTTCCCTTACTCAAATGCGATCGCTGTCATAGAACTTACCAAGCTTTCAAACGATTTTCATTTAAACTTAGATGTAGAACCTGCACCTTTATTCTACCACAAACCACATGATATTCGGGGGCAATTGGAGCAATATCAGGAGCAATCATATCAGGCTCAGGCAGAATTAGAGCAATCCAAGATGCAACTCCATCAGACTCAGGGAGAATTGGAGCAGTCTCAGTCTCAGTTGATTCAAACTTCCGAAGAATTGGAGCAGTGTCAGTCTCAGCAGATTCACACTCAGCAAAAGTTGGAAGAATACAAGGCAAACCTGCATCAGACTCAGGGAGAATTGGAGCAGTCTCAGTCTGCGCTGCATCAGACTCAGGGAGAATTGGAAGAATACAAGGCAACCTGCAATCAGACGTCAAGGGGAAGTTACGAAGGCAGTCTCGAGATCTGCGCTGCCATCAGACGTCAAGGAGCATTGGACGAGCAGTCTC
>JAAUPI010000079.1 GCA_012035135.1 Microcoleus sp. CSU_2_2
AAGAGAGGATTGTACAAAACAGCGAGCGGCCGATTAATTAACGCTGATGTTAACGGGTCTTATAATATTTTAAGAAAAGCAGTCCCAAATGCTTTTAGCGATGGGATAGGGAGCTGTGTAGCTCAGCTTAAGAAGGTTGAATCCGCTCGAAGTGAAAGCGAAAGGGGAGGGATTCAACGCCTCCCATGTCATGTAATAGATGACTATACTTTTACAAGCTATCTACCGTAAGTATGTATTATGCCAACCAAAAAAGTAGCTATTTTAATGTTTGATGATGTCGAGGTACTGGACTTTGCAGGCCCTTTTGAAGTGTTTGCTGTGACATCCGAATTAAATTGTAGAGATTCCCTTGGAGACAACTCTGCTGCACGACCTTTTGCAGTCTTTACTGTAGCGGAAAATCCAGGTGCTGTCATCGCCCGCAACGGTTTGAGCGTCAACCCAGATTGCACCATTTCCGATTGTCCGCCACCCGATATTTTAATAGTACCGGGAGGAATAGGTACTAGAAAGTTAATCGATAATTCAGCGATTATTAACTGGATCGAAACTTGTTCGCAAACAGCAGAATTAGTGCTTTCTGTCTGTACGGGATCTTTGCTTTTAGCAAAAGCTGGGTTATTGGAAGGTTTGGCGGCAACTACCCATCATCAAGCATTAGAATTGTTGAGAGAATTAGCTCCGAATACAACTGTTATCGAAAATCAGCGATTTGTCGATAATGGCAAAATCATCACTTCCGGGGGAATTGCTGCGGGAATCGATATGTCTTTGCACGTTGTCAGCAAGCTGTTAGGAAAACAGCAAGCCGAACAAACAGCAAACCACATGGAATATAAAATTGGTTCGTAGTCAGGACTTTAGTCCTGGTTAACTCAAATTCACGTCCTTACTACGAATCTTCAGGAGTCTTCGCCCCAAACTTTTAGTTGCACATAAACTAATACCAAAGCCACAGCCATCAAGACAGTTGCTGCTGCTGCTGCGTAGCCAAAATCAAATTGTGCAAAAGCTTGCTCGTAGATATAATAAACCAGCAAATTAGTAGAATTCAAAGGACCACCACCGGTAATTACATAAACTTGCTCAAAACTGCGCAGGGTAAAAATAGCAGTAGTGACGGTAGCAAATACCAAAGTTGGCCTTAAACCTGGTAAAGTGATGTGCCAGAATTGTTGCCAAGCATTAGCTCCATCTAATTCTGCCGCTTCGTAGCGATTGACGGGAATTGCTTGCAATCCTGCCAAAAATACTACCATATTAAAGCCTAATTGTTTCCAAATACTTAGTAGAATTATAACTGGCATTGCCCAACCTGTGCTACTGAGCCAAGGTATCGGATTTAAGCCGATCGACATTAGCAAATTATTCACCGGGCCTTCGGTTTGAAACAGCCAGCGCCAGCCCAAGCCAACTGCAACTAAAGAGGTAATAGAAGGCAGAAAATAGGCGGTACGGAGAGCACCTCGCCAAGCAAACGATCGATTTAGCAAAACTGCTAAACCCAAGGGAATAATTAAACTGGGAATGACTGTAGCAATAGTAAAATAGAGGGTGTTTTGGAGAACTTGCCAGAAATCCGGGTTGTCTAGCAGCCGCCAGTAGTTTGTTAAGCCAATTAAACGGATACCCGACTGGCTAAAACTGCCGCTGGTAAAGCTAAGGTAAAATAAATAGCCGATCGGCCAAATCAAAAAAATACCCAGAAACAGCAAAGCCGGTGCCAGGAAAGTCCAAGCCGCGATCGACTCATTGTCCAACCAGTTAAAACGCCCAGATTTTATTGGAACCATTGGCTTTGAAATTTTAGCTCGGAGTTTTTAGTTTTAAATTATATCACAATATAGGTCACTGTCAAAATGAAACTTCTCGATATATTAGCCTATTTGCCAACTATAGAAACGGAGAGACTCCTGCTGAGAAAAATCACTTTAAACGATGCCAACGATATGTTTGAGTATGCTTCCGACCCCGAAGTATCAGAATACACAACGTGGTCAACTCATACCTCGATCGAAGACAGTAAATTTTTTCTCAAGACGCTCGTTAAAATGTACAAAAGACGAGAACTTGTGGACTGGGGTATAGTTCACAAAACTGAGAAAAAATTTATCGGCACTTGCGGATTTGTGGAATGGCGCATGACGCACAGCCGCGCTGAAATTGGCTACGCACTTTCTCGGAAATATTGGGGCGAAGGATACATGAGCGAGGCTGTCAGTGCAGTGATTGACTTCGGCTTTCGGGAAATGCAGCTAAATAAAATTCAGGCTAGATGTGAAGTTAACAATATTGCTTCAGCCCGCGTGATGGAAAAAGTGGGGATGCAATTGGAAGGGGTATTGCGTCAGCAGCTATTTGTTAAAGGTAGATATTGGGATCTTAAAACTTATTCAATTCTTAGGGAAGAATTTTTTGATAATATATTGTAGGGTCTTGTTCCGGATCGTCAACAAAAGCCTCCGGATTCATCCGCAGGAGTAATCTAAAATCTAAAATCGCATGACAACTAAGCCACTATCTATTAATTCCACTACCAGCTTGATTTCTCCTGAGATTGACAACAGCGCGATCGCCCCTAATACTCCGCCCTTAAAATTAGGAGTTTTAGCCTCAGGAAGTGGCAGTAATTTTGAGGTCATCGCCCAAGCAATTCAAACCCAAAAACTCAACGCTCGAGTCCAAGTTTTAATTTACAACAACCCCGAAGCCAAAGCCGCAGCGCGAGCCGAAAAATACGGTATTCCCTCAATTCTTCTCAATCACCGCGACTGCAAAAACCGCGAAGAATTAGATACAAAAATTGTCAAAACTTTGCAAGAACATGATGTAGAATGGGTAATTATGGCGGGGTGGATGCGCATTGTCACCCAAGTTTTATTCGATGCTTTTCCAGACAAAGTTGTGAACATTCACCCCAGTTTACTACCGAGTTTTCCGGGGATTCGTGCCGTCGAGCAAGCCCTGAAAGCAGGTGTGAAAATTACTGGATGTACAGTACACATCGCTTGTTTAGAAGTAGACAGCGGGCCGATTTTAATGCAAGCAGCCGTGCCGATATTGCCGGATGACACGGCCGAAACGCTGCACGCGAGAATTCAGGTGCAGGAACACAAAATAATCGTAGGTGCGATCGCTCTAATTGCCGCTCCTAATTGCCGATCGACTCTTCAATCTCAAAGCTAAAATCGGATGACAATATCGTGACTGAAAATCTCACCAATACTGTATCTACCTCAGAAATGCCTGTCAGCGAATCACCGCAAGATATCGCCCCAGTGACAGACACCTCGCGCCTGAAATTAGCACTCCAAGAAAAGCTCAAAAGAGGCATCAACATCAACGGAGAATTTCATCTGCCTTGCGTGCCGTCGATGCTAGATGATTATCTCAAATTGCTGTCAGATTTCCTAAAACTTGTCGGACAAAATCTTGGCAATCCCGAAACCGAAAATTTGAAAACATTGCTCGGAAATGCCTTAGCAGCAGGATTCAAACAATCGCCACACGCTACTTTGATTGTGTCCTACTTTCCCGCCAATTCCCAAACAGGTTTAAGTGGGGGAATTACAATCGACACCAAAATCCAAGTTCAATCTATGGCCGATAAATATCATAGCTGGCCGCAGATTCGTCCCGAACCATTATTTGGCAGTTATCCCGATGCCAAAGTAATGGAAATTGTAGCCGAATTAGGCGAACCGAAGCAATCGCCGATTTTAGATGTTGGTGCTGGGCCCGGGCGCAACAGTTTGCCCTTAGCGAGGTTGGGGCATCCCGTAGATGCGATCGAATTAACACCGATATTTGCCGAAAAATTGTCCGCCACAGCAACCGCAGAAAACTTGCCAGTTACTGTCACCCAAGGAGATGTTTTAGATCCGCTGTTGAGGATGAAAACCTATCGGTATAAATTAGCCATTGCTACCGAAGTTCTCTCGCATTTCCGTCACCCAGAACAAGTGCGTTTGTTCCTCGGAAAAATGTCCGACTCCGTTTTAAGTGGCGGGTTTATCTTATTCAGCACTTTTTTAGCTGTAGAAGGGTACGAACCTGACGACATGGCAAAACAAATGTCGGAACAGTCTTGGTCTTATTTGATAACAAAGCAAGAATTGGAAACGGCAATAGAAGGATTGCCTTTAGAAATTATATCCAATGAATCGGTAATTGAATACGAACAAAAACATTTGCCAAAAGCAGCGTGGCCGCCGACAACTTGGTTTATTAGTTGGGCTAGCGGGCGCGATTTATTTCCGATCCAAGAAACACCGCCGATCGAGTTGCGATGGATCTTGGTGAAACGCTTTTGACACTCCTCCACCTATCTGATTATTTGCTGCTAAGGTGACGGAGTTACATTGGTGCTACTGCGCAAATCTTGAGGGTACTGAAACAGCGTTTCAAGATAAACTCTAGCAGCTTGGCGATAGCTGCGCGAAGCTTCCGGCGTACCGCTGTCGGCATTCTGCAACAAAAATAGCGACAGGGCAGCGCAAAATACTCGGTCTAAATCCCATTCAGGATGCGTTTCTAGGTAGGTTTTGAGGGAATCGTGCAGCGTTTCCGGAATTTCGGCAAAGATGCTGACAGTTGGGTTCATCATTTTTTTAGTCTCGCTAATAAATTGAAAATAAAACCCCCCCTTTCGGCTGGATACAGGTGCATGACACAGCCGAAATCAGAGCGCTTTTTTTAAGTCGGTCGCATCATTGTGCGCTATCAGGGGGTGGGTTTGTCAATGTTGCGAAATATTACAAACTCCTCTACACGCAATCCAGATTTACGAAATAATCAGCTTTGAAGCCATTTTTTTTTACATATCTTTATATTTTGGGGTGATGATGAGTGATTTGTCAGCGGGTTAACAAAATCCCCAATTCAGCAGCAAGATCCGACCGTGCCGTTAATTTCTGTGGAAAACTTTGTCAAATCTGTGGAAAACCTCGAACTTGCCTGTGGAAATGCTGTGGAATCTTTGAGCAAAACTCAGGTAAAAAATAAGAATTGCAAAGAGGGAGTCAATCGATTGAAGAATTGACCCTACGGGATGAATCCGGGGCTTTCGTCCGATCGCACAGTTTGATCGTACAGTCCTGGAGGCACGGTACTCTATATGTGGGGTGTAAACTGAGGATGTTACCACTATAAATAGCGTGTAAAACTACTTTTTGCGTAAGTTCTGTCGTACTTGCAGCCCCCGACAATAATCGCTACCAGGGTTTTCGATCGCAGGAAAGATTTTGCCCCAGGGCGATCTGGTGCTGATCGATCCTCAAATTCAGGCACTAAACTACCCACCGCTAATCGGAGTACCGATATAGCGGGGGCTTTCAATAGCCCTCAAGCTACAAAATAGCTCGTTGCCTTCAGGTCGGTTTACAGACGACCCCAATAATTTAATCATCATTGCACCGTTCAAATCAGCGTCACCATGCCAACCACAATGGCCGCATTTAAAGCTCTTGCCGCTTCGATAGGATTCACCTGGTGTCGGGTGGATGTGCAGGCATTGGTGGCAGGTTTGAGACGTATAGCGGGGGTTAATCGCCATCACTGCTACCCCAGCATCCAATCCTTTGTATTCCAGAAATTGGCGCAACTGATAGAACGCCCAGTTATTGGAACGTTTACGCTCAGTCTTGCTTCTGGGCATCTGGTTAGTATGATCTCTAATTCCCGTCAAATCTTCAATGGCAACAATAGCGTTATTTGCCAATGCTTGCTGAATGATAGTTTTGCTGATGACATGATTTTCATGCCCTTGGAAGCGTCGCTCGCGCCCCGACAGCCGTTGCAAGATCTGACGGCATCTACGCCGCGTGGATCTTGTGCCTTTCGATGCTTTAGCCTGAAGCGATGCTCTGGTTCTGGAATATCGATCTCTAAGCGCGGTTATCTGTTTGCCGCTCCATTTTTCCCCCTCGCTAGTTACGGCAATATCGGTTCTGCCAAGGTCAACTCCGATGACCTGTTGAGATTTAATCGGTTCTGGTGGCGTGTCCTTAACCTGAATGTGGATATAGTAGCTGCCGTCTCGATGCTTGCACAGTTGGGCAGACCTGGGCTTTTTGCCCTTAAGCTTGCCTGTTTGGTACTGACCCACATTCAGTTTGATATGGTGGCGACCATCCATCAGCGTCAGGCTCACAGTCCAATCTTTTTCTCTAAAAGCAAAGATTCGAGCATCGTAGTCAGCAGATGTGGGCTTAAACGCTTTAACTGGCTTGCCTTTAAGCTTGGCAGTTTTGCGATTAGCGCCAACCCGCGCACAAGTCCTGACCGCCAAATTAGCACTCAGCCCAAACCGAGAGCGCAACTCTTGGTACACCAGATTTTGAATCGTGGTTTTGCTGGTGGTCTGTGGCTTAACTACTTCATTGGCATAGTTGCAAGCAGCCGCAAACGCCTGAAGGGTTGCCTCTATTTGGGCGACCTGTTCTGGCTTGGGGTTAAGCTTGCAAACTAGTGTCAATACTTGTTCCATGCCTTAAATTATATCACATATGACAAGCATAGATTTATTTACTCGTTCGTCGCCTACCCCATCTCCTGTCTGCCCTTGGCGTCAGAATCGGCGAGCGGGGCAGGACTCCTCTCTCGTCCCCATTCCTCCCGCCGCCAAGCTGGGTACAGCTATGGCGGGGGCATCCTGGGGGGTTTAGGTGAAGTGTGATCGAAATCACAGGCACAAACCAAAGAAATTGCTCACCATCTTTAAGAGAAGATACTCAGCATTTATCAGGTATGGGAGCCTCAGTCACAAAAACCAGAAAGTTATAGAACAGTTAAGACAATTAGCTCAAGCCCAAGAATAATGCCCAAAGTCACTTACCCAACCAAAACACCCTCAAACCTAACAGACTTCTGCGAGGCGATGGTTGCTGTGTTTGGTAAAGTAGAGCGCGACTCAGACAAAGCACTCTCGATCGGCAAAAATCTGAACGAGCTGAAGCAGATCGATCAAAAGCACTATATAATTAATGCACGCCATTTTTACTCATTATATGGCCGCAGAAAAGGGGAAATTGCTAGTTGCCTCAAGTGCCATAGCAATCAAATTTACCAACTAGAATTTGCTATAAAAGCGATTGAAAAACGGACTCCAACCATCGACAAAAATCTCAATGATTTGCCCATAAGTTTTGGGATTGGCACTTCAAAGTCTCTCCAAAATTTTCTCTCACGGTCTATTCATCAAAAACAACGACTGCCGCGAAAATTGATTAAATTTATGGGACAGGATGGAGAAAGTTTCGATCTCGCCGTCAATCTGGTTTTAGGGCGGAGAGTCGATCGACCAAGCGAGCGCCTTCAGGGAAAAATAGCCTTGTGTTTATCCGTGGATAGGCACGATCGCAGTTGCATCTTTTGGCATCCTCTTTCGGTAAAAAACAATTGGGCATTAAACTGCATAGTTATGACCATTTAGGGACGCTCACAGCGTGGTGGAGGTAATCCTGCAACGCGAATCGGAGTCATCAGATAAATGTGCCAGGAAGCTCAAGGACACTTCTACAGGTGGGATCAGATGCCCGCCCTTGAATCGTCAGTAGCACGGTTCGACTGACCTTCCTGTTAGATGTCAATATTTGTCAGGATTTTTAGGAATGGTAATTATGGCAGTGGCTTCTATAATTGTATTTAAGTGTTGTTCTAAAACTGTGTTGTCCGGTCAGCAAAGTACCCTCCACAGATTCGCTAGTGGGTCTGGTGTGTTTCACAATGCTCGCTGTTAGGTATTGCACCTTAGTTTAGAGATGTCCTATGGTTAAGTTAGGTCAATCCTCCTTTCGCCGTATTTTACTGTCGCGGATTTTGTTGCTCAGCGTACCTGTTCTACTGGTGGGGGAGTATGTTACCTATCGCAAGGCACGCTCCATGCTTCTGGAAACTGCTCGTCAAAACTTGATAGAAAGTGCTGTCAGAAAAGCAGAAACTATTGAACAGTGGGCGAAATCGCTGAAGTCGAATCTGATCGGCGCTTCGGAAAACTCGATACTACAATCTGTAGAGCCGAAGGATTATCAAAAGTTTATCTCACAGCTAGGTCAGCGGTTGCCGACCCAGGTTGATTGCTTGCAATTGACTAATTTGCAGACAAATCACGTAATAGCGAGCACTTGCGGCCAGCAACCAATCCACTCGCTACCCGCCAATTTTTGGCCAAAGCAGCAGCAGCAACAATTGCTCCTCGACGACAAGAGCGTGTACATCAGTTTGTCGTGGCCGCAGCAGCAACAGCAGGGGAAACTCAACGGGAAGGGAATGTTAGTGGGTGCTACGGAGTTTCCCGATCCTAGTAAAGACAGTCGCAACACCCAAGTTAGCTTGGTGTTGAGCGCTCCTGTTTACATTCGTCGAGGTAATAGTCGGCAATTGACTTATGCCTTGAGTTTACAGTCGGCTCTGCCAGTAGAAACCAGTGCTCCGAAGGGCTCTCTGGCTGGCTATACGGTGGCAATTGACCAAGATGGGACTATTTTGGCTCACCCAAATATTGACCGAGTGGGTCGCAATATTGACCAGGAGGCGGATGCAGACAGATTGAAGAGAATTGTCGGAAGGGCAATCTCCGGAGGACAGGCGGCTTTTCTACACCTGTTTTCCTTTGAAAGAAATGGCGTGGAGTTACTCGCAGGATACGCTGCTATTCGGAGCCCTTTAACTAAACAAGAGAAAAGTAAGTGGATTATCTTAGCTGTCTCTCGTTTGGATTACGCTTTGTCGGGCTTGGAACAAATTCAGCAAGTTTTGTTTAATCTAATTGTGGGTTTGGTTGCTGCTAGTATCATCGCGACTTTATATTTGTCTCGCGATTTAGCCCGGCCTTTAGAAAAGCTGAGAGATTACGCACTGAAAGTGGATACAGAAGCGCCACAGGGAGTGCCGCAAAATTTCCAAATTAGGGAATTCAATCAATTAGCAGAAGCACTTAACAGCATGGTGCTGCGACTCAGATCTTGGGGTGGAGAATTGGAGGTGGCAACGAAGGAAGCACAAGTGGCCAGCCAATTGAAAGATGAGTTCTTGCGCAATATTTCTCACGAATTGAGAACGCCACTGAATGGGATTATTGGTTTTATTCAATTTGTTCGAGATGGCTACTGCGATGACCGAGATGAGGAGATGGAATTTTTGCAGCGGGCGCACGACTCAGCGATGCACTTGCTCAATATTATTAATGATATTTTGGACATTGCTAAAATAGAAGCTGGCTCGTTCTCGCTGATGTTGGAAGTAGTCGATCTGACTCAGGTACTTAAAGATGCGGTTGATTTACAGGACGATCAGATTCAAGAAAGAGGTTTGAAGTTAAATTTTTCAACTGTTCCCGATCCAATTACTGTTTATGCTGACCCGGATAAACTCAAGCAGGTATTTTTGAACGTGTTGAGCAATGCGGTTAAGTTTACGGAGTCGGGTAGTATTACTATCTCTATGCGACTCGAATCTAGGAAAAGTAAAACTGCTGATGATGTCAACGGAAATGTGTCGGAAAGTGCGACAAGTCAGAGCAATGAAATCCATTGGGTGGTGGTGACAGTGAAGGATACGGGAATTGGTATCGATCCCCAACAGCAACAGAGATTGTTTCAAGCTTTTGTGATGGCCGACGGCTCTACGACTCGCAAGTTTGGCGGTAATGGTTTGGGGTTGGCCATCTCGCGGAAAATCATGGAATCTATGAGGGGAAGTATTACGTTGCACAGTGCGGGTGTTAATCAAGGTACTGCGGTGATGATTTCTTTGCCTGTTGCTCAGCACTCAAATTCTTTTAATAACCAAGATTTTGTAATGGATAATGGAAATTTTAAAGGTTATGAATGATTAGTTATTGAGGTCTGTCCGCCCAGTTGGATCGATCGACTTAAAGCGCTGAGAATGCGAATTAACTCGACGGAGGCTGAGCCGGAAGATGTCGGGCAGGGGGTATTTGTCTGCACGCAGTTGAGGAATCGATCGCACACTCGACGCAACGGTTCTATTGATTCTAACTTTAAGACTTCGCGGTTTCTAACGCTGGTTTTATGAGGTGCGATCGCCCTGACAAAAGAGCTGTTTTCTTCGTTCTGGTAGGGTGAATTGCCTCGCTGCAAAATCAGGGGTGTTTTTGGCGACATTTCATCAAAAATTAAGGTTCCCAAACTGCCAACAACTGTTAAGCGCCGCTGTTTGTCGGGATTGAGCCAGCACAGGTGAATGAATGCTTGAAAGCCGTCAGGGTAGGTGAGTGTTACCCAAACTAAATCTGCTAGTCCTTCTAAAGGATTTAGTGCGAACATTGTAGGAGAAAGTGGATTTTGTATTTCCTGTTTATTGATTCCTTCTTCCTTCTTCCTTCTTCCTTCTTTGGTCTTCTTTACATCCGTTACATCCGTTACATAATCCGTTGCCGAACTTCCTTCTTCCTTCCGAAATACAGTGCCGATCGCACTTACTTGAATTGGGGTTTGTTGAAGCCAAGTATTGAAAATTGCGATGTCGTGAACGGCTAAGTCCCACAGTGCATCAACGTCGTGTCGCACGGGTTCGAGATGGGTGCGTTGGGCGTAACCGTAGCGCAATTTTCCGAGTTTATTTTGTTGAATAATTGTTTGCCCTCGATCGACTGCTGGATGGAATAAATAAGTGTGATCTACGAAAAGTTGCCGCTGCTGTTTTTCGGCTAATTCGCAGAGTTCTATTGCTTCTGAAAGCTTGAGGGCGAGGGGTTTTTCTACTAAGACATGGTAGCCGCTTTTGAGGGCTGCTGCTGTGAGAGTGTAGTGTGTGGAGGCTGGGGTGGCGATCGCCACAGCTTCTAATCCTGGCAATTCTTGTACTTCTGCCCAATTGCTAGCTAGAATTACTTCGGAATTGAGATGAAACAGTTTTTGCACTCTGGCTAATGAATCTGGGTTGGGGTCTACGATCGCTAAAACTTTGCTATTAGGATGTTCGAGAAAGTTGCGAATTAGATTAACTCCCCAGCGCCCCGCTCCTAATATAGCTATTCCAATTTTCATTTATTATAATCTGACAAATCGCGGGTTAATTATATCATATACCCATTACCTATTACCCATTACCCATTACCTATTACCATTACCATTTAATTTATTGAAAGCTGCCTGAGCGGCGGCTTGTTCGGCTGCTTTGATCGATCGACCTTTTCCCGATGCTAGCCACTCTTCCTGAAGTCGAACTTCTGCGGTAAAACGATCCTCGCCACCCTGCACTGTCCCGGTTTCTTTCACACTATATTTTGGCAAAACTTTGTATTTACCTTGAGTCAATTCCTGGAGAGCAGCTTTGTAGTTTTGGCGGGCTGGATCGCTGCGAATTTCGGTAGCTAGTCGTTGAAAGTGAGGATCGAGCCAAGGGCGAATTAATTCTAATGTATGGGTACTCAAATATAGGGCTGCAAGTACGGCTTCCAAAGCATCTGCCAGTCGGCTTTCTGCACCTGTTTTGTCGCTGAGGGCACTGCTAGCAAGAATTAAATAGCGATCGAATCCGTAACTTTCGGCGATTTTGAAGAGAATGCGATCGCTCACGAGGATCGATCGAATTGCGGCAAATTCGCCTACAGGACAGTCAGGATAAACCTCGAACAACAATTCGGACGCAGCCAACCGCACGACTGCATCCCCGACAAATTCTAGTTGCTCGTAATTTGCCTTAGCTGAAGCACTCGAATGAGTCAAAGCTAAATCGAGAAGATGCCATTCGATCGCAGAATTGTTGAACAGTCCCAATTTTTCAACTAACTTCTCAAGTTGTTTTTGGCGACCGGGATAAATAAGACTCATTGGGAATTGGGAATTGGTAATGGGTAATGGGAAATGGGTAAGCTGTTGCGCATTTAAATAGGATATTCGGGACGCTGCTCAAAGCCATCCCACTCATAATTTGATTAATTTGTAATTAGTAATTGATCGAAGTAAGTAATTGGAAAAAAGGGGGAAAAAGTCGGACATAAGCCGGGTTCTGTTCTCTCAACTGCAAGCAGTTTTCGAGGGCAGTTATCTATCTGGGACGCCTGTTACCAAACGCCTCAAGCGGTACCCAAAAACGGAACTGGTAAAAGACCAACCGTAGTCCCTCCGACCTTGCTCCCAACCGGGGTTTACCTAGCCAGCACCTCTCGATGCTGCTGGTACGCTCTTACCGCACCTTTGCACCCTTACCAAATTAGTTGTTGCTTCCCAGTCAAAAATCCTCAGTTATTTACTAATGACTAATGACTGCTAACTGATGACTAATTGGCGGTATCTTTCTGTGGCACTATCCTCACGATCGCTCGCACTGGGCGTTACCCAGCAAGTTTGGTCTTTCGGGAGCCCGGACTTTCCTCAGATTAGCTTTCGCCAATCCGCAACCGCCTGCGCCTACTTTCTCCCCGGATTTATTCTACTCGATCGTTTGTTACTTTTCTCAGTCAATCGATTTTAGATTTTAGAATTGACTCCACGGATGAATCCATCGATTTGAGATTTGAGAACTGATGAAGGTCAACTGTCAACTATCATCGGTCATCTTTAACAGTAGAAAAGTTTTCAAACCAACCGCGCCGCCAGAAGAAGTAAACTAAACCCGAGGCGATCGTTAACATCAGTGCCACACAAAGCGGATAGCCAAAATACCAGTTCAGTTCTGGCATATTCAAAGGAGATTTCTCTGTATTAAAATTCATACCGTAGATTCCCGCCACAAAAGTTAGAGGAATAAAAATGCTAGAAATCACTGTCAGCAGTTTCATGATTTCATTCATTTTATTCCCGACAGAAGACAGGTAAACATCCATTAAACCCGAAGACAGCTCTCGATAAGTTTCTACCATATCCATCACCTGCACCGTGTGATCGTAACAATCGCGCAGATAAATCCGTACCTCTGGACTAATCAAATCGCTGCCATCTCGAATCAACACATTAATTGCATCTCGCTGCGGCCAAATAGCGCGACGGAGAGTCAGCAACTCTCTCCGGATTTTATAGATTTTTTCTAGGGTTTTTCGAGTTGGTCGTGCCACCACTTCATCCTCCAGTTCTTCAATCCGTTCGCCGTAAACTTCTAATACTGGGAAAAATCCATCTATAATCGAATCTAATAGAGTATAAGCCAGATAATCAGCTCCGTGTTTGCGAATAATTCCTTGCCCTTTGCGAATGCGATCGCGCACGGGGTCAAAACAATCATAGTCGGGTTCTTCCTGAACAGTTAACAGGTAATGTTTTCCCAAAATTAAACTCACTTGTTCTTTATGAAAATTCTCCGATTTTGGATGTACCATCACCATCCAGGCAATAATTAACAGGTGATTTTCATAGTCTACAACTTTCGGTCGCTGGGGAACATTAACTACGTCTTCTTGAGCCATCAGATGCAAATTAAATACTTCGCCCATTTGTCGCCAAGTTTCTTTATTTCCCAATCCCAACAAATCAACCCAAGACACAGATTCTGTATCTAAATATACAGCAGCTTCTTGAGGATTTGCCAATTTAGTGCGAGTTGCTGCCCCTTCACAATAGTCAATTAATACAATTTCTGGAGGTGGCGCATCAGGTTCTAAATCGAGAGTTCCGGGCGGCGCCCCCGGATCGTCATAAAAATAGTCAACGTAGGAATCATCATCATCATCTTCTTTAATTGGTTTTGCAACTGGACTATAAGTATTGAGACTTTTGTGTACCATGTTGATATTTCCGAGTTTTAGTATCTTTAAATTATACTAATTATCAAAACTCATGCAATAGTAACCGTAGTCAACTAAATAATTACCTTTGCCGAATTGGAATTTCGATCACGAATTCAGTTCCCCCTCCCGGTGTGGAAATGCACCGCAGGCTGCCACCATGTCTTTCTACCACAATTTGATAGCAAATAGACAGCCCCAAACCAGTACCTTGCCCTACAGGTTTAGTCGTAAAAAATGGGTCAAATATCCGAGATTTAACAGAGTCTGTCATTCCCGGCCCATTATCCAAAATTGCGATCGAAATCCGATTGTTTTCCAAAACCTCCGTGCGAATCCGAATCCAAGGTAAAGTGTCGCAAAGCAAAGGCAAGTCAGGAAGATCTTGCCGTTCCGTTTCTGAAGTACCTGCTAATTCCAACTTCCTATTTCTGACATCTACCAAAGCATCAATAGCATTACTTAATATATTCATAAATACTTGATTTAACTGTCCGGCGTAGCATTGTACTGGTGATAGTTGCCCATATTCTTTAACTATTTCAATATTGCGATTTCTGCCAGTTTCTTTAAGTCTGTGCTGCAAAATTAACAGAGCGCTTTCAATTCCTTCGTGAATGTCAACACGCTTGAGATCTGATTCTTCTAGGCGGGAAAAATTGCGCAAAGATAGAACAATTTGTCGGATGCGATCGGCTCCAATTTCAATTGAGTTAAGCAAGTGAGGAAAATCCTCTTTCATAAATTCGATTTCGATTTCATCAGCGAATTCAGCAATATTAGAAACAGGTTCGGGGTAATGTTCTTGGTACAAACTGCACAATTTCAGCAAGTTTCTGGCGTAATCTCGAGCGTAAATGATATTACCGTAAATAAAGGTTACAGGATTATTAATTTCGTGAGCAATTCCCGCGACTAGCTGTCCTAAACTCGACATTTTTTCCGCTTGAATTAGTTGAGCTTGAGTTCTTCCTAATTGTTTCAATGTTTGCTCTAACTGGCGATTTTTATCTTTTAATTCAGATTCTGCTTGTTTTCGCTGAGTTATGTTGCGGGCGATAATAATAATTTCATCGGTATTAAAAGGCACTAGTCTGGCTTCATAGGTTTTTTCTACTTCCGAGATGGACATCGAATATTCTAGGTCGATCGAATTTCGGTTTTCGGAAATTTCAAATATTGCTTGAGCAAATTGGCTGGCAATATCTGGTGGCAATATGTTTATCATTCTTTTGCCCATAAAATGTTCGGGAGGCAGGTATAAATCCGAGGAACTTCCTGACAAATAATCTAAGATTATACCGTTAGCATCCAGTCGGAAATACAAATCGGGCAAAGCGCGAAAAACTGCTTCTAACTCTGAAGTTTTTTGGTGCAATGCTGCTTGAGCGTAGTGGCGATCGCTAATATCAAAAATCACCCCATCCAAACAGCAAACGCTCCCATCTTCACCGAGTACAGGAGAACCTTTATCCCACACCCATTTAATCGTGCCGTCTGCTGCTTGTAAGCGATATTCCAAGCTATAGGACTGTTTATTTTCTACTCCTTGACGAATAGTTTCTTCAACTCTTGCTAAATCTTCTGAATAAATAACGCTAGCAAAACTCCGCCCTCCCCTGTTGGGATTTGAGAGAAAATCAGCAGCAGGATAGCCTGCTAGTGAGTAAACAGCATCGCTAATAAAAGTTGTCGAAAAATCGCACCGCCAGCGATAAACTATTCCAGGAATATTAGCTACCAAAGACCGAAATCTTTCTTCACTTCTGCGCAAAGCTTCTTCAGATAGATGTCGTTCAGTAATATCGTGAGCGAAAGCCAGCACTGCGAATACATTGCCTTCAGGGTCACGCAAAGGAACTTTTTGGCTATCAAAAATATGTACTGAACCATCAGCAATAGTTGCCGGATCGTAGGTATTGTGAATTATTGCGCCTGCCAGTACAGCCGAGTCATCTGTGCGGAATCCTCGGAGATTTTGTTGAGAATTGCCAAATACTAATTCTTCAGAAAATCCCAACTCTAAATCATTTTTTCCCAGAGTTTCTTCTATAGTTTTGCCAATAGCTTTGGCGAAACTATTGTTTGCCAAAATGTAGTTAAAGTTTTTATCTTTAGCAAAAATCCAGTCGCTGTTTTTATCAATTACAGTCCGCAGCAGTTGTTCGGAACGTTCAGTTTTTTCCAAAGCTACCTTGAGTTCTAATTCTAGGCTTTTGCGATGGGTAATATTTTCAAAGGCAACACCGACGCTGTTGTTAGGTAATGGAAAAGCTTTAATCGAGAAAGCGCTGGTTATTTCGCCGTCTTCATCGCAGTCAATATCTTCAAGTTCTACGGCTTTTTGATTACGAATTACAGCAGCAAATGCTTGGGGAATATTTTTAGATCGCAAATTAGGAAAAATTTCGTCGATCGTCATTCCCAAAACATCTGCCATTTCTAATCCGGTAAACTTGGTAGCTGCTGGATTGGAAGCGATCGCTCTGAGGGTGGTGTCATCATCTATATTTTCTAAATGGTAGACGTACAAACCTATTTGCATATTTTCGACGATTTGGTCGTAGAGGCGCACGCTTTCGTCTATCTGGCGACGTTCGGTGATATCTTCAGTAATTCCTAAAACGTACTGAGGATTGCCTTGAGCGTCAAGAATTGGTACTTTACGAGTATGCAGTATTCTCAAACCTTTATGCCGAGTTTGGATTGGTTCTTCGGCTATTTCTTTAACGGTTGACTTTTTGTCATAACCTGTTAATATTTCTCTGTCTTGTGCGGTGAAAACATCAGCTTGTTCTTTGGGGTAAATGTCGTAGTCATTTTTGCCGATCGCCTCTTGGCTAGTTACACCTGCGATCGCTTCTCCGGCTTTATTCCACAGCACAAATTTCAACGAGGAAGCATCTTTGGCAAAAACTCCCAATGGCAGATTTTCTACGACTGAATTGAGGAACCCTCTAGCTGATTTCAATTCAGCTTCTGCACGCTTGCGTTCGATGCCTAAAGCAATGACATCGGCAACAGATGCTAGAGTTTCCTGAAAAGCTGCTGTTAGTGGTTGTGGGCTAACAATTCCCATTACTCCCACCAGCCGTTCTTCGACAATTAATGGGTAGCCTGCAAAGGTAAAAATTTGCTTTTCGAGATGACAATTTTTTCCCGATTCTTGACGATCGATTGTTGCCAATTCACGAGATTGTTTTACTCTAGCCTCCCCGTCTATTTCCTCTACAATGCCAAAAATATTCAGTTCAAATTCGCAATCAATTTCCGGCTTTTTCTGTTGGGCGATCGAGTTAATTTTACTTTGAACAAAACTCGATCGCTTGTCTTTGTGGCTGTAGTTTCCGGCGGTGGCTTGCAGTTCCAGAACATTTTCTTGAGAGTTGAAAGTCCAAATTTCGGCAGAGGCAACATCGAGATTTTTTACCATTGCTTCGCAACAGGGAAGCAAGATATCTTCAGGATGTTTAGTCAGAGCAATACCGACATCAGCAACCATTGCTGTGAGGCGAGAACCTTGGGCTTTTTCTAATTCCAAGCGCTTGCGATCGGTGATATCTTCTACTAAAGAAAGCACCGTAAAAGAATCGCCGTTACGAATAATCGAGTTAAACCAGCGACACCAAATCACCTGTCCGCTTTTGGTATAATTGCGATTAATTGAAGTATTGCCGTTGCCCGCTGCCAGTTCGAGTTCGATCGCACTTACGACCTCTCTATCTGCCTCGCAAACTAAGGCTAAATCGCCAAATTTCTTGCCAATCGTGTCATCTGCTGTCCAGCCAAAGATTGCTTCGGCGCGCTTCGACCATTGAATAATCCGAAAATCTTCATCCCAGCCTACCATTGCCAGGGGACTGTTAGTGGCATTTAACCATAGTAAATGGTTCGATCGGCGCAACTGTTGAGTTTTCTGCCGTTGCCAATGATAGTGTCTGGTAATATCTCGACCGATACTGAAAACCCGCATCTGGTTGCTAGAAGCATCGAGTACAGGCGTGTAAGCCGTTTCATAAATTTTAATGCTGCCGTCTGCTGCGAGCACATCGTGGATTGCCAGCCTTTTTTCTCCGGTGACCAATACTTGTTGTAGGCACGTATCTATCTGTAAAATAATATTTTTGAGAGCTGCATTATTGGGATATAATTTTAGTAATTCATGATTGGTTTTATTGACTATTTCAGCAGGCTGCAATCCCATCCAAGCAGAGGCCACGGGATTAACCGATAGGTATTTTTGCTGTTGATCGTACTCTAGGAAAGCATCAACCGAGTTAGATAAAAATGACTGAAACCAGTTGATAACTTCCTGCATGGGTATTTTTCAAACTGTTGCAAGTTAAGCTCAATAATTTTCATAAAAATAGTTTAACGCACTCAAATATCTTTGCGCACCCTAGCACTTTTACAACCAAGACTACTCTTGATGATACAAAAATTTAATTAAAAAACTTTTCTTTTTAGATATCTTAATTAAAGCAGATTTTCTTTTTCTTAACAAGGTGCAATGTATACAGAACATACAGCACTCTTCGGTAATTGGGCCTGGGACATGGGGCATGGGGCCTTGGGCCTTGGGCCTTGGGCATCGGGTAATTGGTAATTGGTCACTAATGACAACAGTCAACAGCCAACTGTCAACCCTTCGGCCGGCGAGCGGGCAAGCTGTCAACCCAACGGCACGCGAGCGGGCAAGCTGTCAACTGCCTGCCCGCTCGCGTAGTCGAAGGGTCAACACTCAACTAATGACTACATCATACCCATGCCGCCCATGCCGCCCATGCCGCCCATGCCACCCATGCCGCCCATGCCACCCATGTCTGGCATTGCCGGAGCAGCAGGTTCAGGCTTATCTACAACGAGAGCTTCTGTTGTTAAGATCATTCCCGCAATGGACCCAGCATTTTGGAGGCCAGAACGCACTACTTTAGCAGGATCAACGATGCCAGCGGCAATCATATCTTCATAGGTGTTCGTCATCGCGTTATAGCCGATAGAAGGATCGGCATTCCGCACTTTTTCAACCACAACAGCACCTTCGACACCGGCATTGTCAGCAATTTGACATAGGGGTGATTCTAAGGCTTTACCCACTAGATCCGCTCCCACTTTTTCTTCATCCTTAAGGTGAGACTTGATGCTCTCGATGTTTTTTGTGAGATGGATCAAAGTTGTGCCACCACCAGGAACAATGCCTTCTGCCACAGCGGCTTTAGTCGCATTCAGGGCATCCTCAATCCGCAGCTTACGGTCTTTGAGTTCGGTTTCTGTAGCTGCACCAACCTTGATAACAGCGACGCCACCGGCGAGCTTAGCAATGCGCTCTTGCAGCTTTTCTTTGTCATAGTCTGAATCTGTTTCTGCTAATTGCCGACGCAATTGCTCAACTCGCTTATCCACATCAGCTTTGTTCCCTGATTCAGAGACGATAGTGGTGTTGTCCTTGCTGATTGTGATCTTCCGAGCAACGCCGAGCATGTCTAGCTCAACTTTATCTAGGGATAGACCCACATCTTCAGAAATTACCTGTCCACCTGTGAGGACGGCAATATCTTGGAGCATAGCTTGACGACGCTCACCAAAGCCAGGAGCTTTAATGGCGACAACATTGAGCACGCCCCGAAGTTTGTTGACCACGAGGGTAGCAAGGGCTTCGCCTTCTAAGTCTTCGGCGATGATCAAGAGGGGTTGACCTGCTCGTGCCACTTTCTCCAGAATACCGACTAAATCTTGGAGAGAGCTGATTTTTTTGTTGACAATTAACAGGCGAACATTTTCGATCTCAGCCACCATTCGCTCTGTATCTGTAACAAAGTAAGGTGAGATATAGCCGCGATCGATTTGCATCCCTTCCACAACTTCCATTTCAGTGGCTAGGGACTTAGATTCTTCCACAGTGATGACCCCATCTTGGCCAACTTTATCCATGGCTTCGGCAATCATTTTGCCCACTTCGAGGTCATTACCGGCAGAGATGGTGGCGACTTGTGCGATCGCGTCTCCCGTCACAGGCTTAGCGAGGGCCGCAATTTCTTTTACTAAGGCATCGATGGTTTTATCGATTCCCTTGCGTAAGGCCACGGGGTTTGCCCCAGCAGCAACATTTTTGAGACCTTCACGAATCAGAGACTGAGCCAGAACAGTCGCTGTGGTGGTGCCATCCCCAGCTACATCGTTCGTTTTCGAGGCCACTTCGCGCATTAGTTGCGCTCCGGCATTTTCGAGGGGATCTTCTAATTCAACTTCCTTGGCAATGGTGACCCCATCATTCACAATCTGGGGAGCCCCGTATTTTTTCTCTAGAACGACATTTCGACCCTTGGGACCCAATGTGATGCGGACGGCGTCTGCCAGAGCATTGACTCCACGTTCTAGAGAACGGCGGGATTCTTCATTAAATACTACATTTTTGGCCATTATCAAGCGTCCTTTCGATTGCGCATTTTTAGTGACTTACACCCACCCTCAGAAGTTGATAAGGTGATTCACTCGTGTTTAGCTAGGAATTAGCACTCTGCTGTATTAGAGTGCTAATTCCTAGCTCACCTATTGTAGCCTCAAGATCCGGCCTAGAATATTTGGGTCAATGTCCAGATAACCGAACTTTTTGGTGGGCTATTGATCTTCTCCGTCCAATCTTTGATTCTGTTCCCATTGCCCTCCACCGATACCCCCACCGATGGTTAATCTTGCTGGCAAAATCGCCCTAGTGACTGGAGCCACCCGTGGTCTGGGTAAAGGGGTAGCGATTGGCCTGGGGGAAGCTGGGGCAACGGTCTATATTACTGGTCGTAGCGGACAGCCAACTCATGCAGACATCGCCCTACCGGGAACCTTGGCAGACACAGCTCTTGCCGTGGAACAAGCTGGTGGTCATTGTATCCCTGTGCAGTTGGATCATGCTGAGGATCAACAAGTTGAAGCTTTGTTTTGAGCAAATTTGCACAGAGCAAGACGGTCAGCTGGATCTACTGGTCAATGAATGCCATTTGCCGGGGTGCAACCCTTGAGACAAGCCTATGGTCAACCCTTCTGGCAAACCGATTCACA
>JAAUPI010000351.1 GCA_012035135.1 Microcoleus sp. CSU_2_2
GTCTGCACTATGCAACATTTGTTCGCGCCGATGTTCGCGCCGAGGAGTCACCGAAAGTGGAAATTATCAAATCAGAACCCAACCCATTAATACCTGAAAGTATTTTCATGAGTCAACTTCCCAGTTGGGCGCGACTTGTAGACATCCGCACCGTAAATCGCAACATTCGCCTCGATATCCGCTACGCTACAACTAATAATTTCTTAAAACGCAAACTTTACTCCACACCAAAATGTGCTTTGAGAAGTTCTGTTGCTCAAAAGTTAGGGAAAGTTCAAACAGATTTGGAAAAAATTGGCTTGGGTTTGAAAGTTTACGATTGCTACAGGCCATACTCCGTGACTAAGCAAATGTGGGAAGTTTTGCCAGATCCGAATTATGTGGCTAATCCTGCTAGGGGTTCGCGGCATAATCGCGGTGCTGCTATTGATTTGACTTTAGTCGATCGCACTGGCAAAGAATTAGAGATGCCGACGCCTTATGACGATTTTACTACAAAAGCTCACAGAAATTACCAAGGAGGCAGCGCACAATCTCGGAAAAATCGTCAATTACTGGAAGATGCGATGAAAAAGCATGGATTTATTGGGATTAGCACAGAATGGTGGCACTTTGATTCCGAAGATTGGCAGAAATTTGCGATTCTTGATATCTCGCTTGGGGCGATTCCTTAATTTTAGGACTTATATCAATTCCGGCTACGCCGGAATGACATAGAGGACACGGCAATGCCGTTTCCCTACGCCGGAATGACATAGAGACACGGCAATGCCGTTTCCCTACGCCAGATTAATTGTAGGGACTTGGGCTTTCGCCGTGTCCCGATCGCGGGTAATATTAATTTCGATGTAACCGGAATTGATATTACCCACTCCGACAAAGAAACCGGGTTTTTACGAGAAGACGCGTTGTGGCGCAGATTCGCGAAAAAACCCGGTTTCTGACCACCCGTGCGTAATTCCCATGCTACGAACCTGCGCATTTATCGGACTTGCACCGAAAATTCGTATTCGTATCCTCGGAAATTTGAGTCTAGTTGAAATGTGTAATTTCCGGTAACAGGCATTTTTCCTGTCCACTCAGTTTGATTACCTTGCGTATTGGGATCTCCTGCTAAAAGTTTGCCATTAGGAGTGAAAATTGATGGGAAGACATCTTTCCGATTCTTAACAGTCAGGGTTTGACCTTTTGTGACGCGAATTGTGTAAGAGTGGGTGCCTCCGCCGATAATTCTACCTTTAACGATCGCCTCGTTTCCCCCAGGCGGAAAATTAATCTGGTGTTTGACAGTTGCACAACTGCTGTCGGTGCGGTTTTTCGCAACCCAACCGGAAACTGGATCGGAAATTCGCAACCAACCGTTTTGTTCTTCGGCGACAGAAACAAAGGTATTATTTGGTAGTTTTCCTACTATTTTGCTGCCGTTTATTTGTGGGTTCGATCGCACATTTAGTGGTGGATTCGGATCGTTGACTACAGCCATACTGATTTTGCAGTCGGAATTTGGCGGTGTGACAACTAGCGGTGCAACTTTTTGCTGCGATGCTCTTGTTACCAGCGAGGATTCAACTGCTGGGGTTTTTGCAGGTTGCGGTTCCGATTTCTTGGATTCGGGCTTGTTTGTTGGAACCCCTGAAATCGAGTTGCTAGCAGATGTTGGCGATTCTGTTAGGGGACGGGCACGTTCGATCGAACCTGACTGGATCGTTGCAGAGGCTACTCCTATGGCTGTTGCCAGCCCGACTAAGCCTACTATGATGATTTGATTAGAGGTAAATGACATAATAACTAACCCCCTCTGTATCTATTCTGTATATATACTGATAAATTTTGTTGGAGAGCGGCGCGCTCGCCAGTCGCTCTATAGTGAAAATACTTAGTAGGGACTGAGGCCTCAGGATTTTTTCCGAAAATTGCCGATCGATAATTGCCACAATAATTTCAGTCCATCTATACTTGACGCCTGTAGTGATGGTACTGTTGCTGTGAGCCAGTTGTGCGCAAGTCTGGCAAGCTAAGCACCTAGGGTGAGGTTGAGCCAAATAACTAAAATGTCAACATTGATTCCTCTGAGATTACAACCGCCTCGAGATCGATTGCTCTCGGATGTGAAGCGAGAAGTCAAAGCAACACGATCGCACTCTTTGCACAATGCCGTGCTGGCAAACCTCCGTCAAGAGGAGTCGCCTCCCGGTATCAGTCGCTGTTGGGATGTGGAAGTGAAGGTTAGCCACCGCCCTAGTTTTCGGCTTCCTCACAAAGCTAGCATTGCTAAAGTATTCGATCGCACCGGTGGCAAATTGGTCATTTTGGGAGCCGCGGGTGCGGGAAAAACTACTACGCTGCTGGAATTAGCTTTAGTGTTAGTTTCCCGCGCCCAAAAAGATGCTAGTTTACCAATACCGGTGCTATTTGAACTCGGTACTTGGAAAGTAGGATCGGGGACGATCGCCGATTGGTTAATTGCTCAACTTCGTCTCAAATACGCCATCTCTCCTGCTGTTGGCAAAACGTGGCTCGCCGAACAAAAGTTGCTGCCGCTACTTGACGGCTTGGACGAAGTGGAAGTCGATCGCCAAGATAGCTGCATTCAAGCGATAAATCAGTTTGTTGAAAGTGAACTTGCACCAAAACATTTAGTTGCTTGCAGCAGTTTTGAAGCTTACAAAAACTGCCAGACTAGGTTTAAACTACAAGCAGCCGTTTTATTGAAACCTCTCACAGAAACTCAAATTCAAAATTATTTGTTAGAAGCCAGAAGCCGCGAGTTGTGGTACAGCATTGAGAACGAACCCGATCTGTTGAAATTAGCAAAAACCCCACTGTTTTTGAGCATGATGGCGCTGGCTTACGATGACATTTTAATTGAATCTTGGAAGCGCTTAACTTCAGAATCAGAACAGCGCAAATATCTTTTAACTGCCTACATCCGCCGCCAAATGAGTGTAACAGTCAACCAATATCCCAGAGGTAAAGAATTGCGCCCAGAGCAAATTCGGCACTGGCTGAGATGGCTGGCACAAAAAATGGAACAACAAGGAACTCAAGAATTTGTGTTGGATAAAATGCCATTAAGTTGGTTGGAAACTGGCGAACAGCAGCGGATGTATCAGTTTGGAGTCAAGCTGTTGGGCGGGCTGATTTGGGTAATTTTAGGGGCGATCGCAACTCTAGTTTCCGGCTCTATTTGGGGGTTGATTGGAGGTGCGATCGCTGCTGTAATTAGTGCTTTGTTGCCGGGGATTCCTGGGATTGAAAGTTTTGTAATGCACCTGGTGCTGTGGTCAAACGGTTATATTCCTTGGAATTACCAACGTTTTCTCGATGCGGCGGCCGATCGACTGCTGCTGCAAAAAACAGGCGATCGACGCTATCGATTTATTCATGATTTATTGCAAAAACATTTTGCTGAAATATAAAAGCCTAAATA
>JAAUPI010000080.1 GCA_012035135.1 Microcoleus sp. CSU_2_2
AAGCGGTTTCTGTTCCAGAGTTGTTTGAGTGGGGAAAATTGGTAGGGGCGATTAAGTTTGTGTTAAGCGCGATCGAACTTGAGTCGCTGCGAAAAGTTTACGCACAAGAGAAATATCTGCTGGAACATTTCTAATTTGTAGAACAAGATGCTAGCAAGGGGCGATCGCTAAAATATAATTGGACTTACCTAAAATATCGCTATCAAACAATCCAAGGAATAAGAACAATGACAACCGAGCGCTGGAATGACAAAATGATAGATGATTTGGCTGCTACTGTAGAGCAAACAACTCGGAATATCGAACAAACTAATCGCAATGTCGATATGCTGGTAGGTGCGGTCAATGCTCTTTTAGCAAGAGACTCGCAGCGGGATGAAGAAATGCGCCAGCGGGACGCGGATTTTCAACAGTACAAATTAGAAAACGACCAGCGATTTAATACTTTACTCGAAGAAGTCAGATTTTTAATCAGAAAACTTGGAGAAAATCAAGGATAGACGATCTGCACGATTTGCATGGTGCGCACTGCGCACCTTACCTATTAGGAAGCGCGATCGCTAAAATATAATTGGACTGCGTAAAGTATCTCTAGAAAACAACTCAAGGAAGAAGAACAATGGCAACGCAACGCTGGACAGATGAAATGCTGGATGATTTGGCTTCTACTGTTGAGGATTTATCTTCCACTGTTGAGGATTTATCCTCCACTGTCGAGCAAACAACTCGGAATATCGAACAAACTAATCGCAATGTCGATATGCTGGTAGGTGCGGTCAATGCTCTTTTAGCAAGAGACAGTCAACGGGATGAAGAAATGCGCCAGCGGGATGAAGAAATGCGGCGGCGAGATGCCGAGTTTCAACAGTATAAATTAGAAAATGACCAGCGATTTAATACTCTCCTGGAAGAAGTTAGGTTTTTAATCAGACAACTTGGAGAAAATCAAGGATAGATAATCTGCATGGTGCACAGTGCGTACCTTACCTATAATCCCAACAATTCCTAGCACATCGGTCATAATAGAATCAGCGAACTATCCAAAATTGAGGAAAAACCTATGGTCGCCACAACTAGCGAATTACCTAAGATTGATGAAACACCTGCGATCGCACCCTCTGTACCCGATAATTTGACACTAGAAGCTTTTATCGCCAATCCCCCCGACAACATGGAATGGGTGGACGGACAACTCATGGAGAAAAATGACATGACACTGAAAACCGGTCAAATTCAATTAAGACTAGGTAGTTTTTGGGAAATTTACAAAGATTCTAGCGGACAAGGTGGAGCAGCTTATGTAGAAGTTCCTTGTCGCACAAACCGACAAGTTCGCCGCCCCGATGTAGCTTATCTCACACCAGAATTAGTATCACAATTCGGTACTCTTCCAACTTTACCGCAGAGTTTCCCTTTAGTTGCTGAAATAGTTTCGCCCACAGATATTGCGGAAGATGTTTTTCTCAAGGCTCAGGAATATTTAGCATCTAGCTGTCAGGAAGTTTGGCTGGTTTTTCCCGAAAGTCGTTTAATATTCGTGGTAACTCAAGAACGAATATTGACATTTAAAGCCGGCGATACTGCCAGCACTCAACAAATCCTACTCGGTTTTAGCATCGAGGTCGATCGACTGCTAGCTTAAACTAAATTTTATACAACATTTTATCCCACATTCGCGACACAAACTTATCCTCCAACCTATTCGCTAATTCTCAAATCAAATTGCTACAATAATTTTGAGACTCACCCAGTCCGCGCAGGCGAATTTCGTTTGTATAGCCCCGAATTCTATTCGGTGGTATTTAATCTCGATATCCCACCATCCTCAAAACCGCCATGTCAGACGACTTTTCCCTAGACAATCTTTTAATCAACAGTTACGACGCCTTCAAAGAAGCAGAAACTAACGTCGGACAGTGCAATGTTTTAGTCATCGGCAAAACAGGCGTTGGCAAAAGTACGCTGATAAATTCTGTTTTTCGCCAGCGCTTGGCAGAAACAGGAGTCGGCCGTCCCGTAACTCACGGCATCCGCCAATATACCAAACCAAATTGCCCGATCGCAGTCTACGATACTCCCGGACTCGAACTCAATGCCGAACAAATTAAAGTTATTCGTTTAAACGTTGCTAAATTAATTGAAGACCAAAGACTCCTGCACCCAAAAGAACACATCCATGTCATTTGGTACTGCATCAATCACGGCGCAAATAGAATTGAATCCGTTGAAGAAAACTGGCTCAAAGAAATGGAAGTCGTAGATGTACCAGTTATTTTAGTTCTCACTCAAACTACATCTAAAAAACCAAGCGAATTTTTCAAGCAACTGGAGCACATGAATTTACCAGTGAGTCAAGTTATCCCCGTCATGGCTGAGCCAGAAGAAATTGATGAGGATTATACAGTGAAATCTCATGGTTTAGAAAAGTTAGTCGATGCAACTTTTCAATTGCTGCCAGAAGTAGCTAAAAAAGCCTTTGTCAAAGAACAAATTGCAAATATTTCTCTCAAATCTGACATGGCATTTAAGTATGTGACTGCTTACGTTGCTGGTTCTGCCATTGTTGGTGCGACTCCTGTACCGTTTGCTGATGCACCAATTTTGATGACTATGCAAACGGCAATGATTGCTAATATTACTGTGATTTTTGGAATGCCTTTTGACAAGGGATTTATCTCGGCGATGCTGTCGGCAATTAGTGGTGCTGGTGGCGTGACTGCTGTTGGCAGAAGTATAGTTACTAATTTGATTAAAATGATTCCGGGTGCTGGTACGATTGTCGGTGGAGCTATCTCTGGTGCAACGGCTGCAACTCTCACGCTTGCCCTTGGATTGGCTTACATTGAAGTGCTTAAAACTTATATGAAAGCTCAAATTAATGGGGAAAAGATTTCTTTGCAGCAGTTGACAAAGATGTTTGTGGAATTGTACAAGGATTATGCTAGTTCTGGGCGTAAAACTTTGAAGGATGACAAACCGAAGCCGCCGCCGAATCAAATTAATATTGAGTAGATTGGGAATTGGTAATGGGGAATTTCTAGCATCTAAAGGTTTTGCACAATTCCAGTAGACAAGATTGCATAAATATTTGATTGATAGACCAACCGCAGATGAAAAGCAGATAAACACAGATCAACGCAGATGATTTCAAAATAGTTTGTGAATTTTGCAAAAGGTATAATCAGTTGAACGATCGCAAAAACTACTATAATATTAGTGAATTCTGCAAATGGGAGTAAATGGCTATGGTAATGACAGCCGTTTTATTAGAAAATGTTTCTCTAGAAGACTTTACAGCCAGCCCCCCAGACCATATGGAATGGGTGGACGGGCAAATTGTGGAGAAAAATGGCATGACAGTAAAACACAGTCGAATCCAATCTAGACTAGATTTTTCTTGGAGAAGTTACAAGATATCTAGCGGACAAGGTGGCGAAGTTTATACGGAAGTTCCTTGCCGCACTGACAGGCGAGTGCGCCGCCCTGATGTAGCTTATCTGACTGCTGAACTTGTTGCTGAATATGGTGATGTTGCTACTTTTCCTCAAAGTCCGCTGTTAATTGCTGAAATTGTTTCTCCTACTGATATTGCGGAAGAGGTTTTTCTGAAAGCGCAAGAGTATTTAGATTCTGGTTGTCTGGAAGTTTGGATTGTTTTTCCAGAAAGTCGCTGGATATTAATCATGACTCAATCTCAAAAGTTAACTTTTAATTTGGGTTCCACAATCAGCACTCAGCTAGTGTTGGCGGGTTTTAGTGTTGTTGTTGATGAGTTGTTGGCTTGAAGGCAAATATTGGTGACGTATTTATACCGTTTTTACAAAAATTTGCGACAAAAACAATTTTAGGTGGATTGCATAAACTTTGATTGATAGAAAGACCGCAGATAAAAGGCAGATCAACACAGATCAACGCAGATGCTTGACAAGATGGCATTTTTTGCAGTATTTTTTAAGAAAAATCAGAAGCAAGATCAAAAAATGTACATTTGCACAGGATCGCAAACAGCGGTAAAATGTTTATTGCTTTGTTTGCAAATCTACCGTAAATTCCAATTGGGAATTAAAACCAATCATTGAAGTATGTCTAAAACTTTCACTGTTGAATTACTCCACCAAGGCAATACCTATACTGTAGAAGTGCCAGAAGACAAACAAATTCTGCGCGCGGCCAACGCCACTGGCATTGAGTTGCCGAGTTCTTGCAATGCGGGGGTTTGTACTACTTGTGCTGCGAAAATTATGGAAGGAAAAGTCGATCAAACCGATGGCATGGGAGTTAGCCCTGAACTTCAGGCGGAAGGTTACGTGTTGTTGTGCGTTGCGTATCCCCGATCGAACTTGAAGATAGAAACCGAAAAAGAAGATATTGTGTACGCTCGCCAGTTCGGGAAATCCTAGAACTAGGTTAAAATGGATACAAATACCGATCGCGGTAAACACCATTTATGGACAGGCCTATGACTACCCATTTCATTTCCGCAGAAGTCCACCTCCACGATACAGCCGAGGAACTGCACTCAGCGATCGAGATTGAATTGCAAAAGCACGGCGAACCCCTGCGCTGGGCTGTCACAGATGTCGATGTCGATCGCCAAAAAGCCGTCGTAGAAGGCTACGTGCTCGTAGAAATCCCGGCGGTAGTATCCCCCACAGCAGCGTGAATTTACGCCCTTTCACAGTTGTTTTAATCGTCCCTACAGGGGTTGGAGCTTCGATCGGTGGCTGTGCAGGAGATGCGCTGCCTGTTGCTAGGGCGATCGCCCAAATTTCAGACACCCTGATCACTCACCCCAACGTTCTCAACGGCGCTCAACTTTATTGGCCCATACCTAACGCTCTCTACGTCGAAGGCTATGCCCTTGACAAATTTGCAGCGGGATGCTGGGGTCTACAACCCGTACATCAAAATCGCATCGGCTTAATCCTCGATGCCGGCATTGAACCGGAATTGCAACTGCGCCAACTGCAAGCTGTTGATGCTGCCAGAGCTACATTAGGTTTGAACATAACGGACTATGTTGTAACCGATCGCCCTCTGGCAGTAGAATTGCGAATGTCAGAATCAGGGGCATCTTGGGGGACGATCGCGAATCCCGACAGTTTATTACGTGCAGCCGAAAAATTAATTACCCAAGCAAAAGTCGAGGTGATCGCAGTTGTAGCCAGATTTCCCGACGACGAAGGTAGCCTCGCCCTCGCCAACTACCGCCACGGTAAAGGAGTTGACCCCCTCGCCGGTGCTGAAGCTGTCATCAGCCACCTGATTGTCAGAACATTTAAAATTCCCTGCGCCCACGCCCCCGCTTTGTTGCCACTTCCTCTCGATCCGCACCTGTCACCGCGATCGGCCGCTGAGGAAATCGGGTATACTTTTCTACCTTGCGTACTTGCGGGCCTCTCCAAAGCTCCCCAGTTTACAACGCAGAAAGCCGATGAGCGCAGCCAATTACCAATTACCGCCGATCGAGTCGATGCAGTGGTCATACCGGCGACAGCCTGCGGTGGCAGTGCTATCCTGAGTTGGAGCGGGCGATCGACAGTACAAATTATCGCAGTGCGCGATAATACAACCCAGATGCAAGTTCCCCCAGAAAAACTCGGAATCAAAGCTTTGCAGGTAAACTCATATTTAGAGGCGATCGGAGTATTAGTAGCTCAGCGAACCGGCATCAGTCCAGCTTCCTTGGGTGGAGACATCTCCCCTCTAGGAGGTTTGTTTGATTCAACTCAAAAAATCTAAAATCTAAAATCTAAAATTGATTAAGTGGCAGAAAAACTTCCCGAAAATCCCGAAATTGAACCCTTGACGCGCACCCAGGTTTTAGTGGCAATGGGCGTGACAGCAATTATATTACTGGCCGTAGCTAAATTGTGGTTGCTATTTGGCTCGATATCGCTTTTGCCGGTCAAATTGAGCGGAATTGACTTACTCAAAGGATTAGTGATTGGACTGGCAATTACAGGCGGCAGTGCGATCGTTTATCGGATTTGGCCAGGTTATCGGCGAAGTGCAGACATTTACTTGGAAGTAGTCCTCAAACCATTATTTTGGCCAGATTTGATTTGGTTGGGATTGCTGCCGGGACTTAGCGAAGAATTGCTATTTCGAGGTGTGATGATATCTGCCTTAGGCTTAAATGTTACTGGTTTAGTTTTGTCGAGTTGTTGTTTTGGTATTTTGCACTTGGGTGGAATGCAGCAGTGGCCCTATGCAGTTTGGGCAACAGTAGTGGGATTGTTGTTAGGTTACACTGTTTTAGATACTGGGAATTTGTTAGTGCCAATTGTTGCTCATGTTTGTACAAATTTGATTTCTAGTTGTGTTTGGAAATGGGAACACGAGGCGGCAAAGCGATAGGATATAGTAATCTCACACAATTTATTGCATGAAATCCGATCGACCTTCAAAAATTTGTTTGTAGTCAGGACTTTATACCAATTTCCTAAATAGGGCTTGCTGAATAACTCCAAAACATGAGTCCGATGGGAATTCTGAGGTTCAATAAGTGGAGAGAATACGTCGATAGGAGTCGCGCGCCCGAAAATCCATGCACTTCACTCTTGCCTATTCCCTATTCCCTGTTCCCTAGTCTAAACAGATAACTTATTCAGCAAGCCCTAGTTAAGGTAGTTTATAGCTGCTCGATCGCACGATTAATTTACCTTGACGTGGATCGCGGCTGAAAATAAAAGCTCCTTCTTGAGTTTCGCCACTTGACAAAAAGTCAATTTGTTGTTCGCCAGATTCTAAGACTTCGCCATTGACGCGCAATTCGGCTATAACTTGGACTGATTCAGCCGTTTCGCCACCAGTATTAGTAACTGTAAACGGCACATAAAATTGCCCTTGGGTTTCGCGAATTGGCACATTGCGAGTGACAGAAATCACCGGAGGTTCCTGTTTTTTATTCACCCAGTTGTAGAGTACGAGTCCAGTGATAGCAAATAGGATAAAGCAGGCGATCGCAAATGTCACCCATTCAGCCATAGTTCTTTTTGGCTGCTCTTGGTTATTGCTTTCTGTCTTGCTTTCCGTCATATTGCTAATCTCCCCGCCGCGCCGCCAATTGTCGCAGGCAATCCCAATACTAACGTATAGTTCAACCAAACAGACCACGGATCGTCAAAGCTGAGTTTGTGGAAGAAAAACAGCATAAATGCAGAAGCCGCCAGCGATACTAAATACGCCATCACAGTTTCACTGAGGGGATTCTGAAAAATTCCTCGCTGCTGGTGGCGTTTTGCTTGATATGTAAAGCCGGCTGCGAAGACAATACCGTAGGAAATTAGTAGCGAAGCAGCGATAATTGCTAATTGCCAAGGCGGCGAAATCGCTGCCGCTAGCATAGGCACTTCGTCAGTTGGGGCGATGTTGAAGGCAATGATTGTCGCGCCGATTAAAGTAGCGCCGATATCTGCTAAAGTTGGATGAATGGTAGGTTCATTTTCGCTGTCTGAACTTTGATAGCGATCGCCACTTAAGAAACCCCTTGCTAGTGCCACTCCCAAGGCAAACGGCAAACCTTCAAATATCGCTTTTCCCAAAGTTTCTTGCAGCGGAGTCTCCAGCGTAATTTCCCTGAGTAAAAACAGAACAAATGCTGCACAGACAATGCCGATCGCGATCGCTTCTACGGTATCCATTGCAGCATCTCGCCACCGGATGTCCTTAGTTTTGCGAAAACCTTCAGTGCGAATCAGCAAAAAAACGGCGATAAAAGTAGTTGCGATCGCGATCGACTTTTGCGCTGGTTGAGTATGGGAACCGATCCACCAAACCTCCATCGTATAAAGCAGGGGAATGCCGAATAAAAAGCCGCCCGATGCACCTCGAATGATATCTTTTAGTTCATTTGACCACTGATTTTTGCGGTGTTTTTTTGCCTGGTTCATGTTTTTGCTAAAACTCGATAATTTGACATATTTCAAATATTGTCGCAAACAGCATCTTCCTCTTTTAGCATCACCATTCTAGCTCAAGAGACATCTCCAAAAAATAAATAGGCGGACGACCGCGCGAGTGCTCTGCGGAACACTCACGCGATGTAAAAGATTGACAATTTTATTGAGTCGATCGACAATAGCTTTTAAGCCGCTCTTGAAATGATTGGAGAAACGACCGACACTCGATCAGTTCTCGGCAAGCAACAACCCAAAACAATCATCCGTGCCATTCTTTCCGCCGCATTCGCTACCAGTATTGGCGCTCGATCAATCGCTTCAGCTAAATCGCAAGGCGCTTCCAGAATAGTAGTAAAAGCATCGATGCCATGCTCGATATTGATCGAAGCATCTTTGCCGATAGTTCCCGCAATCGCAATCACCGGTAGATTATAGCGCTTGGCTCGCTTGGCAACCTCTACAGGAATCTTGCCTCGCGGTGTTTGAAAGTCAATACAGCCCTCAGCGGTGATTACCAAATCGCTCTCCGGCAACCAGCGATCGAGTTCCAAATATTCCATCACAATGTCATAGCGGGGGTGCAGTTTCGCTCCCAACAACGCAAATAAACCCGTCCCCAAACCACCGGAAGCCCCGCTTCCCGGCATTTCTCGCACATCTAGATTGAAAGTTCGCCGAATCACTGCTGCATAATTTTCCAGCGCAGCTTCCAAGGATGCCACAACTTCTGGAGATGCGCCTTTCTGAGGACCAAAGACGCGGGCTACGCCATTGGCGCCGCACAGGAGATTGTGCCAATTGCAAGCCACATCGATTTGCACCCGATTTAATCGCGGATCGCGATTTTCCATGCTGATGCGATCGAGTTTGTGGAGTTCGCTGCCACCCAAACCAATCGGGCAACCACTGGCATCGAAAAGTCCCACTCCCAAAGCCTGCGCCATTCCTGCACCCCCGTCATTCGTGCCGGAATCTCCACAACCGACTAAAATTCTTTCAGCACCGCGATCGAGAGCAGCTTTAATCAATTGTCCGACACCATAGGTTGTTGTCAATCGCGGATCGCGAATTTCGCGGGGAACTAACCGCAAGCCCGCAGCCGCGGACATTTCCAAAACAGCCGTTTTTTGGTCTGTGCCGCCCAAAAAGCCGAAGTGAGACTGCACGGGTTGTCCCACCGGCCCCATGACTTCAATTTCATGAATCGTCCCACCCGTGGCTGCAACTAAGGCTTTTGTAAAACCTTCTCCACCGTCAACGAGGGGTGCTTTCCTAATATTTGCATCAGGAATCACTCGCAAAATACCGCTCGCAATGCAATCTGCAATTTCGTCAGCACCGAGGCTTTCTTTAAATCCAGAGGGAGCAATGAGGATATTCAAGGTCATGATTCTTTTCTCCTAAAGTGTGAAATGCAATTGAAATCAAAACTTGCTGTGAATTTCAACGTAAAATTCTCAATAGTATTGCAGCTTATTTAACACGAAAATTGTTGAAAAATAGGTTGGTAAAAGGCTGAATTTCACTTTGCCAACCGTTATTGGAAACTATAAATTCAGTCCGATCCAGTGCCAATAAGTCAGGTAAAACACAAGCACTAAAACTAGATGCACTGGCATCATAATCGTACTCAAGCGCAGTAAATCTTTGGACTGAAACCTCGGCTCTTCACCGTCTTGGTAAATCAGCAATGCCTTAGAACTGACGGGCATTGTTAAACAGTAGTCCATTCCTAAAGTGCCGATGAACATGACTGCAACTGGATTCAGATTTAAGGTAGCTGCTAAAGATAGAAAGGCTGGCACTAATGCCACCGCTCTAGCAGCATGGGATGTCATATAGATGTGGGAAGTTAAGGCGATCGCGGTTAAGATTAACAGCACCACTATTTGCGAACCTTGATTGCTAATACCGCTAAGACTAAATGTGTGGTCAATTAGCCATTGAGATGCGCCAGATTTTACTAAAGAGCGTCCCAATACTAAAGCTGCACTGACAAATATAATCAGATTCCAAGACACCGAGTTGAGTGCTTCTTTCCAATTCATGACACCCACCTTCGGCAGGGCTAGCAACACCCCTCCCAAGATAGAAACTGTGGCAATCTTCAAACCATGTACTCCCTCAGTCAACCACAAGCTCAACATTCCAATGGCAATGAATATAGTCACGCATTCTGAGCGAGAAAATTTGGATTTTACAGTATTTTCGATCGGGATTTGGAGCGGTTGCTGGCGCTGTTTGCGATCGAGGAAGAAGTACAAAATCGCAAAGCAAGACATGAAACTGGCAGCGATTCCGAAAGGCAAACCATATAAAGCCCATTGACCGAACGAGAGATGTTGCTGTGCCATCTGCATCAGTAATTCATTGGCGATCAGATGGGAGCCGGCTCCTACAAGCGAGACAATCGTGGATACTAGAATTATTGTCGGGATTAAAATTGCCAACCCGCGACTAATTTTGGGGTCGGGCAATTCGGCAGTCACGCTGCGAAAAATTGGTAAAGTAACGGCGGCTCTCCCTGATGTTGAAGGAATTAAAAAGGAAAGTGGAATAATCAGTGCTGTCATCATCCAAAACAATCCAGCTACTGTCTTCACGCGCCCTACAATCAATTGAGTCATACGAGCGGAAAGCCCGGTTTTTTGAATGGCATCCCCCAGTACAAAAGCCCCGATCATCAACCAAATAATCTCATCTCCAAGTGACTGAAAAAGCTGTTCTTGTGGAATTGCTCCGGTGAGGACTAAAGCTAAAGCAGCAACTAGCGCAACATAACTGGTATTCAGTCTTGTCAAGGTCCAAAGGATTACCGTCGAGCAAAAAATGACTAATGACCAGCGTCCTGCACTTGCTAAATCCCGCGCAAAATTGATAGCAATTGCAGCCACAATAATTCCAGCAATTGGTATGGCTGGCTTTAGAGGTTTTAAATGCTTTAACCTTTGCTGGAATTGATGGTAATTCGTTGCTACAAAGCTCATTAGTTACTTCCTCGCTAAAACAAAATACTCGATCGGTCATTAGAGAGGCTTAAATCTTTCTTAACCTCGGATTAAGTCTAGTGGTCTTTCAGTTTTGATTTGACAGGTTGAAACGAATACAGAAATGACTCCAGGGATGAACAATTGCGGGAATAATTTACAATTTGTCGTGTCTCCGTGTCTTTTCCTGTCTGCTTGAGTCTGTACCCGTCATTTTTTAGGTGACAGAACACCAGTAGGTGCAAAACCAAGGTTAAATAACTGACTAACCTTTATTTAACTATTTCTTAATGAGAAGAGCGTTAAGAAAACATGAAAAAATTCTTATCTTTACTTTCGCAAAAAACGCCTCGATCGAATTTAGGCTGCAGCGTCTGGCATTCGTTGAGGGTTGAAGGACTGCAATCGTTTGCCCAGCTTGGGTTTTGTGCGTGCGTGCCTTCCGTAGTTCTGCAGTGCATTAAATATTCTCCAAATCAAAAACTCATGGGCAAGCTACCCTACAAGAGTTATGCGAGGATATCGCCTCGATTTCGCAAAAATCACCGAAAAAGTTGTTTGCTAGAATACATAGCTTTTACGACATACTCTATATATAGGGTAAAATATGCAAATAAGCGCTATATATAGCGCTTTAATCGCTATTTGCGTAAGTTCTGTAGAGAAAAATCTATTTTTTATCCGATTCGACTTTGAGGTCGAAAAGGCCCCCGTGGCTGCCCCGATGCCTTCCATGACGATAAATGGTCGGTGGGGGGGCGGGCCACGGGAGGAGAGGAGGGCGGGCACGGGGAGGAGAGGAGGGCGGGCACGGGGGCACCGCCCCTACAAAACCCTCATTTTTTTGAGAATGAAACAGCCCTGCCGTGGCTGCCGGGGTTTCTTTGTACCTCAGATACCACCAAAAGTGCTGTAGGTAAAATCGAGCTTAAAACAGGTAAAATGTATCATCGAAATGTTGTTGGTATTGGGTTAAACTGACCGCTACTATCCGCTCTATTCCCATCAGTTATCCATTTGCCTTCCATCATCATTCCTGATGCCATAAGTTCCTTCTAAAGTTAATGATGTAATCGTAGCTTTGCTGCGATCGTTAGTTTGAAAAGGTTGATTTTGCTCGCTTCTGAGACGCTCGCACTTACAACTATCAATTAGACAAATCCTCCTCCACTTCAACTGACTGCAACTGAGTCGGAGTCGCCGGAATCGCTGCAATAATTGCATCGATTACCTTCGCCACCGGTACAATTTGCATCCCCAAATCTGGGACTGGTTGATTGTTGGGAATAATCGCCCTTTTAAAGCCTAATTTTGCCGCCTCCCTGAGCCGCAATTCCAGTTGTGAAACAGGGCGAACTTGTCCTCCTAAACCGACTTCTCCCAGCAAAACTGTGCGCGCATCAACTATTCGATCGCGAAAACTGGCCACCACTGCGATCGCAACTGCCAAATCCGCCGCCGGTTCCTCCACCTTCAACCCACCCACCGACGCCACAATCGTATCTAATTTAGACAAAGGAATCCCGACTCTTTTCTCCAAAACTGCTAGAATTTGCTGCAATCTACTGTTATCAACACCAGTCGTAGAACGGCGCGGCGAACCGAAACTTGCAGGGCTGACTAACGCCTGAATTTCTACTAAAATCGGTCGAGTTCCTTCGCAAGCAACCGTCGTGGAAGTCCCCGGAGAAAACTCATCTCGATTGCCAAGAAATAACTCCGACGGATTGTCTACTTCTCGCAACCCATGTGCTACCATTTCAAAAACGCCGATTTCGTGAGTTGCACCGAAACGGTTTTTCATCGATCGCAAAAGTCGGTGAGAAGCAAATCGATCACCCTCAAAATAAAGTACAGTATCTACCAAATGTTCCAAAACCCTCGGCCCGGCCAAAGCTCCATCTTTAGTAACGTGACCGACAATAAATAAAGTAATATTTTCCCTTTTCGCCACCTGCATCAAAGCCGAAGTACATTCTCGGACTTGAGCCACCGAACCCGGAGCAGATGTTAAACTAGCAAAATAAATAGTTTGGATACTGTCAATCACCGCCACATTCGGTTTCAGCGCTTCCAACTCCCGCAAAACTACTTCTAAATCCGTCTCTGGTAGCAAGTAGAAATTCTCCGCTGAATTATCAACATCTTGTTCGACAGAACCGTTAACACTTCCCCCATTTGTATCAGATTTATGTCCACCATTACTTGTTAAATCAACCGGAGTAGCCACACCCAAACGCTGCGATCGTAACTTTACCTGCTGGCCAGATTCTTCCGCACTTACATACAGTATGCGATCCTTGCGCGCCAATTGATTAGCCACCTGCAACAACAGCGTCGATTTCCCAATCCCTGGTTCCCCCCCAATCAACACTAGGGAACCTGGAACAATTCCCCCTCCCAAAACTCGATCGAGCTCCCCATACCCAGAAGGCCAGCGAGACTGAGTTTGGTCGGAAATCTGCGATAATCTAAAAGATACCCTCGGTTGACCCTTCGACTTATCAGGAGGCGAACCGCCCGGTTCCCTCGTCGTTACCCCAGTCAAACCAGCCCGCGGCACAGCAGAAGTAGGCGTTTCTACCTGCTCGTCAAAAGAATCCCACTTCTGACAGCTAGGACATCTGCCAAAATATTGTGGCGACTCGTATCCGCATTCCCGACAAATATACTGTATTCGAGGCTTAGGCATTGTTTAAAATGAGCGATAGTCACCTTAACATTTTCAAAAGTCTGAACTCAAGCAATAATAAAACTTTCAAACCAGTCGCGACAGGCGGAGCGGCTTGTGTCTTAATGATAAGGTACAAAAAATAAACATTATCTGAAATGTAACTTAAGGAGTGCTGGGGAAATTGGAAAACAATAAAGAAAAAATTCTGGTAGTCGATGATGAAGCCAGTATCCGCCGCATTTTGGAAACTCGCCTTTCCATGATTGGCTACGATGTCGTCACCGCAGCAGACGGCGAAGAAGCTTTAGAAACATTTCGCAACACCGAACCCGACTTAGTGGTTTTGGACGTGATGATGCCAAAGCTAGACGGTTACGGCGTTTGTCAGGAATTGCGGAAGGAATCCGACGTGCCGATCATTATGCTAACTGCTTTGGGAGATGTAGCCGATCGCATCACCGGTTTAGAATTAGGAGCAGATGATTATGTCGTCAAACCTTTTTCTCCTAAAGAACTAGAAGCCCGCATCCGTTCAGTGCTGCGTCGCGTTGACAAAAACGGCGCTTCGGGGATTCCCAGTTCTGGAGTCATCCAAGTCACTAATATTAGAATTGACACTAACAAGCGCCAAGTTTACAAAGGTGATGAACGAATTCGGCTCACGGGTATGGAATTCAGCTTGTTAGAGCTGCTGGTAAGCCGTTCTGGAGAGCCTTTTTCGCGATCGGAAATTTTGCAGGAAGTGTGGGGATACACGCCAGAACGCCACGTAGATACCCGTGTAGTGGACGTTCACATCTCGCGCCTTAGGGCAAAGTTGGAAGACGACCCTAGCAATCCCGAATTAATTTTAACGGCGCGCGGCACGGGTTATTTGTTCCAGCGAATTGTCGAACCTGGGGAAATTGGGTAAACAGTTGACAGTTGACAGTTGACTCGAAAGCAATCATTAGTCATTAGTCATTTTGTCGATCGATGACTGATGACCAATTACCAATTACCCATTACCATCAATTAATGACTAAATCCGATCCAAATAGAGTTTTACGGCAATTGCCGTTAGTGGCGGGAGGATTGGCAGGTACGCTGCTGATGGTTAACCGCTTGCTGACGGAGCAAATAACTGATTCTCAAGCTCGATCGGATGCTTTGGGAGTAATTGTCAGCGCCCTGCTGATTTTAACAGGTTTATTGTGGCAACAGGTACAAGCGCGATCGCCCGATTCAGTACAGCTTATCGGCGAAGAAGGCTTCGAGTTTGCGCCGGATTTGCCAGATGCGGTCAAAATAGAATTAGCTTGGGCGTCGCATTTGCTCTTGACAAATACAGCCACAAGGGCGATCGTCATTGTATATCGAGGAAAAGTTTTATTGAGGCGCGGCATTTTAGGCATCAATCCTGAAGTCAAACCAGGGCCAATATTGCAGCGAGTGCTCGATAAAAACAAACCAGTTTATTTAGTAAATCTGAATATCTATCCCGGCAAAATCGAATTCGACTATTTGCCAGAAAATACTCAAGGAGTTATCTGTCAGCCTCTGGGTACTGAAGGCGTTTTAATTTTAGGTGCTAACGCGCCGCGCAGCTATACAAAACAAGATGAAAACTGGGTAGAAGGCATTGCCGAAAAACTAGAAAATACGATCGCTCAATTTGAGATTTTAGATTATAGATTTTAGATGGTAGGGCGCTCGTGGACGCACCTTAATAATTCGTAGGGTGTGTCGCCATCGATTGTACTCAAAAAAGATTGCCATTTTTGAAAATATCATTATACTTTGATTAAATCGCGCTGGGGCGATCGTAATTTCAACATTTCTGAATTCAGAAACCCGGTTGCTTAAAATAATCGGGAGTTGCACATTTAAAGGTGTAACTCCCGATTCGCTATATTACTGCCGATTCCAACTCCGAGTTAGTTATACCAAATCCGGGTTACTTACCCCTTTTATAATCTCGTAAATGTAGTAAATGTAGGGTGCGTCGCTACGAACAACTCTCGTTGCTATTGGGAGATCTCATAGCGACGCACCATACCAATTATAACGGGGATGGGAAACCCGGATTTGGTATTACTCGCTGAATAATCCGGTGTGGTGCGTCGCTGCTGAATCCTTTGCCATAGCTAGAATTGTTGGTGGCGACGCACCCTACGAATACTATTGGTATAAATGGGGTATGATGCCAGGATTTGGTATGACTACTACATTACTACCGAGCCCAGTCAGTCCCGCGCCACAGCGTAAAAAACAAAACACTCGAAATCAGCGCGCCCAACAGCCACTTAACAGCATTTTTGAATAGCGTCAACCGCTGATTTGATTGAACCGCTGTACTCTGCGACTGTAACCGTTCCTTCGCCGGAGTAATTCTTGAAAGAATTTGATTTTTCAATTCCTGCGGGTTTTGCGTATCCGTTTGTATCCCCAAACGATTAAGTTCCCCCGCCAATTTCTTTAAATCTTCAGAAGTACCCTTGTTCAGTCGTTCTTCCACCTGCTGCAACTGAGCTAATTGTTGGTTGGCTTGAGTATTAATTTGCTTGTTGTTTTGGTTGTTGACATACATTGTGCCAAAAATTCCTAAAGGCAACATCAACAAAAATACTAGGGCTAGCAGCAGACACACCCAAGATAAAAACTTCAAAAAAATCTCTTCTAAACCTTTGCGATCGTACCCTTCTCCAAAAAATATTAGCGTCATTGCTAATAGAGGAACTGGTACTCGTTCCACAATACCTCCAATCGTCTGCAATTCCCAGACACGATTGCCAAAATTGGCTGGTGTCAGAACTGCAATGGTATCTAATAATGACAAAATTAATAGACCGTAGCCGACCCAACGCAGCCTGTATATAGAAAAACCTTGATCGCCTTGTAAGTCATTCATCAATAATCACACCTATTGTTACGAAAAATCTCGATCGCCCCGATTAAGGTTCAGGAAATTGTGGCTGCCACCGCTGATACCAAGAAACCCAAGCATTCTCTAGAATTTTCTTGGCATCTTCGGGATTTGTTCGATCCAAGGGGACAGACATCTGAGTCCAAAAACACCGCTGGTCTTGAATATTCCCTTTTCCCAAGAGCCAAAACATCAGTCGATCGAACCGCACGTCCTGAGTATTACGATTATATCTAAACTGTTCGCCAGTGACTGTAGCGCCACCGCGAGGATTGATACAGGAACTCAGATACAGTCGATTTTGCTGCTGCAAAATTCCGTGAAAGCCTACCCCTTGAATATTGGCTAATGCTAGTTTACCAGGAGATGACTTGAGAATAGTATGTCCCTTCATCATACCTTCAACATCGCCATTAGTTCCTACAACATAGCGCATCTCTACTTCTAAAAAAACACGATTTTGTTGATATCGATAATTCTTAGCAACCTTAACCTGCGAAGTATCATCGATTTTAAGTGGCGAACTCTTCACCATTTGCCACCCAGAAAGAGGTACAGATTCTGGCAAATTATACTCGACTGTCTGACGGTTGCCAATAGTTGGGTAGAAAATAACCTTTCCTGCCACTAACAAAACCCCTCCCAACGTAATCGCTAAAAGGGAAATCCTCGCTGGTTTCCAATAGGTAATATCCATTAAGTAAGTCCACCTAATTAAACGTAAAATACGGATAACTCACAAGCTAGCTGCCATCAGCCTTCTTCCTTCTTCCTTCCCCCCTTGGGGGGGTAGGGGGGGTTCTTCTTCCTTCTATCCTTGACATCCGTTACATCCGTTACATCCCGTACATTGCTCGTTGCCGAACTTCCTTCTCCTTAGCAATTCTGTTTTTTATTATTTTGCGGATCGTTTTGCAAGATTGCAAACCAGCAGAAGGCACCGAAAATTAATACAGCAATCATCGAAAAAACTACCGAACCATTTCCTTCATGCCAGTATTTAAATGCCTGGGGTTGAGATAGCGATACCAGCACGGCCATGAGAGCAACTCGCGCTGCATTCACTATAAATGCAATCAGGACTGCAACGATCGGCACTACAATTTTCCGCCCCATTGTTGTAGGAAACATCAGCAAGAAAACTAAAGCAAGTCCTAATAATTGGAGAATCGCATTCACTCCCGAACATCCGTGATACACTTCCACGCTGCCTTTTTCCAGAATTAGAAAAACTCCTTTACGAACTACATCAAATCCTACATAGTGCAAAATAAAAGCTGAAAATTTAGCCGTTAAGGTTGCTACGTCAACGAATACTCCTATTAATCCTGGAGGAATAGCTGTATAGCCAAGTATTAGAAATTCTTGCCAATATTGTTTCAGTCCTTTCGTTCCTGAAGCGAGTAAAGCCAAACTTATTCCCGACAATAAAGGTGAAGCCCTTAGAAACAAGTCGTACCCAGAGATTGACGAACTTTTGAGCAATATTAAACCCATTAACGATAGCCCAAATAGGCTGCTGAAAACCCCGCTTTCTAAAGTTAAGGATTCGTGCCTTTCCCAAATTAGAAATGCTACGACTCCCCAAAACAGTAACATTGTGCCGAATAGGTCGGCATTGTCTGTTCTCGAAGTCAGAGTTAGGTGCAGGGACATCAAACCTGTTGCTATCCCTAATAGCCAGTATTTAGGTTCTTGAAGGTGCTTGAGCCAGTTGATTTCGGTCATTGCTGCTTTCTCTTTTTAGTAGAAGCTTTGAAAATACTTAATCTGATAACTCTGTGGAACTGATCGGGCAGAAACAGTTGCTTTAGCAGTAGGGTGCGTGGCTTGAGAATAACTCATCAAATCCCAGCCCTAATCTCAACAGCCACGCACCATCCATAACGGTGGTGCGTGACTTTTCACAGTCATCAGCGCTGAATCAAAGATTGTTTGTTGTCACGCACCCTACAATTACAAGTTAATGACTAATTAACGTAAACCTTTCGGTAGTAATTCTGATATTCTTCCGAAAGCAGCGGTTCCCACCAATCGCGATTAGCTAAATACCATTCTACGGTGCGTCGCAAACCCTCTTCAACTGTTACTGATGGAGTCCAACCTAACTCAATTTTAATTTTGGTGGCATCGATCGCATAACGTCGATCGTGCCCGGCTCTATCCTTAACAAAGGTAATTAATTTTTCGCAAGGACGGGCGGGCAAATCTTCAGCCAATTCGTCCATTAGCTGACATAGCATTTTCACTAAATCGATATTTTTTACCTCGTTGTTGCCACCAACATTGTATGTTTCTCCCGGTTTACCGTTGTGAATTACGGCATCCAAAGCGCGGCAGTGATCGAGTACATAAAGCCAGTCTCGGACGTTTTGACCGTCGCCATAAACTGGCAATGGCTTGCCCAAAAGCATATTGAGACACATTAGAGGAATCAGCTTTTCTGGAAAGTGATAGGGGCCGTAATTGTTAGAGCAATTGGTGATAATTGTGGGGACGCCATAGGTGTGGAAATAGGCGCGGGCGAGGTGATCGCTGCCAGCTTTTGAAGCCGAATAAGGACTGTTAGGAGCATAAGGTGTCGTTTCTGTAAAGGCTGGATCGTCGGGGCCCAGACTGCCATAAACTTCATCGGTAGAAACGTGCAGAAATCGATCGCCCGCAGGTTGTCCTTTGGCTATCCACTGTTGTCGGAAAGCTTCGAGGAGAGTGAATGTACCGATCACATTGGTTTGGACGAAAGCTTCGGGCCCTAAAATTGACCGATCTACGTGAGATTCAGCCGCAAAGTGAGCAACAGTATCAATATTTTCCGATCGCAGCAATGTATCGACAAGGGCGCGATCGCAGATATTCCCCTGTACAAACCGAAAATTTTCTCCGCTTTCTAAACTTGCTAGGGTTTGCTTGTTTCCGGCGTAGGTTAAAGCGTCGAGTACGACTACTCGATCGCCCGGATAGCTACTGCACCAGTGATGCACAAAATTCGAGCCGATAAATCCAGCCCCGCCCGTAATTAACAATCGGCGAGGCGATCGCTCAATGCCTTGATTCTTGCTGTCTGGCATAAAAATAACACTTTTTCCAATAACTAAGTCTTCTCAAAAATAGCCTTAAAAGTAGCTTGTCACCAAATTTGCCTTCTTGCTTCTTGCTTCTTCCTTTGGCTGTAGTGGGCAGATGCGATCGATCCTTGATGTCGGTGGTATGCCGAGTTGATAGATTTGTAAAGAGCTGTTACCATTAATTTTTTAACTCTCCTTTACAAACTCCAGAGCACCATGAAAAAGTTTCAAGTGTTAGCTGGCATTGTTTCTACCGCTGCGATCGCGAGCTGCATTGCTTTAGGTGATGCTGCATTTGCTTTTCCCTGTTCCTACGGCAAATCGGGCGCTGCTAAATCTGGTTCTGGGACAACCCTAGTTGGTTCCGGTGGCTCAGATCAAATGAATCCTTGGAAATCGTACAAAGCAGCAGCCCTCGGTTTCCTCGGCGTAGCTGGGATTTTGGGTGGCGGTGCTGCGTACATGAGTTATCGCACCGGCAAGCGGGCTAATGCTGCTTGTGCCGCCATGAGCGACAATTTTGAAGTTTTTGAACAGTCGATCGATCCGATCGCAAATGCAGGTGTTTCTGAATACCTAGATGCGATCGGCGAAGTCGAGCCTAATGTGGCTGTAGCTGATACAGCATCAGCCGTTGCAGTTGTTCGCGAACACCCGGAAGCACCGGGCGGCGAACTGGATTTACCCGTTGTTGAAGTGGTCGAGTTGCGATCGCCCAGCGCGATCGAACCTCTGACTGAAAGTGCGATCGTTAAATAGTTAGTTGAAACTGAGATCTTACATCTCTTTGTGGAACAGGCATCTTGCCTGTTCTACTATATTAGACATCTCCTAAAAAGAATCTTAAGCCATTCGATCGATGTAGGGGGTAGGGGCGGTGCCAAGAGAGCCCGCCCTTCTTATTGGGCGATAGTCTGTGTCCCCAACCCTCTTAGTTTGTGTCCAAAT
>JAAUPI010000081.1 GCA_012035135.1 Microcoleus sp. CSU_2_2
ATTTCAGGCATTGGGGCAGCCACTCTTTGCTGCCCCTGACAAGAGCAATGTTACCGCCCTGGGGGGGATGGGGGGAGAGGGGGATGGGGATGGGGAGAGAGGGACATGGGAAGAAGGCGAGTCGGAGGGATGACTGAAAAGCTCAAAAATTCATCGCTGCTCTGGGGATTCCCGCTTTTCCCCCATCTCCCACTGTCTCCCTCTTCCCAAGTCTCGATTTGCGAGTACCCGAATCGTTTTATGATAAAAAATTAAGCAATCCTTAAGGTTAGACTGTCAAATTATGGCTAGAATTCAATTTTCCCGTGGTATAGACGAAGATGCCATACCCGAAGTGCGCTTAACCCGTTCTAAAACGGGAAATCAAGGCACTGCCACTTTTATCTTTGAAAATCCCAAAGCTTTGAGCAACAGCAGTACAGAAGACATTACAGGAATGTACATGATTGACGAAGAAGGCGAAATCATCACTCGCGAGGTTAAGGCTAAATTCATCAACGGTCAACCTGCTGGTTTGGAAGCTCTTCACCTAATGAGAACTCCTGAAGAATGGGAACGCTTTATGCGTTTCATGGAACGCTACTCCGAAGCAAACGGCTTAGGATTTAGCAAGGCATAATTGGTAATTGGTAATTGGTAATTGGTAATTGGCTGCTTGCATGGAGCCGATTGCCGATTACTGCGGATCGGAAACTATGACGCAAATTCCTCACCCCGATGATTTATCTGAAATGACAGTGAATTGTGCTGTCATTACTGTTAGCGATACGCGCTCTGCGGAAACAGACAATAGCGGTTTGTTAATTAAGAAGTTGCTGAAAGATGCGGGTCATTCTGTGGTAGCTTACGCAGTTATTAAAGATGATGCAGCAAAAATTGCATTACAAATGCAGGCTTTTTGTCAAAGGCAAGATGTAGATGCGATCGTCTTTAGTGGCGGAACAGGTATTTCTCCGCGAGATACGACTTATGACGTGATGGAGAGTTTACTCGACAGGATTTTACCGGGATTTGGGGAAATATTTAGGTTTTTGAGCTATCAAGAAATTGGTTCCAGGGCGATCGCATCTCGTGCTGTTGCTGGCGTTTATCAAGGCAAATTAGTGTTTTCTCTTCCCGGTTCTAGCAATGGAGTGAAACTCGCGATCGAAAAGCTAATTTTACCAGAATTAGTTCACTTGGTCAAGCAGTTGCGAGGCGGTTAAGCTGTCGTGCATCTAGATTATCTTTCGATGCAACCGGAAACGACATAACAAAGGTCTTGCATTCCTGTCAACTGTCAACTGCCTGCCCGCTGGCATAGTCGAAGGGTCAACTATCAACTACTATACATTCACCGCAAGAAACGGGTGGCTTTGAGCTTGCTCGATCGCTAAAGTGAGAAAACACCCTAATTCCCTTGACTTAGACTGATGAATTCGATGCAGAATGCGAGTGTCTATGGTAACGAAGATTATCACCGGATTGCCGGGGCGATCGCCTTATTGCAACAACTGCCCGTGGTATTTGTAATACCAAATCCGGGTTACTTACCCCCTTTATGATGGCGAACAGAACCCAGCTACCATCAGCACACTCGCCAGTTATGTAATGGCAGATGGAATCAGGGTCTGGCTAACTCTCTTGCTTCGTGTTGATGAACCTTGCCTGGTGGACGCTGCGATCGACACCACAACGGACGATCGCACCACAACGGACGATCGACACCACAACGGACGATCGACACCACAACGGACGATCGACACCACAACGGGCGATCGACACAACTGCGGACGATCGACCCCACAACGGGCGATCGACAGCACAGCCGAGGGCGTTCATCAGTTACGATCGTCAATATCAGTTCATGGTTCAAACTTTCAAGATGACAAGAGTGGCACATCTAGCACCCTACTTGAGTTCTTTTGAACTTAAAAAGCGTTATCGAGAGGCAACTCACCCAGTAGAAGGCCGTCGTTGGCAATTACTGTGGTTAATTTCGCTCGGTTGGACTATTAAAGAGGCAGCCAAAGTAATCGGCATTAATTATGACTATGCTAAAGAAATAGTTAAGGGCTACAATCAACAAGGAGAGATAGCGATTCTGCGGAAAAAACTGCCCCCAAAAAAGCGTCCCAGCCATGCCTTACTCAACACTCTTCAATTAGAAGAACTGCGTTTAAGTTTAAAAGGAGAATCGCCCGATCGAGGCATCTGGAGCGGACCAAAAGTTGCATTATGGATTGCTCAAAAAACCGGGAGGCAACAAGTCGGCAAACAAAGAGGATGGGAATACCTCAAAAACTGTGGTTACTCACCCCAAAGACCTCGACCTCGACATCGAAAAGGCGATGAATTTGAACAAGAAGAATTTAAAAAAAACTCGATTTCCGAGTAAGGGAAATGCAACAAGAGTTTCCTTCACATCAGATAGAGGTGTGGTCATTCGACGAACATAGAGTAGGACTCAAACCCATTATCCGTAAAGTGTGGGCTCCCATTGGAGAAAGACCATCAGCAGTGGTTTACCACCGTTACGAATGGGTATATCTTTACGGATTTGTCAACCCTCCAACCGGAAAAACCGAATGGTTTATCATTCCGAGAGTCAATATAGAATGGTTGAATTTAGTATTAGAACAGTTTGCCTTACAAACAGGAGTCGGCACCTCGAAAAAAATCTTGTTAGTCATGGACAGAGCTGGCTGGCATATGAGTGACAAAGTGATTCTACCATCAGGAATTTATGTAGAATATTTACCACCTTACTCTCCCGAACTTCAGCCAGCAGAAAGGCTGTGGTCTGTGGCTGATGAACCATTAGTCAATAAAAGTTTCGATCGAATACAAGACTTGGAAGCCGTTCTCGAAGAACGCTGTCAAATTTTATCAGCAACTATGACAGAACCCATCAAAAATCTGACTAATTATTATTGGTGGCCACAAAACTGCTTGCCTGGTGAAGGATAACTGCTGGTTTGGCGGTGAATTTATCTAACAGGAATATCAACGAGCGCTCGCCTTATGAGCGCGAATATATTCACTTGTTTACTAATTGTTAAGCCAGCTAAATTTCGGGAAATTGGCGACAGCTTTCCTTCAAAAAATTCCCCAAGTTGGGGTTTTTAAAATCACACAAGCGAGTAAATTTTTTTTCGCCATCATAAAGGGGGTAAGTAACCCGGATTTGGTATAATCTTTATTTCTTCGATTCAATAGATGAACAAACCGCAGCACAAAAACTAAGATTAGCATGGAAAAACGCTGAAATTATCTGCGATGAACAAGCTACTAAACCCTTATGTAACCTAATTTTAAATTCCGAAAATCTCAGCGAGAAAAAATCTCTAACGCTGTTGGTGAAAGGCACTAATTTTCAGATTCAAGTTTGGCGAGCACTTTTGAAATTGCCATTTGGTACGATCGCAACTTATCAGACTATAGCTCAAATGGTCGATCGGCCAACTGCCGCGAGAGCTGTCGGAAATGCGATCGGTAAAAATCCGATCGGCTATTTAATTCCGTGTCATCGAGTCATTCGAGAATCTGGGGAAATCGGCGGCTTTGGCTGGGGAGTCGATCGTAAAACAGTTATGTTAGGTTGGGAAGCTAGTCGTACAATGTTTCGAGGCGATGATCGCGATTTGCTTAAATAGCTTTACCAATGCAGATTAAGGATTATACCACACTAATTTTTTGTTTAAGTCCCGTTAATATCTCAAACCAAATTAAATAATCCTACTTTTCAACAGGCCTGGGCACTTCGTAAGTCAAAAAGTCATAGGCCATTTTCGTATTCGGAAAAATTGCCTGCGCTTCCTTGAGCAAATCATCCAGGACGATCGCATTTCCGGGAGCATAGCGCGGGCTAAAATGTGTCATAATTAGCTGTTTCGCTCCAGCACTCAAAGCCACTTGAGCGGCCATTGTCGAAGTTGAATGCAGTCGATCGAACGCCATTTGAGCATCTTGATGAGCAAAAGTAGCTTCATGCACCAACAAATCAGCATCCTTCGCCAATTCCACCGCGCCGTCACAATAAACCGTATCGGTACAGTAAACAAACTTGCGCCCAACTTGATCCGGACCGCAAAAATCAGTACCTTTAAATTGTCGCCCATCCGATAACTTGACCGTCTTTCCTTGTTTTAACTGACCGTAAAGCGGCCCCGATGGAATACCAACAGCTTTCGCTTTTTCTACGTCAAAATGTCCCGGACGGTCTTTCTCAGTTATGCGGTAGCCGAAAGCAGTAACTCGATGTTTTAAAGGGCCACAACTCACAATATATTCGTCATCTTCATAGATGACTCCGGGATGACTTTTGTGTACCTTAACTGGGTAGGAAAAATGAGTTTGAGAATAGCGAACGCCAGCTTGCAAATATTCTTCAAGTCCCGGAGGCCCGTAAATATCAATGCGCTTGACATTCCCCGCCAAACCGCAGCTAGCCAGCAAACCCATTAAGCCGAAAATGTGGTCGCCGTGCAGGTGAGTGATGAAAATGCGGCTCAGTTGGCTGACTTTGAGGTCACTGCGCAGGAATTGGTGCTGAGTTCCTTCGCCGCAGTCAAATAGCCAAAGTTCCGCTCGCTGGGGCAAACGGAGGGCGATACTGGATACATTACGCGATCGCGTGGGTACGCCTGAGCTAGTTCCGAGAAATGTAATCTGCAAGAGTCAAATCACCTCAATCTACATTCTAAGTGTTGAAACAGTAACACCACAAGATGTCATCAAATATGAATTTCTCGATCGGTGTTGTACTTTGGATTCTATATTGTTCGGTTAGTTCGAGTCATTTAGATTATACCTCATCTACCTGATAAACGCTAGATCGGTATTTTTTAGCTGTTAACTTATACTAGAATAAAGACAAAACTAAAATCTCGTTTATCGCCTGCGCTTCTATCGATCGCAAACATCCAAGGTACAAGCCACCAGATAGATCCGTCGAGTCTATTTTTCAATCTAAAATCTCAAATCTCAAATCTCAAATCGAATGACCGCACAAACCCCAGTACAATTCCAAGACAGTTTCGACATCATCGTAGTTGGTGCGGGACACTCCGGCTGCGAAGCCGCCCTCGCCACTTCTCGCCTCGGCTGTCGCACTCTTCTCCTCACCCTCAATCTCGATAAAATTGCGTGGCAACCCTGCAATCCGGCTGTCGGTGGCCCGGCGAAAACTCAACTCACTAACGAAGTAGATGCCTTAGGGGGGGAAATTGGCAAAATGGCCGATCGTACTTACCTGCAAAAACGCATCCTCAACTCTTCCAGAGGCCCCGCAGTATGGGCGCTCAGAGCACAAACAGACAAGCGGGAATACGCCGCTGTCATGAATAATATTGTCGAAAATCAAGAGAATTTGACCATCCGCGAAGCGATGGTCACAGACTTAGTTTTGGGCAAAAACGAAGAAGTAATCGGAGTCGAAACCTACTTCGGCGTTGCCTTTGAATGCAAAGCCGTAATTCTCACCACAGGCACTTTTTTAGGCGGCACGATTTGGGTGGGCAATAAGTCGATGCCAGCCGGACGTGCCGGAGAATTTGCCGCCGTTGGTTTGACAGAAACTCTCAACCGTTTGGGCTTTGAAACAGGCAGATTGAAAACTGGAACTCCGGCTAGAGTTGACAAACGAACTCTCGATTATACTAACCTGGAACCGCAGCCGGGAGATGCAGATGTGCGCTGGTTTAGTTTCGATCCAGAAGTTTGGATCGAACGGGAACAAATGCCTTGTTACTTGACTCGAACTACGCCAGCAACTCACCAATTAATTAGAGATAATTTGCACCTTTCTCCAGTCTATGGTGGCTGGGTTGATGCGAAGGGGCCGCGCTATTGTCCAAGTATAGAAGATAAGATTGTCCGGTTTGCGGATAAGGAAAGTCACCAGATTTTTATTGAACCCGAAGGCAGAGATATTCCCGAACTTTATATCCAAGGTTTTTCGACTGGTTTGCCCGAAAATTTGCAATTGCAAATGCTGCGGACTCTTCCCGGTTTGGAAAATTGCAAGATGATGCGTCCGGCTTATGCTGTGGAGTATGATTATTTGCCTGCAACTCAATGCTATCCGACGCTGATGACTAAGAAGATTGAAGGGCTATTTTGCGCGGGCCAGGTGAACGGTACGACTGGATATGAGGAGGCGGCTGCACAGGGGATTGTGGCGGGGATTAATGCGGCTAGGTTTGCGAAAAATCAGGATATGATTGTGTTTCCTCGCGAGCAAAGTTATATCGGGACTTTGATTGACGATTTGTGTACGAAGGATTTGCGGGAACCTTATCGGATGTTGACTTCGCGATCGGAATATCGGCTATTGTTACGATCGGACAATGCTGACCAACGCTTGACTCCGCTGGGACGGGAAATTGGTTTGATTGGCGATCGACGCTGGGAGTTGTTCGATCGCAAACAAGCTAATATAGTAGCCGAAAAGGAACGCTTGTATTCGACGCGGGTAAAAGAGCACGAGGAGCTGGGTCGGCAGATTTTTGCTGAAACTCAACAATCGATTAAAGGTTCGATTACTCTGGCTGATTTGTTGCGTCGTCCGGGTTTTCATTATGTAGATTTGGAACGGTACAATTTAGGCAATTCTAGTCTGAAATTAGCTGAGAAAGAAGGTGCAGAAATTGATATCAAATATTCTGGCTATCTCCAAAAACAGCAAAATCAAATTGATGAAATTGTCAGACACGAACGCCGACAATTGCCTGGGGATTTGGATTATATGGCAATTACAACTCTCTCGAAGGAGTCGCGGGAAAAGTTGACTAAGGTGAGGCCGCTGACTATTGGGCAAGCGTCGAGAATTGGTGGGGTGAATCCGGCTGATGTTAATGCTTTGTTGATTTTTCTGGAAGTGCGAAACCGCCAGCAGCCCGCTGGTGTGGGAAAATAAAATGTGTAGGCTGAGCGAAGCGTCGAAGCCCGAATATAGAGTTTCGACTACGCTCAACCACCGGCAAAAGTCGTAGGCTGAACGTAAATACAATTCAGGCTCATGAACACACCCACAAAAATAGCAATTTTAGTGCTTTCTTTAACTTTGCTGGCATCAGCAGGATTGAATTTCTTTACCATGATGGATTTAATGCCCACTAGATATCAACAAAAAAGTCTGCGAGCCTTGCTAGGGCTATTTCTGGAAGCAACAGGGCAAAGTTTACCCCAGCACTCTCAAACAGTAAGCCCTAGCGCAATTAGTCGCTTTCTCAATCATTACCAATGGTCTGTACGCGCGATAATTCGAGTTGTGCGAGTCGAGATTATCCGGCAAGTCAAAGCGGAAAGGGGGCTGGGGCGGCGACCAATTTTAACGGTAATTTTGGATCTGACAACTTTGGAAAAAGTTGGTAAATTCTCAGGTTTAGGGAAGTTAATTAGGGTCTATAATGGTCAACGAGGATTGCATTTGGTAGTTCTCTACGTACAGGTGGGAAGAAGTCGCATACCCTGGGGGTTCCGAGTCTATCGAGGCAAAGAAGAGCTATCCCCCATAAAACTCGGTCAAAGATTGCTAAAAACTCTGCCAAAAACCTTAACAGCGCATTATGAAATCAGAATTTTAGGCGATAGTGCTTTTGGCAGTATAGAAATGCTCAAATGGGTAAAAAAACAACCACGTACAAGTGGTATTTTTGGCCTGACTGAGCGATCGCACCCAAAGTTTAGCTCGCCAGCAAGGTTTTGACATCACTGTTAGCGGCTGGCAGTATGGCTAATTGAGAAAGGTGCAAGATCTCAGTTCAAACATTTTTTTGAATTTTTTCACGTGCACCTCAGAGTCGATAGTTGGGTTGGCATTGCTTGTTTGCATGGTAGAGAACGAGCACCCTGTATATTTATCGGGGTGCCGATCGAGATTTTATGCGCTGACACAGCAATTTGTTATAAAACTTTACTAAAACTTGCGCCTCGCCGTCCAGAAACCGAGTTTTCTACGAGAATACAGGGTTCCAGAATGATAATCGCTGTCGGTGGGAGAGTCCAGCTTCGTTGGCTGTATCGCCTTTGCTGTCGCCGATTGTGGCGATTTTATCGCTCAAACTGTTTCCCCATGTATCGTATCGCTAAAATGGCGCGCGATCGCCCTTACTGTACCAGTTGCGTCAGTCCTGAATGCTTTGTTGTTGTGCGCCCTCAACTTTGCCGAACCGCAACCGCCACTGCATCCACAACCTCTACCTACCTATCAGCCCCAGCCGACTGCTTTTATGCAAAATACCGATCGATTGTTACAAAGCTTTACAAACACTCGCCAATTTTGGGTCAGTTCGATCGTCCGCGTCGAGATACAGCATTTTTCAGGTATGTGAAGTCCGCACCGTCGGTAGGGACACGGCACTGCCTGGTCCCTACAAGCTATTGAACATACCTCAGAAACCTGCAATCTGCTGTAATATCGATGCTATTAAAATTACGATGCTGTTCTCTTAAAATAACTGAGGGCAATAACTCTGAGGAGTTGAGAGCAATTTTGTCAAAACCTGTAATTGTTTAAACACCGGGGAAGATAAACTTACATCAACTCCCACAGGGCCGCATGGAACTAATATATTACTATCTTTAGCATAGACAATTCCGAAAAAAGATTGAGTTCCTAAATCTTTCGCCAAAGCTACTTGAACTGCTAGCGGTTGGTTATTGTAAGCTGCAACTTTGATGCCGTACAAATAATTCTTGCTTTCGCGCACGGAAAAGCCCAAAGTAGTTAAGATAGCGGCGGCAGAAGTTGCTGTTTGCTGTTGGGGAAATGATAGCGTACCGAAAGAGTTGGTAAATCCCGTTGCTTCTAAATATTGCGCGGTTTGATGTTTGTTCAAATAGCTAATATACTGCGTGGCTTCACTTTCTTTAGCTTTGCCGATTAACCTCAAAAATGTCGGTAGGGCGATCGCACTTAAAATCCCAATAATCAAAATTACCACAAGCAACTCAATTAAAGTGAATCCACTGGCATTGACATTTTTGCTGGAAACCCGGTTTTTGACAGCGGTGCAAGATCTCAGTTCGATCGAATTGCACAAATTTCGGTAAAAACAAATCAACAACAACTTGCGATCGAGCATAACCACCATCCCCTGTTTTAATGCAATTAAAATTACTAATACCAATTTTTTATAAAGCTGCATAGAATTCGATCCCCCCAACGCCAGGGCGGGCACGGGGGCACCACCCCTACAGAAGGGGGAACCGTCCGCTTCTTGAAGTCCCCCTTTTTAAGGGGGATTTAGGGGGATCGAGATCTGTGCAACTTCACATTAAATTGGTATAAAACGATCGACTTTCAGAATCGATCGCACTTACCAAATTGCGCGGGCGTTCCGCTTGATTCTGCCAGATAACCGGCAGCCAACTCGCATTGGGAAAGTCTGGTTCGAGTTTTTGCAACTTTTTCCGCGCTTCCCGCACCGAAACATACAAAGACTTACCACTAGAATAATAACTCAAAAAGTCTTTTAAAAACTTCTGGGCGGCGCGATCGGGCATAGGTTCCCGCATGACGATCGTTTGAGGTAAGTGCAAATCTGCTAGCTGTCTCGCCAATCCCAAACCGTCGCAAGAATTGAAAATTGCTAAGTGCAAATTGCGGGCGATCGCACTTGACAAAACATCTCTTAATTCTTCAATTGTTAGCTGTTCTTTTTCGTTGAGTTGAATGACACCCGTACTGCAATCTGCTTTGCTGTAACTGTGGCCGGAAAAAAACAAAATATCCCAACCTTTTTCGTCTCCCAAAGTGCGATCGCACTCTTCCTTAGTTGGCTGTTCTAAAATGACAATTTCCGCAGCAGGTAAACTGGCGATAATTTGCCTGTCTGCATTCACGTCAATTCCTTGACTGTCTCCCAAAATTACTAAGATTCTCAGCCGATTTCTAGCAGCAACTTTAACTTTTCGATCGTTATTCGGCCCGCTTAAAGCTACTTCAGCTTTCGGATAATCTTGAAAAAACTCCCAGCAATGCCACGGAATGCGCCACAGCAGATCGTTTTGAGTTTGGATGACTACTCGCACTTCGTCATTGGGGTCAAAATTTTGACGCAATTTATCTTCGATGATGCGAAATGAATCGGATTTTAGCCAAGCATTCAAGCTGGTTTCAAATTGTTGGGCGGAGGTTCTTAAGCTGTCGATCGAAAAATTTGTTGTTTGATTTTCGTTGTATTTGATGCGGTAGGAATTCGAGCAATTGTCGGCGGGATTGCTTCTCTTTGGCCCAGAAGGAAGTTGAGCGTTATACTGCGACTGCCACTGACGGTAAAGTGCCACAACTTCTGCTGCTGGCGGCAACTCGCCCGTAAATTTTTTAGGTAAAAAATGGTCGTCGTCTGACCAAATTTCAACTCTAATTGTCGCAGATTGAGTTTCTGTGCTATTTTCTATGGTAAGGATAGCTAATTTATCTGGTTTTTGAGCCGTTAGTTTTTGGATCAGGGCTAGTTTGTCAGCATTTTGCTGTTTGATGCGTTCGATAATTGATGTTTGGGTTTCGATCTGTGCTGTTTGGCTGTCGAACTGTGCTTGATATCTGTCGAACTGTGCTTGATATTTGGCATCTAAAGCCGCTAACTTTTCATCGTAAGCTTGCATCAATTCCTGATGAATTTTAGCTTTGTCTGCATCCACAGGAACATTGACTTTGACAACTACTACGCCATCGCCTTTGTTTTCTATTGCTTGAAGTTCCAATTCCGTGCCTTCATTTTGCACTTGCACCTGCACGAAAGATTGATTGAAAGCTGTAGCATCGAGGCCTTGGCGGAAAATTAAGTCAACTGTATTTGTTACCTCTTGAAAAAACTTAGTAAATTCGCCCGGTGCAAATTCAAATTCTACGTTGTGGGGTCGGCGTTCTCGATCGTCCGTTCCCGGTTTTGGGTCTTCTAGCAGGTAAATCCACCGACTGTCTGCCCATTCTAAGTTAGTGGTACTGTCAATATTCCAGCTTCCCAAGCCGCAAACACCTGTCATTTGAGCGTTGCTAAAATTAGCACCAATGGCTTGAACTTGAGTTAAATTTGCTCGATCTAAATTAGCAGCTTCTAGGGTGGCATCGGTGAGGTCGGCATTTCTGAGATTGGCACCACAAAGGTCGGCATCGCTTAAATTTGCTCCTCTCAGATTGGCTTGTTCGTAGGATTTATCTTTACCGTTTCTGCTGACTAATAAGTCTCGAATCTTTGGGTTATTTAAGATAGTTGCGCCCGGTATTGCCCAGTCAAGCATCGAGCTTTTGTGCCACAAAGTACGAGTGATATTGCTTTGCGTGAAATCGGTGTTTTTCAGAGTAGCGTAACTGAAATTGGCATTGGTTAAATTGGCGCGGCGAAAGCTGGTGCCTCCAATCGCTGCAATGGCAACTGCCAACTGGCGAATTAAGGCGTATTTATCGTCTTCTGCTGACACTCTGTTAGCGACGTAAATTCCCAATCCAACCCAAGCTAAAGCTAAAATGACACTCACAGCGATGATGAAAATAACTAAAGGCGGATCGGCAAAAGGTTCGACACAACGATTAAAAGAATCGCTGCATTGATTGTTTGTATTGTCAATTATTTCCGCTTTAATTAAAAGCTTCATTTTTAAATATTTGGTTCCATTTCTGAACAGAAAATATCCACCAATCCCGCCTGTAGCTACGGCCTCGAATATAACTAAACGTGCAAGTTTTTTACCTCCCACTACCGCAGCCAAAGCAATGGCTAAAGACAAAGCTATTACTACAGTTATGCTTCCGGTCGCAATTATAATTAAATTCGCAATTAAAGATGGAATAGGATTAGTCTCTGCGGTAATTTTACCATTAAAAGCATCAATTACCCAACCAATTCTAAAATTTCTCATCCAAGATAATATCGGGTATTTTGCAGATGATATGCCACCCAAAATACTAATTAAAGCTACCAATACAGCAGCAGTAACAGCTAAATATCCCAAAGCTTTTTGGATGCCTTGACTAACGATCGCAACCCAGATACATGCCATTGCTAAAAACAGGACGATCGCATTTGAAATAGAAATGGATTCCCGATTATATTGAGGTACCATAGAATTGTCTATAGGGTCCACAACAAATGTAGAGGCAGCCCCCCCAATTCCTGACAATGCTGCTGCAATTATTACTACTACCAATAGTTGGCGGGGTGCTAATCCGGCTGTGGCATTTTTGAAATTAGCACCCGCGAGATTTGCCCCTGTAAAATCTGCACCTCGAATGTCAGAATCGGAAAAATCTGTATTTGTGAGGTTTTGATTTTTGAATGATTGTCCTTGAAGATTTTGGTTTCTGAAGTTTTGCAGCATGATTTTTAGGGAACAGTTAATAGTTTGAATCGTTACGAATCTGGCAAAAGCCTGATAAGACTGGGCGATTAAAATCGCTTCTATACGAACGAAGTCCGCCTGCGCGGACTAAAGAAATAACGGGGCTAAGAGCCTAGTTTAAAAACAAAACTTTTCCGTTACACTTGCATCTCCCAAGGCAACAGTAATGCCGAAAGATTCTCCCGATTCAGCACTAAATTGTAACTGAATGAAGTTATCCGACTCTCTCGATTCTGCCATTAAAACAGTCTCTCCCGTTTCATCCTGCACCGTTAATTGCAATCCCTCGGGCAAGCAATTTGAGCTTCCAGTCGGATGCACTCGCATCGTAATATCTACTTCTGAATCGGGTTGTGATTGTAGGAGCGTAGCTATCAGCGCTACTGACTCCCCTGCTAGCTGCATTCCCAAGTCAATTGGCGTACCGCGTGAAATTGTAATGGCATTTTTGAAACTAAACATCATTTCAACTTGCCGGGGATTTAACAACTGTTCTACGGTGAGCCAAGTTTCGTCAATTATCCCTTCAAACCAATGTTTTAAGTTGACTGTTTTTGGGATGTTACTGCGGTTGTTTGCAGTAGGTGTTTGTTCGATATCGCTCAAATATTCAAGGAAATTGTCAAATCCTCTTAAGTCAGCAACGGGAATTTCTGCGGCGGCTGTTTGAGCAAATCCTAATAGGGTTGCTTCTGTTAAAGACCGATCTAATTGTACGGCAACGTAGCCGATTCGATCGTCCCAAACATCGGAGGGAATGTGACAAGTTTGAGAATCCGGCAAGACGGGACGGCATTCTATTTTGCCTGCACCGGCGACATCTAAATCGGCAACATCCAGAAAATTCAGCATGACATAATCGCGACTGTCGCTGTTTTCCCAATTGGTTTCAAATCCCATCAATCGCAGGTAATAATCTACTGCATATACTGCCAAGGTATTGAGATAAACTTGTTTGAATTTTTTCGGCTGGGATGTTTCGGCGCACTGTCGGGCGATGTCATGAGCCGCCAAGGATAGCGGGACTGTGAAAGTAATTGGTTCGATCGTTTTACTCATCATTAGTTTCTCTGTTCTCTTGCTAGATTGTATCTAAAAATTATTGCGAAAGTAATCGCGAAAATCACGCAAATTTCTATTAAATGAGCTGTTAATAGTTGTTAAAGGAAGCCCGATTCGTTCGGAGATGTTCTCAAAAGTCTCACCATTTAATTTAGCAAGAGCTATATCTTGCCAGGTGATATCCGGTCGTTCTCTAAATGAAACACTTCTAAAAAGACCGTCTGGATCTTCTTCGATCAATTCACGCACCCATGTATTCATTTCATCGGATTGCGATTCTTGCTCTATTTTATCTAAGTCATCAATGGAAAGTTCGCGTCTTGTTTGATTCATATATTTTCGAGTGGCATCAGAAAATCGAAGGTTTAGAATCCAATTAACCCAACCCATTAGGGGTCTTTCTGAATCGTAGGTGTCAATATTTGGACGGATATACTCAAATGTTTTCAGAAGTGCTTCGCTATAAAGGTCTTCGTAAACGCCAGCAGGGTACTGTCCTCTTTGGGGATGCCCCAACGTGCCGGATCTGTAAATTTCGTCCATCAATTTGGTTAATGCGGTTTTTCGCTGATGGCTGCCGGCGGGTTGCTGTTGGGCTTCGACAGCTAGGCGTTTGAGGCGTAAATCGATTTCATCCTCCATCTCAATCTCCTCACTCCTTTGGGGCATCTCAATCTCCTCACTCCTCTTGGGATTTTTGTACTGTTTTGGGGAATCTCTATTTGATGTACGGATCGAGTCGGAAGTTTTTACGCATTTTTGTGGGGAATTGTTACAAAACTTTACGTTTGCGTGTGCGGGGCTGACTGCGATATCACCTTGAACCCCGCCCCTCGCGCTGAATGTGTAAGTTTTGAAAAAAAAGTTTTGAAATTTGCGTAAAAAGTGTGGAGTTGTTTCGTACTAAGGGTGAGGGGTCGATCCCTACCGGATAGCGGCGCTGCTGGCACTTATCTGAGGAGGCGCGATCGTCCCGCACAACTATTGTTTTTTTGAAGTTGTTCTTTTGAAGCTTAAGGGCGATCGGGTTTTATGTCTGCTATTCAAACTGGGGTGAAACTTATGCCGTCAATTTCAAATTGGCTGGTGCGAGGGAGTTTCTGGACTTTAGCATTAGGGTTGAGTTTTGGAGTAGCTGCACCGGGATTAGCAGCGAAAACGATCGTGCTTCCTGATGAATATTCTTCAACAAGTTCTGTTAGAGAAATCAAGATTGCCGAGCTAGAAAATTTTGTAAATACCGGGAATGCCCCCTCTAATTTTATTGTTTTGGCTGGTTTACTATCATCAATAGCTCAAATCAATGGTGACAAGCAATCTTTAGTACAAAAGTTTCGCGAACAGCTAAGCAAACCCATAAGTATCGACACAAACAATCCTCCATCGGCGGATCAGTTATCAAATTTAATCAAACTTTTATTACCGCCAGATTCCACAGAAGCCGAACAGCAAGAAGCCAAAACATTGCTTTCTCAGAAAGCCAATAACTTGACTTTAATCGATTTTTTGAACAAATTGCCAGGAGAGAAAGTCACGCGAGATAATTTCCTTGATTCGCTGAGAAAAATGTCTCCTCCTGTGCAGGCTCGATCGACCGCTAACATTCTTTACCTGAATTCGACTCGCGGCCCGGGAACTGGAAATTTAGGAGACTTTCGCGGGGCGATCGCTAACACCTTAGAAAATTATCAAGGTGGAACAGTATTCGATGTTGATTTCGTTCAGGCTCAGGTTCCTGGCAGCCTCGGATTATGGCTCAATGCTAAGCCTGTTGGGTTTTACAACCAGATTTGGTTCGACACGAGTATTTATCAAACATCGATTCTCAACACAGTAGATTTTGGCGCGATTAATGCTTGGGCGGCCAACAAGCAGCCAGAATTCATTCTAGACAGTTCCTTCGCTATCCGAAACAAAGAAACTACGACCCTCACTCCTTCAGCGACAGCAGCAACAATCAACCAAGCTTTAGCTCTTAAAAATGCAGGGGGCGGTATTCTAATTGGTACGGATCATAATGATTTTGCTTACACTGCCAACCAAATTTTAACTAACTTCGGTTTCGATGGTTTGTTTACTGGTTTTGAGAACATCACCGCTAACGGTTCTTTTGTGGGGAATTTAATGCTGAATCCTCAGCCTGTAGGAGCTGACTTTTTTGCCAATAACTTGCAGGGACTTTCGACATCAAATGTTCCAGTCGGGACGCATATTCTGAATGCGAATGGGGGCGATCGAACTATCCAAATTATCGAGAATCTATATTCATATAGCCCTAATAAAGTGACTCATGTCGGTGCGAGTTTCTCTACGGGAAATAACACAACTTCGATTAACGATCCGGAGTCAGTTCCCGAACCGACTACTGTTTTGGGTACTTTAGCTTTTGGTGTTGTGATTTCCCGTTGGCGGATGCAGCGGAAACAGCAACAGAAAGCTCTGAATTCAACGGTTGATTAATTTGAAGTATTGCACTTCGTTTTAGTCCGTCGGGGATTGAAATTTTCGCCTCATAGCGAAAGTCCGGCGGGGGTTTAAACCCCCGCCTCATAGCGAAAGTCGGTTAAAAACCGACTGCCAAACACAGATAAATTATCGCCAGCTAAAGTCCTCTTTGAGAGGACTTTAGCTACTCGCTGTGGGAATTAATTCTCTGGCGGATTTTGCGCTGACTAACAACTCACAAATACCAAAGTCTTTGAAAAAAAGTTCTCAGATTTGCGTAAAAAATTTAGTCGGATTCCGTAAGTAATAACAAGAGGTCGATCGAACTTCTAGAAAAAAAGGGCGATCGCACTTCAGAAATTTTGCGATTATCAACTTTTAGTTATTCGGAGAAATCATTCCTATGAGTGCTGTGAAGAAATTATCGATGGTTGCGATCGGAGCAACAATTTGGGCTGGAATTACGAACCCAGTAAGTGCGATTATGGTGTCTTTTGGAGGTACATCAGTTCCCGGACAAGGGCAATTCTCTAGCGTACCTGGGGCAAAAACAATTGATTTCGAGTCAGGTGCGCCAACATCTGGCCCTGTTATTTACTCGGCTCCCGGTATCGGCCCTACAGTTGTTTCAGGCACCATCGATTCAGTTTTTTGGACGCCAAGCGATGACTACACAAAATACCTTACAGTTGCGCCATTTGGCGATAGTCGAGGAAATAATAATGTCAGCATTAGCTTTGCTGAAAAAATTGATTACTTTGGTATGTACTTAGGTTCCTTTGATAGTTATAATAGCATTGCTTTCTACCAAGACAATGTTCTTCTAAAGTTGTTGAATGGTGTTAATAGTTCCTTTAATACCTATGTAAATTTCTTTGCTGAAAAAAACGAGTCTTTTAACAAAGTAGTTCTAGCTTCGAGTGCTCCTGCATTTGAGACTGACAACCATGCTTATCGGATTGCGGAACCTGTGCCCGAACCGACTACTGTATTGGGGACTTTAGCTTTTGGTGCTGTGATTTCCCGCTGGCGGATGCAGCGCAAACAGCAACAGAAATCTCTGAATTCAACGATAAGTTAATTGAGGAAAAATACGGGCGATCGTCCTTCCATACTGTCTGAAAAAAAAGTTTTGAGATTTGCGTAAAAACTTGGGCTGGCTTCCGTAATAAAGATTGAGAGGGCGATTCCTAGCATCTTTCTAAAATTGTCCATCTTATTCCCCAAAATCGGAAAAGCTATTCCACTCTAATGTAGAGATAGGTATGGTGTAGAGGCAGCTATTAGGTTATTACTCAGGAGGATAACATGACTCGTAAAGGTAGCGGAGGCTTTAAGTTCGCTGGTACTGGTTTAGTAGCTATACTTGCTTTGCTTGCTTTAGGAGGTGGTGTTTTTTTTGTGTTGAAGAACCAGAATAACCCCATTTTCAATGTTACTGGAGGCCAAGGTGGCAGTGGTACTGGCGGTAGTGGTGGCAGTGGTACTGGTGGTCAAGCAATTGCGGGTAAAGATATCGCAGGTAGAGACAAGGTATCATCAGGGGACACTCCAAGCCCTAGTTCTCTCCAGAACCCATCTAGTTCAGAATTAAGTAATTCTCCAACTTTTCCTTCAACTCCTCCTTCAGCAACTAATATCGATCTGAAGACTACTAGAAATTGGGCCTTCAAATTTCCTGTTTATCGAATTGATAAAGAAGGCAAGTGTACGAAGCTTCCATCCTCAGCATCAGCAGATTTATTTCAGTCTGCGACAGGTGCTTTAAGTTACCAAGGAATCCACAATTTTTACGGATACAATACCTCTATTCAGGGTACAATTACTTCCTCTGCTAAAACCAATTTATTACTCAACACTAACGAGAGTAAATTCACATTAGGTTTTGAAAGTAAAGAGGTAAAGGTTGAAGGTAATGAAATTGTGGTTACTGGAGAAGCATTACCAGAACCAAACTGTCCAAAAGGAACCTTTGAACTCCGAACAAAAAAATAGAAACTACCGAAACCAAAGGCTTGCAACTATCAATTTTTACTTGTGCAGGTAAATCATTTCTATGAGTATTGTGCAGAAGTTATCGACAACAGAAATCTCTTAATTCACAGAAAATCTAGGCGATCGTCCTTCAAGCACAAGCATAAAAAGGGCGATCGTCATTCCATTCTCTTCGCCAAACAACAAACCTATTCCCGGAACAATTGAGCAAAACGCTTTAACACCTTCAGCACAGTGTACAAGCCATCGCTATTATCTAAATAAAATCGTTCTGAACGAGCATACTCCGGCGTTCCTTGTTTCGTCAATTTCAAGAAGATAAAATCAATGCCATTCGTAACAAACCCCAAAGCAGGTTTTTCAGGATGGGGGCTGCCCAGCATATATGCTAAAGCTTGGGGAATTCCAGCTTCTAGCGATAACTGTGCTTTTTTTGCCTCAATTACTAACACCCAAAACTCAGGTGTGAAAACCAGTAAATCGAGGCGTCCCGTGACAATAGTTCCCTCATCATCTGATTCGATTCTCACCTCTTTTTCACCTGTCAAATAAAACGGCGCGCGATAAAATCCCGCCATTCTCAACAAGGGAGAAAGCACCACTAACTTAACTACAGGTTCCAGAATTCTGTAGTCTGACAAGTGGATGTAGTCGCTCTTAACTTCATCTAAAGCTTGCTTTTCCAAATCTGTAAGTTCGGGTAAATTATCTTGCCACTCTCGAAAAAATTGAGGGTCGTTATTGCGCTGCAATCCAAACTTTTCTATTAAGTCGTGCAGCTCGATATTTTTGGCTTGGATTGTTTCTACCATAACTTTATATTCTGTTACATCATTAGGTTTATTTGCGCTTACCTAATTATATCGGAAAAAAAGTTTTGAGATTTGCGTAAAAACTTGGGCTGGCTTCCGTAATTAGGGTTGAGGGGGCGATCGCCCTTTCCTACTTCTCAAAAAAAGTTCTGAGATTTGCGTAAAAACATCGGCTTGCTTCCGAAATAGAGTACAGAAGCTTCCAATTCAGGCCGAGCGATCGATTCGATTTAATTGTATCACTTTTTATCCTATCCCCAACTAGGAGTGCAATCCCAATGGCAACTGTAAATGAAGGTCAAAATAACGTTATATTGTCAGATGTTTTGATAACCGATACTTTACCGGGAAGTGCTGCCACTAATTCTATCCTCAATCCTTTAAGCAGCAGCAACAGACAAAATATTGGCGTCAGTTCGTCGATCGCTGACAGCAAAAATCAGCTAGCAACTGAAGCTGACCAACTATCTGCCGCGATCGCACCTCCTAAATCCAGCGCTACTATTTCCGATTCAAGCAGCAATAAATCGGATGATTCTTTAATTGTTCCAGATCCTCTCAACAGCGGTTTAAGCGAGTCGATATCTCGCAGTACCTTACCTTCCAATTCAGATGCAGAATCCAAAGACACCCTAACTGGAAGCAGCAAAAATACGTCGTTAATTGCTCCTAAAGAGGATACTTTAACAACAACTGACCCGCTGACTAATAATAAGATAGCCCCAGAAAAATCAAGTGCGATCGACCCCGCCAAGTTAGCCAAAACAGAGCAAAAATCAGCTACTGAAACTGCTAAAAACAATACGATCGCCGAACCAAAAGAAACCGCAATTGCAGTTGCCACTAAATCTGAAGATTTGACGGCACAGAAGACTGTCACTACCACCAATATTAGCAAGGACAGCCAGAAAGAAAACCCTACAGCCAGCAGCGGTGAAAACGATAAAAAGGTTGTTGAAAACAGTCAATATGTCGCAGTTGAAGCGCAAAAAGAACTCGACCAAACAGCACCTAAATCCCTGCCAGTTGCCGATAATTCATTTACATCCGGGAAATTTGTTGTTGACTCTACGGGTCAAGTTGGCATTGATTTCTTATATGATGGCGGGCTGTATAAAGGTCAATTAGCTATTATCAGCCTCAAAGGGATGGAGAAATTTGTACCCGGTTCGACAGAATTTATCAAAGAAGCGGCTGCAAGGGCGCTTAGCAACTCGGTAACAGGGCATATTGCGATCGACGATTTGAGTGAAGGTGCGAGATTTACGGGTAATTTAGCTGAAGGCAATTATAACGATGGCAATTATGCAGGAGTCAAGTCTTTTGCGATGACTCCGGGCGAGGAATTTGGCATTGCGATCGTGCCTAACGGAACCTTTCAAGAAGTATTGAACAATCCGGCTGTTGGAGGAGATAAACGTCCTTTATTCTCGATGACAACCGCCAATCCTGCTGAGGGATTTCATGTCGGTCAAATTGCTGATGTAACGGGTAGCGGCAAAACTTTTACAATGGAGGATATGCGGGTTGATTTAGGGAGCGATCGAGATTACAATGACTTCATATTTCAGGTAAGAGGTGCGACAGGTAAAGCCGTACTTTTGGATGAAGTAATTAATGCCGAAAAAGATTGGCGTAAAGCAGATATTGGTAAGTCTTTGATTGCTTACTCTCAAGGTGAAATTGTTAGCGAAAAACCTAAAACATTAAGCGTTAAAACAGACGATACTCAACCGACAGCCAAACCGTTAGAAACTGTCACTGAAAAAACCGAAAATCCTGCTGTTAAAACAAACGATACTCAAGCGACAGACAAGCCGTTAGAAACTATTACTGAAAC
>JAAUPI010000082.1 GCA_012035135.1 Microcoleus sp. CSU_2_2
GCCCGCACCAGCTCCAGCACCAGCAGAAACACCAGCACCAGCGCCCGCACCAGCAGAAACACCAGAGCCCGCACCAGCAGAAACACCAGCACCCGTACCAGCACCTTCAGATTTTAGTGGCAGTTCAAGCCAAACAAGTACGATCGTAAATAATCAAGGTGTTACTAACAACAGCAGCGCTACAGTAACTTCTCCGACAGGCAGTAGCACTAGCACTCAGACAGGAAATACTCCGGGAGCTACTTCTGGCAGTGCAGCAGCAGCCGCTGTTACAGGTAGTCCACCAATAACTAACATCACAACACCAGCACCAACACCAACACCAACACCAACACCAACACCAACACCCTCAAATAATCAGGGTGCGACGTTCCCACTTCCTGTTAACAATTTCAACAGCAGTAATTCTGATACAACTGCTCCTTCAGAAGTTAGCAATACAGACAATCAGTCTTTGCAATTAACTGTCACTTACGACAGCAACGGGGGCCAAAATTGGCAGGGTTCTAGTAACAGTGATGTGATTACTAGTGGGATTGGATCTGATCTAATTTTTGCCGAAGATGGCGATGATACTGTCATGGGCAATAGAGGTAGTGATATTGTCGATGGAGGTAATGGGAACGACACTTTACTAGGTGGAAAAGGTCAAGATTTGCTAATGGGTCGCAACGGCGACGATTTTCTGTGCGGCGACTTTGGTGCTGATACATTGATTGGAGGTAACGGTGCTGATACTTTTGTATTTAGACCGGAGACAGCGACTCCTGTAGCTAATGTAGCTTATGCAGATATCCTCGTTGATTTCAATGCCACTGAAGGTGATAAAATTGCGTTGACAGCAGGAATCTCGATCGCAGAGATTGCACTGCAAGTTGTTGATACTAATGGTAATGGTCAAGCTGATGCGACTTTAGTCAACTTTAGTTCCAATAATGGCGATCGAATCTTAGCTGTTGTTTTGGGAGCAGTGAATCCAGCCGGAACAACAACTTTGACAAATGCTGATTTTATTACTTTGCCAAATAACTCTCTTTGATTCCTTCTCAAAGAGCGCAAATTTGTCATTTTTAGTCTGCTAAAACAGACTAATTTTATTTATGTTATCGGAGTCGAACTAAAAAATGAAAGACTTTTCTCAGCCATTAATTCAGGCTAATGAAATTGTTGAATTACTCAAACAAGACTTGCAACTAAAGCCATTGTATCAAAAGATATTGCAGCAAAAAGTTATTCACAAAACAGCAAAAGAGCGAGGGTTAACTGTGACTCCCGAAGAAATTCAAGCAGAGGGAGACAAAATTCGACGCGAGAAGCGTTTGGAAAAAGCAGCGGATACCATTGCTTGGCTAGCGAATCAGATGATTTCGGTAGAAGATTTAGAGGTGGGAATTAGCAATCGACTCCTCACTAAAAAACTAGCCGAATGCTTATTTAGCAAAGATGTGACCAAAATATTTGCACAAAATAAGCTGCAATACGATCGAATAATATTTTATCAAATAATCGTTGCCCAACAGCAGCTTGCCCAAGAACTATTTTATCAAATCCAAGAAGGAGAAATCAGCTTTTATGACGCTGCTCATCTTTACAATATTGACGAAAATCGCCGAAATTTGTGCGGTTGCGAAGGCAAGGTTTATCGGTGGAGTTTAAAGCCAGATATCGCCGCCGCAGTATTTAGCGCTCAACCCGGAAAAGTAATTCGTCCAATTCAAACAGAGCTAGGATATCACTTGTTCCTAGTTGAAAAGTTAATCCCTGCTGAATTAACTGCCGATCGGTATGAAGAAATATTGCAAAATCTGTTTAACGAGTGGCTATCTAATGAGGTGAACTACTTATTATATAGTCAAACCGAAACTGCGATCGCCCGGTAATATAGCAGTTGACAGTTGACAGTTTCAACTGGTTCCCAGGCTCTGCCTGTTAACTGGTTCCTAGCAAGAGCCTGGGAACCGATATCTAGAGGCTCTGCCTCACTCTTAGAGCCGGAAAAGAGGAGGCAGAGCCTCTGAATCTGCGTTCCCAGGCTCTGCCTGGGAACGAGTAGAACTGGTTCCTAGGAAGAGCCTGGGAACCGATGTCTAGAGGCTCTGCCTCGCTCTTAGAGCCGGAAAAGAGGAGGCAGAGCCTGGGAACGAGTAGAATGCATTAAAAACTTACATAATTTTGTCGCCACCAAGCACGCACCAACTTAATCTCTTCAAAGGTGTAACTTGATTCCAAAAACTCATAAATCGGCTTGAGTCTCTCATCTCCAATAATTTGAATTGCTTGGACGATCGGCTGCTGGCGTTCTTGTTCAACCAACAAGTTGATATCAACTTCTCGTTCCATTTCGATCAATTCTACCAAATGCCCAACAATAGTAGTCGGACTCATCCCTCGCGCATCCGCTATTCCTTCAATAGTCAAACCTTTTCTGTGCAATTCCCAGGTTTGCATCTGCGAATAAGACGGCATATTAGGAACATTAGGAACATTAATCACAGGAGAAGGTGCAGTACCTGCCGGCAGTCCTTGTTCTTGACAAAAAGCGCGAATTGCCTCCAGAAATACCTGACCATATTTATCTCGCTTGTTGCTACCAACGCCGTAAACATCCTCAAATTCTCTTAAATTTTGCGGGCGTTTTTCTGCCATATCCCGCAAGCTTTTATCGGGAAACACTACATAAGGTGGCACAAATTGTTCGTCGGCAATTTGTTTGCGCAGCGTCCGCAAGATGGCAAATAAACTTTCAACTTCTACTGCTAAAGAACGATTTTTTCCTGGCACTTCCCGTTTCGGTTCAACGGCGATTTCAACTGTTCGCTGACGCTTCATTACTTCCCAACTTTTTTCGTTCAATTTCAAAATGGGAAAGCCGTCAGTTGTTTCATCTAACAAACCTTGATGTAAGAGCGATCGAGCTAACATTTTCCAATCGTCTGCACTTCTATCTTTGCCAATGCCATAGGTAGAAAGTTGGTCGTGCTGGTATTGCAAAACTTTTTGATTTTTCGAGCCTCGCAAAACATCAATAATGTGATTCATGCCAAACTTTTCTCTGCACCTCGCCACGCCCGAAAGAAATTTCATCGCCTCAAGCGTCCAATCTTCTACGGGTTTTTGACTGCAACAGTTGTCGCAATGACCGCAATTGCCGGGAAATGAATCGCCAAAATAACTTAACTGAATTGTGCGACGGCAATCTGTTGATTCTGCGTAGTTAATTACTCGTCGCAACTGTTGTTTGGCAATTCTTTGCTCTTGTTCGTCCGGTTTTTGGTCGATGATGTATTCGATAATTTTGACATCGCCGTAGCCAAAAAATAAGCTGCAATGAGCAGGTTCGTTATCTCTCCCGGCACGTCCCGACTCTTGATAGTATCCTTCTAAATTCTTGGGCAAATCGTAGTGGATGACAAACCGCACGTCTGGTTTATTAATGCCCATACCAAAGGCAATTGTTGCTACCATTATTTGCACGTCGTCGCGAATGAAGCGAGTTTGATTGGTGGTGCGATCGACATCATTCATCCCGGCATGGTAAGGTAAAGCCTCGATGCCACTTTGTTGCAATTTATAAGCAACTTCTTCAACTTTTTTGCGACTGAGACAGTAGATAATTCCTGAACCGCCTTTTTTTTGAATTATCTGCAAAACTTCGGCAAAACTGTGCTTGGTTTTGGGGCGAACTTCGTAGTATAAATTAGGACGGTTAAAACTAGCAACGTGAATGTAAGGATTTCGCAGAGTTAGCTGCTGGATAATATCTTGGCGGACGCGCTCGGTAGCGGTGGCAGTTAATGCCATAATGGGAATATCTGGGTAGCGATCGCGCACTTGTTCCATTTGCCGGTATTCGGGACGAAAATCGTGTCCCCATTCGGAAACGCAGTGTGCTTCGTCGATCGCAAAAGCCGAAATTTCTAACTTTTCTGCGACTCGATCTAAAAAGGGTAAAAATCTCTCGCCTAGCAAGCGTTCGGGAGCAACGTAGAGCAATTTAATCTTGCCTTCGAGAATAGCAGTTTCGCGCGATCGAACTTCCTGTGCGCTCAAAGTGCTGTTCAGAAAAGTCGCCCCAATGCCATTATCTAACAAAGCTTCCACCTGGTCTTGCATCAGGGCAATTAGCGGGGAAACCACTACACTCAATCCCGGTTTCAGCAAAGCCGGCAATTGAAAACACAAAGACTTGCCGCCACCAGTCGGCATCACAATCATCATATCCCGCTGTTCGAGAGCAGCTTCAACAATTTCTCGCTGCCCAGGCCGGAAAGAGTTATAGCCAAAAAAATGTTTGAGAGCCTGTTCGAGGGAGCGGGGCTGAGTAACTGTTGGCGGATTCGACCCTGACATTTGCAGTAGTAGGTTGTTGACTTCTCAACTATTCTATGCTTTTTGAGGACAAATAGAGTTAAAATAATTAAAAGTCTCAAATCATTAAGCAGAGAAACCGATGCCGAAAGCAATTTGGAATGGTGCCGTTTTGGCCGAGAGCGACAAGTGCGAAGTGGTGGAAAACAATTACTATTTCCCCGCAGATACTATCAAACGCGAGTATTTTAAGGACAGCAGCACTCACACTACTTGCGGTTGGAAAGGTGTCGCTAGTTACTACAGTGTTGAAGTTGATGGACAAGTGAATAAAGATGCCGCTTGGTACTATCCTACTCCGAAAGATGCGGCCAAGAATATTGCTGGCTACGTTGCTTTTTGGAAGGGAGTTAAGGTCGAAGTTTAAGGGGGTCACTCGGCGATTGAAATCGCTTCTCGACAAACGAAGTCCGCGCAACGCGAGACTAAGATCAGAAAAATGTAGGGTGCGTCGCTACGAATAACTCTCGTTGCTATTGGGAGATCTCATAGCGACGCACCATACCAATTATAACGGGGATGGGAAACCCGGATTTGGTATAAGTCCTCAATCAGAGCAATCAAAGCCTCTGATATCAGTTTGGAGATGAGTGGATAAATTCAGCAGATTAACCGCAGCATAATCGATCTGGCTGGCTGTTCGATCGCGCAACCAAGCTAAAATATTGCCGAGGTGCTGTTTGAGGTGAATAGCGGTTTCAAAATGGGTTAACAAACGTTCAATTAAAGGGTGCAAAATCAGTTGAATTTGTGCGTCGCGGATGTAGTTTTGGGTGTCGGATTCAATTAATACATGAGTTTTCAATAAGTTAAGTTTGTTTGTGATAATTTCTTCCTCAATATTTTGGAGCAAACGTTCTCTGACATACTCGACGATCGCAGGTTGTAGCATTAAACTTGTTGATACCCTCTTATTAAGAGATCGCCGATCTTCAATCAGCGATCGTTCAGCCAGTGCCTCCAATGCTTCCATCAGTTGCCGTCCAGAAACTTTTGGCAAAATTTCAGCTTGTAACTTCGCAGGAGTCGCTCCTTCTTGGTTAATTGCGATCCAATACATGATTTGTTGTTGCAGGGGAGACAGGCGATCGAACTGGCGATCGAGCAAATCCCACAAATCGCTAAAAACAGTATGTCCTTGCACTAAAAATGCGTGAATATCACCACCAAAAAGTGTTTTAATAGTAGTTGCAGCAAGTTTTATCGCCAGGGGATTCCCACCAAAATAGTTGACAAGAACTTGACACTGTAATAGCGTTGCCTTTAATCCTTTGGTGGCAAGGATTTGCTGGCAGACAGGCGGTGAAACTCCGAAGAGTTTGATCGATCGCACGGGTAAATTTTCGCCCGATCGCACTGCAAATCCGCGCGGTTGTTCTCTCCCAGTTAAAATCAGACAACTTTGGTGAAGTTCGTCAGCAATGCGGGCAAATAACTGTCCGTAATCTTCATAGCCATGTTGATATTGTCCGCTGCGATTTCCCCCTTCCAAAATCGACTCCAGATTGTCGAAAATTAACAAACAGCGTTTTTGCCGCAACTCTTCCACGAGGGCGTTAATAGAGCGATTTTTGGCTGCTGACGAACCAGTTAAAATTGGTAAAATATCGCTGAGGATAACATCTAATTTCGGTGCTTGCTGCAAACTCCGCCAAATCACAAATTCAAATTGAGATTGAATTTGCTGGGCGAGTTTGACAGACAGAGAAGTTTTGCCGATACCGCCAAGTCCAAAAATGCCGATCGAACGGGTAGAATTGTCACAAATCCAAGTTTCTAAAGTTTCCAATTCCTGCAAACGGTTGTAAAATAGGGAAACATCGATCGCTTCTCCCCAATCTTGGATGGAGTTATGGGGTGCGCTGCGATGCTGGTAGCTGCGCAAGACAGTTTGCAGATTTTTCTTTGATACTTTTTCGCCGATGATTTGAGAGAGAGTTTGCCACAATTTCGCACCGATATGTTTAATAGAATCGGGTTCGTACACTAGGCGATCGGCTATTTCTTGATAAGAATGTCCTTCCCAAGTTTCCAGAAAAACGCTGGATTGAATGTCAGTGAGTGTTTGCTGGTTGTTCGCGTGTAACAGATTATCAATTAGGGCGATCGCCTCTTGTGGTGTCATAGTTTGTTATTTTGATTTATTCAGCAAATTTACTTATTATTCTGAAGGAGGGTTGTTTTTCAGGATAGAAAACAAATTTACTGAATTAACCGCAAGGTAATACCTTTTATATTCGGCGGTTGAAACCGCTTTTGACCTCTAACTCTCATGTGGCGAAGCGCCCGTCATCAGAGTTAGAGGTCAAACTATACAAACAAAGTCGGCCTGTGCCGACTAAGAAGTAAGAGGGGTATTTCAGCCGGATTTAAAATGTTAAATCTCAAATCTCAAATCTCAAATCGTTTGTGTGATTTTACGCAAGTTTACAAAAGCCGGTCACTTTTTCTCACCGGCAGGGCGATCGGGGTGGTTTATTCTTTGAGTTACGTCAGAGAAGAAGTGCGATCGCCCTTTCCTCTCGATCGACAATTTACCAACTTACAAAGCTTTACAAAAGCCTGTCACTTTTTCTCACCGATAGGGCGATCGAGGTGATTTATTCTTTGATTTTAGGCAGAGAACAATCTGTATTAGCTATGATTAAACGTACAAATAGCAAGCTCGAATGGGTTAAACCAGAGATTTCACCTGAATTTCAACGAAGTTGGGAAAATATTCCAGAAGGGCTAAATGCTCGTTCTCAAAATATTTTTCAAACAATCCAAGAAACTGGCTTACCTACTTTTAAGGAAACTTCATCTCCAGAACAAGAAGCAATCTGGTTGTTAGAAGTTGCTGCTGAGATCGAACATGCTTTGTTAGTAGAGTATCTCTACTCTGCTTATTCAATAAAGTCCGATACAAGCAATTTTCGCCAAAAAGTTACTAATATTGCCGTTCAAGAAATGGGGCATTTAATCACGGTTCAAAATTTGCTGTTAGCCATAGGTGGAAACGTCTATTTTGAACGTCAGGATCGCAGCCCTCAATCTTCGATTGACCCTTTCACTTTTAAGCTAGAACCGTTCAGTAAGTCGGCCCTTGCTAAATATGTCATCGCGGAAATGCCTTTGCTATCAGCTCTATCTAACGAGGAAAAAGCTGAGATAGAACAAATCCAAAAAGAACATCAGCTTGACATTAAAACACAAATTAATCGTGTTGGTGCTTTGTATCTGAAGATTTACTGGTTGTTTCAAAGTAGTGACGATCCTGAAGGTCCTTGGACATTATTGAAAGATCTAATTCCTATCGAGCAACAAGGAAAGCACATTACTTCATTAGATTCATTATCTTTGAATATCGATTTTCAAACAGATGATTCAGAATGGCTTGCTTCTGTAGCTGGATTGCAAATTGATGTGGTGCGTAACCGAACTGATGCCCTCAATGCAATTTTTCGTATTTCCGATCAAGGGGAAGGATTTGAAGGCTCAATTGATTCTCACTTTGAGAGATTCCGAGAAATGTATCGGCAATATGATTCTGCACTACCCACGATTCGAGATGTACCAAGTAATCCATTTGTCAGTGAAACTCCCGATTTAGATCCCGATCGAGAGCGCAATCGCATTAGCCATCCCATTGCCAGCATTCTCGTCGATCTAGCTGATGTTCGCTACCAAAAGATGCTGTTGCATTTTGTCCAATTCTTTTCTTATAGCAAGTCTGGTCCTCAAAGTAGCCTTCGTCAAGATTTGATTAAATGGGCATTGAGTGAAATGACAAAAGGGATTAGAGTATTATCGCGGGCTGTTCAAGATTTACCGCGCATTTCATCTACAGATATGGTAAGTCCAACTACGGCTGCATTGGCTTTTACTACTCCTCGCGAAGTATTTCCTAGCAGTAATGACGAGCAGTGGGAACTACTTACTCAGTTGCTAGATCGTTCTCAAGAACTAGATAGTAAATTAGCCAGTTTACCCGGTGTTGAACCTGGATTGATTGCCCTACTAACTACTGTGGTATTGAGTGAGGATGACGATAAAAGGCTAACCATTGCAACAGAAACCACAGGTTTAAAAGATCCCCTAGTCGTCTAATATTATTGGAGAAGTAAATCTCATGGCAAAAGTTTATAAAGTTCACCCCGGTATCGGGATTTCGCGCATCGGTAACAGTCCGGATCTGTTCTTCATTGCTCCCGAAATTCCTGGCGTTCCTCCTGTTGAAATTGTTGGTGGAGTTGAAAAGCCTCTTGAAAAATATAAAGATTCATCTGGTCGTATTAAACGACAAGCTGCCCGATTCAGGGTATTTGAGTACGAGGAAGATGCTAGTGGAACACTCACTCCACTGCGCGAGATTACTTTAACTGAGGCTCAAATTGAATGGCGAGTTACTTTGGCAAATCGCAAAGCTGCTGCTGAAAAGTTTGCTGGTACTGGCCCCCGCAATCCTGGAGTTGCTATAGCTGACTTGGAGATCGAACCGATATTCGAGCCGATTTCTGGCTCAAACAAAACAGTCACAGCTTCATCACCTGGATTGTTCAAAGGGAAAGAGGTTTATTTAGGAGAATTGCGAACTGACGATCGAGGTCATCTTATGGTACTTGGAGGCAGAGGTTTATCTGCATCTGAGCCTTCTGGGAATCCGATCGCAAATTTTGCTGATAATGAGTCCTGGTATGATGATGTTGCTGACGGGGCGATCGATGCTCAAATTACTTTTCCCAGCGGTGATTCGTTTAAAGTTGAAGGAGCTTGGGTTATTGTTGCACCACCTGACTTTGCTCCCCAAGTTTACGGACTGGCAACGCTTTACGACATCGCTTTTCAGGCAGCAGTCGATCGAGGTTGGATGGTTTCTCCTGCCACACCTTCTTTTCGCAACGACATATTACCGATTGTTCAACGAGGTGCTAATTTGCGTTGGGTAGACAAGTGGGATTCCTTCCTTCCCCTCCTTCAAGATCCAGCTATCTTAGCCAGTAAAACCGATCCAACTGCCGCCGCTTTACGTAGTAGTGTCTTCGCTCAGTTAGTTGCTATCGAAGATTTCGAGATTCTCAATGATTTTAAATTTACTCAAGTCCAAAAAGACATTCTTAACAACTGGCTCAGCCTTAACTTTGTGGACGATTTTAGCGCTCCTCTTGCTACCTCAAGTTTAACACCCAGCAACCTAGATCGAGTTTCTCTAGAGCAGGGAGTTGGTGGTGGATTTTTCCCAGGCATTGAAGCTGGAATTTTAATGACTAATTCGGCAATCTATAGTGAGCCATTTCGTCTAACTCGATCGACATTTATTGATGGTGGAGCATCAGTATTATTAGAAGCTGGCTCTATTACGGCCCGGATGGCAGTTCCGTGGCAAGCCGATTTTCTCAAATGTTCAAGTGGATGGTGGCCAGCTCAACGACCTAATAAAGTTATGTTGAATACAGCAGATGTTGAGCCAAATCAAAACTGGATACCAGGGGGAACAACACACCCTCAGTTAGTAGAAAATTTTGGGCGGCTTGGTTTCATCGTTCCTCGCCAAAATACGGCTAGTGAAACCGTTTTTGTAGAAGATGAACGCGATCCAACTTTTCCGCATTAGGATGCCGTTCAATCATGCTAGAACAGAAACACTATGATGTTGTTATTCTTGGTGGCGGACCTGCCGGTACTTCGGCAGCAATAACTCTAGCAAGGACTGGAGCTTCTGTTGCCTTGTGCGAACGTTCTCGCTACCAAGAGAATCGTGTGGGAGAGATGCTATCTCCTTGGATTCGCCCGCTGTTGACACAATTGGGTCAGTGGGAGCAGTTTAGGCAAGCTGGGCATCTTTCTTGTCCTGGAATGGTTTGTTGCTGGGGAAACAGTCAACCCTACGAAAATGAGTTTATTTTCAACCCTTATGGCTCTGGATGGCAAATCGATCGCAATAGTTTCGATCGTTCTTTGGCATTGGCAGCCACTGAAGCAGGGGCTAACGTTTTTTTTCATACCTTGGTAGTTGACGTTAATTATGAGGAAAGATTTTGGAAGATTCTTGTCCGTAAAGATGGAGAACTCAGAAGCTTCAAAGCTAATTTTCTCATTAATGCTTTAGGTAGAAGTCAATTCCCGCACACAAAAGAAAAGATCTACTTAGATAGCCTAGTGGGAGTCGCTCAATTCTTTCAAAATGTTTCTGATTTCGCTATAGACGATCGACGCACACTCATTGAAGCAACTGAAGTAGGTTGGTGGTACTCCGCACAACTCCCCAGAGGGAAGGCGATTGCAGTTTTGATGACCGATCGAGATTTGTTGCCAGTTAAACCCAAGGATTTGGAGGCTTATTGGAAAAAAAGTTTACTCACGACTATTTATACAATAGCGCGAGTTAACTTCTGGCATTCGGCTAATAAGTTGCATATTTATGATGCGCGTACTTCTTACCAAGATTCTTTTTCTGGACAGCAGTGGTTATCAGTTGGAGATGCTGCTGCTACCTATGACCCTTTATCGGCTCAGGGAATTATTAAAGCAATTAGCAATGGGATAAATGCTGCTCATGCAATTGCATCATCTGAATTTAGCCATGCGGTCTCATTTAATGATTATAATGAGGCCCTTCTATCCAGCTTTGCTACATATACAACTGAAAGACATTTATACTACGATCGAGAAAGACGCTGGGAGCATACTTCTTTTTGGCAAAGGAGACAGGGAAATCATAAATTTTTGTATGCTTAACTCCGATACAAAATCCTGTCACTTTTTCTCACCGGCAGCGCGAGTATTAAAGACTTAAACTTACATTAATCGATCTTAATGGTGTTCTAAAGCTGAAAATTGCTGCACTTATACTCAGCAAAATTGTCCTTTTCGCAGTCCGACATATTCGCTTTAGCAAGCAGTCCCACTTAACTTTATTTAGGAGAAACATAATGGATCCGATTTTATATTGGAATAAAGTTGCCCTCGAAGCTAACCGCATTAGTTTTACCAATGGTAAAAACGAGCAACCCGGTCCCACTTTGAGTTCTCGCGCTTTAGCGATCGTTCACTTAGCAATGTATGATGCTTATGCAGGAGTACGGGGTAATCCCATCACCCCAGTTAATTTATCTCCTTATCTTCCTGGCTTACCCAATCCGCAACCCCATGCCTCAGCCGAGGCTGCTGTTGCTGCCGCTGCCCACGCTACATTGTCTAGCTTGTATCCCAGCCAAAAATCCTTTTTTGACTTGAAACATTCGCAAGCTGGTTTAAAAGGTGAGGGTTTAAAAGAAGGGCATGAATTTGGTCTTTTGGTAGCACACAAAATTCTAGAGAAGCGGCAGGAAGACCCCAGCGCCAGCGATGATGGTTATGCTGCATCAATAGCTCGTGGTGCCCATCGTCCCGATCCAGATCATCCCGCTCAAGGGTTTAATGCTCCTTTCTACGGTGCAAAATCAAGATGTTTTGCTGTCACCTCCCGCCATGAATTGGATGCTCCACCTCAACTAGGAAGTGATGAATATCTCAACGCCCTGCGACAGGTGCGGGCGAAAGGAATTGCGCCTGAATTGATGGGAACTTTGCCCGCAGGACTTTCTCCTCGAACAGCTAATGAGACACTAATTGGCATCTACTGGGGCTATGATGGTGCGGTTGATTTAGGAACTCCTCCTCGGTTGTACAACCAAATTGTCCGTGCCGTGGCGATCGCTCAAAATAATTGTGTCGATAAAAATGCCCGTCTTTTTGCCCTAGTAAATGCTGCGATGGGAGATGCAGGTATTTTAGCTTGGGATCAGAAATATATCTACGATCTGTGGCGACCCGTTGTAGGCATTCGGGAAGACGATCCGTCTCTAGGACCAGCAGGGATCGGCAATAACTGCCTTTCTGATGATTCTGATTCCTCTTGGCTGCCATTAGGCGCACCGAGCACGAATTCCAAGACAAAAGAGGAGATGAAGAAAAACTTTACGCCACCCTTCCCCGCCTATCCCTCTGGACACGCTACTTTCGGTGCAGCCGCATTGCACATCACCCGACTGTTTTATGGCGTAACTGACTTGTGCAATGACAATTTGTTTGATTGTCTTACTTTTGTCTCCGATGAATTCAATGGTATTAGCCAAGATAACAAGGGTACAGTACGACCAAAACATACTCGCAGTTTTCCGGGTGGGTTGTGGGAAATGATTGTAGAAAACGGTCTGAGTCGGGTCTTTTTAGGAGTGCATTGGGTGTTTGATGCTTTTGCAGTAGACAGTTCAGATCGCCCCGATCTCTCCCGAAATATCGGTGGTGTTCCGCTGGGAATTACGATTGCTGAAGACATTTTTAACAACGAGATGAATCTATCGACTGTAGGCCCTCGGAGTTAAAACTTTTTGCCGATCGACTTTGCCCAAATTCTAGTTATAAGGGCTAATATTTGCTGCGGGCGATCGCACCTCATCACCCCTTTATTCCCTCACCCAATAACGGGAAATGAAGGTTGCAGGTGCGATCGCCCTTGCCTCTCCCTCAACAATTTACCAACTTACAAAGCTTTACAAAAGTCTGTCACTTTTTCTCACCGGCAGGGCGATCGGGCTAGTTTATTCTTTCAATTATAGCAGAGTCCAAGCTGTTTATTACATTAGATAGGTTTACCACAATGTTTCCATACACAGATCCCACAGGAACCAATTTTCTGGAAAGTCAAGGCGCTTTAAATGAATATAGAGCCATCATAGATCGCTTCTACAGAGACTCTGCTGGTATATCTAATTCTGGTTTCACATTACTTGATGCTTTTGAAAGCCTTCCGCCTGGCACTAGCCAAATAGATTCTATTCCCTGGAGTGCTTTTCCCATCACTGCTTCTGCTTCCTTCCAAGAGATTGATAAAGATCGCTTTCAATGGCAGGACGAGTATATTGAGTGGCAGGTTGAGAGATCTGCAACTGGTGAAATTACGCAAATAATCTTCACAACCGAGTTTCCAGAGTATTATCAAGCGTTAGCAATGGTAAGTGCTGATGCGCTGATTGCTGGCATTCAAAATGTTATTCCTGATGCTAATCCAACTCTAGATGAATTGTTTGGTTCCGGCTTCGATCCTGGAACTACTAGCGGAGAGGATCGCGCCCAACGATTCAGACAGAATTTAATCAGGAATCCCTGGAATAATGGGGAGAAAGGAATTCTTTGCTTAACCCAGCAATTCAATACAGCGGGTGCTCTCTTTAATTTGCTAGACAAGTGCGCTATCAAAAACACAAGTATTCCTTCAAGCGCAGTATGTGGTGCTGTGGGTGGTGCTTGCGGACCCAACCGCAATTCCGATCCCCGCATTTGCCAAGCGTCTCAGAACACAGTTCGCTCATCTCGTGCCATTAGTTTAGTAGAGCCAGTTGGAATTAAGATTAAAAGGCTTTTCGGCAGTTGGGAAATTGATGGAGTTGCTGTTGACATTAATGACAAAACTAATAATCAAGGAGCTTGGGTAATTAGCCGAAATGGCCGCCGTGCTGTATTGGATATTACGAAAAAAGTAACGCTTGGAGGCTCTGTTATTACTAGCGGAGCGGAAGTCTCAAATAACTTGCAGGTGGAAGCAGATGTAATCTCTGCACCTGAGAGCAGCCTAGCCAACTGGGCAAAAACAGGACAGGAATTTATGCGTGCACCTTTACCTTAGCGACAGGAGATTTCGCAATGTTCAAGTTTTTTCAATTTTTGTTGAGCCTAATACTGGCTATTCTTTTAGTCTCTAAACCTGCTTTTGCCCAGGTTCCTACAGGAGTTCTGTTGCACCAAAAGTCAAATTCAAGTCCTGTGGAACCCCTGAGTTCTCAGCAACGAGATGCTCTAGCCGATCCGTTCTTTAATTTAGTGCTGAAAGAGCGTGCAGATGCAACCAGTTTGTCTGAGTTAGAAGATTTAATTCAACCAGATAAAACGAAACGAGAAACATTTGTAGTTGATGAAAAGATTGCAGATCCAACAATAGGTCAATCGAGAAGATCTGTACTGACTTATTCGGGTACAAATAAAACTGAAATGCTTAATTCAAATGTAATGCTTTCAGTTTCTTTCAACTCTAACGAATTTCCCGATCGACAAGCTGTAGAGGCTTGGGGTTGGGATAAAAAGCAGGGGCGATATAACTACTACAAGCTAGATGGACAGGGAACAGGCACCCTATCTTGGAAGTTCCGAGGCTCCTCTGATAATGCTGATAAGTTAACTCTTGCTGAACGTAACGGTACTTGCATGGAGTGCCATATTAATGGCGCTCCGATTATGAAAGAACTGTTACGTCCTTGGAATAATTGGGCTTCTTTAGATTTTCCAGTCACTTATTTGCAAACCAGTTCGCTAAGTAAATGGCTTGTAGCAGAAGATAGCAAGATCAATGGAAGACTTGGAGATGCTTACGATTTGGAAAGATTAATAGTTGCTCCAATTCGCGAGTTTAATCGTGCAAAAATTGGAAAAATGTTGCAAGTTGATAATAACAAACAACCGATTACTGACAGTGATGGATTGCAAAAGGTTATTGATGCTCAAAGGCTGCTGAAGCCACTCTTTGCTACTACTGAATTTAACATCATTAGTGCCGATCGCGTTCTGTCAGGTTTGCATCCTTTTCCTGCAATTACTACAGGTAGTCCTGCTCAGAATGTCAAAATCCCGAATAGCTTTTTCTTAAATGCTAATTTGATTAGTGGGGGTACGCCACTCAATTATAAGGGATTAGAGATTCGCGATAGCCAGACCTTCGACGATCTAGCAGATCTAACTCCCGATGAATACAAAGATTTGGTAATCCAATCGCAAGTAAAGTTAGGTGAGCGCCAACCTGGAGATGCTGTTTTCGCATGGCTTGTTCCAGAACCCAGTCATATTGACAACGATTTAGTTGACCAATTGATGAAACAAGGAGTTGTGACGCCGCAATTTGTTTCAGCCGTGATGGCTATCGATCTGGAGAACCCAATTTTGTCTGAGAAGCGACAGAAGTTATTAGATTTAATACCTAACGAATTTCGCTTTAAGCCACTCAATGGAGCAGATCCGCTAACAACGAAGAATCATCCTGATGAACTGACTCAAACAGTTATTAGCAAACTAGAGAGTCTTAGTCCATCAAGTAGTTCTCCTGAAGGAGAATTCCTAGCAATTCTCAAAAGCAGCGACCCAAGAAAACTCTTGGAAGATCGAGTCAAAGAATATCGCTCTCGGCTAGATACAAATCTAGACAAGAGCAATCCTGATTCGCGGAAAGCTGAATTGAAACGACTTTACGATTTAGCTATTGCAAGAAGAGAATCTATCTTGAATAATCCAACCTTGTCAAAACTGAATGAAACTAAAAATCTTCTCTTTCCCGTACCTTAAACTTTAACTATTTAGGAGGTTCATCAAATGACACATTCTTCTAGCATTGAAACTCAACCAAATTCTTCTGAACATGGAAAAGAGCTGGCTGAAATTTTTCAGGAGGACAATGGAAAATACTCGACAATGCGAGCCATGAGTTTGATTGCGCTGATTGCAGCGATCGTGTTTGGCGCAATGACAATAACTAGCGATGATGCTGATGGCAGATACATTACAATTGCTTTTTTAGTTGCTGCTTTCGCGCCAAAAGCTGTGCAAAGATTTGCAGAACGTGCTTAAAGAGTAGAGAGTTGACAGTTGACGATCGCACCCCATCACCGCTTTATTCCATTGTCAAATAAAGGAAAAAGAAGGTTGCAGGTGCGATCGCTATGGAGAAAGACATGACCCTAGAGAGCGAGAAAGCAAATCCTACTTATTGCAGGAGAACTTAATGTTTGGACAAATATTGATGTTTATCATTACAGCACTGCTACGGAATGCTATTGAACATCCGGAGGACTTCTTTAAGCTGGCTGTTAAAGTTAATGAGGAAATGATTGAAATATTGCCTCACGTTAGAAAATTTATTGACAAAAACAATGAATTTCTTGGCTCTACTTCTAAGAAGTATGAGAAGTCTGTTGAGGTTTTGTCTAAAAGATATGTGAAGTTTCTCAAGAAACAAATCGATGAATTAAGAGGAAAACAGCGGATAGTAGAAGAAAGAGTGACACTTACAATTGAAAAGTTCTTTGATGGGAGTAAGCAGGAAAGCTTCAATTACGGAATTTCAGTTGTGGGCGGAGAATTTGTTGCGACCAATGTTGCGGCGGGGGCACATGCTACTGCTGAAACAAACAACAATTTGCAACAGTAGACATTATCCATTTCTTAGAAGTAATTTCAGGAGATTGTATGAGTCAGAGTAATAAGGGAATCCAGGTTACTGGTGGGAGTTTTAATGCAAATCAGGTTGCTGTAGGTTCAGGTGCCAAAGCAGTTCAAAATACCTACAACCTAGCTAATCAGTTGGAAAAATCTGGCAAGGGTGAAGTCGCTCAAGCAATTACCGAACTTCTTAAGGTTTTAGAAGCTCATAGCGACCAAGTCGCTGACAAGGAAGAAGTAACTCAAGCAGTTGAGCAAGTTGCTGAAGAAGTGCAAAAGGAAAAACCGAATAAATTTACACTAAAAGGGTTGCTGTCTAGTTTGAAAGAATCACTTGGTTCTGTCGTTGAAATTGCTGAAAAGGTAACAGTTTTGCAAAAGGTGGTTGCAGTAATGCTAGGTTTACCAATCCTATAGAAATTATACTGTGGCTGGGCTGATAGCGGTTGAGATGTACTTCAGAGTTTTCTGTTCGAGTTGAATCTAAAATATGAGGCTTTGTTATGTGGTTATTCAAGCAGATTAGGCAAGAGCCAGTTTTATTTCAGGGACTTATTCAAGCACTTTTTCCCGTGCTAGTGGCTTTCGGTGCTCTTCAGTTGCAGGAGAGTCAGTTAGGAGCTTTATATGCTTTCACTGCTGCATTGCTATCCTTTCTTACCCGCATTCAAGTAACTCCTCTTTCAAATCCCAGAGATGATGCTGGCAATCGACTAGCTCCTAGACCCCGTAGTGATTAATGACTGAAAGATAGGTTGAGCGGTGCGATCTTACAAAGCTTTACAAAAGCTTGTCACTTTTTCTCACCGGCAGGGCGATCGGTGATAATTATTTGTATTGCTAAACAACACAATGAGAAAGTGCAAGCTGCAATCCGACAAAAACTAGAAGCAGTAAGCAATCGCAGCAGCCAGCAATCTAACAATCCCGGTACAGCAGACTGACTCAAGCCGCTTGTGGGGTGACAATTGTAGAGTATCGCTTCACCGCGATCGAGTGTAGATAGTTTACGCACTAATATTTACAGCTTGTCCGATCGCCACCTCAGATAAAATAGCTAAGACTTTGGGTGCTAAAGGCTTCAAATCTGCCAGTCGATTAGAGGGTGCTTGCAAAACAATTACAGCAATGTTGAACTGTTGTAAATTTTGCTCGAAGGATAGATTGCGATCGACCGTAATGAAAACATCAAAATCTGCCCCTGCAAGAGCTAGAAGTTGACCGTTTTTTACCCCAGCCCACCCCATCTGAGGAACCGTTTTTACCTCGCAGCCTACAAATTCTCTTGCCAGCCTGCGATCGATACACTCATCCAACAAAAGTTTCATGCTACGCCACCATACTAACAAGCTGTTTTCCAGCCTCTTCTAGCAAGCCAATGACTTGCTCTCTTTTCACAGTGGGAAATCCATCCAAAAAATCGTCTATTGATTCTCCTGCTTTGAGGTAGTCCAGAAGTGTTTGCACCGGAACTCTAGTTCCAGCAAAAACTGGAGTGCCACCCATAATCTCAGGGGATGCGCTAATAATTGAGAAGTCTTTAATCATGAGTCTTCGACCTCCTGGTTTGATACTTAACAGTTTATCACTTTCCTCTAGCTCGATCGACAATTTACTAACTTACAAGCCTTTACAAAAGCCGCTCGCGTTTTCTCACCGATTGGTCGCTCGAGTTGGCTGATTCTTTGAATTAAGGGTAACAGGCTGTGACAGAATTTGTGGAAACATAATTTCTGTGCAATTAGCCTTCTTGTTTTCATGCCATCAAACGATTCTGAACTACAAGCTCAAGCTCGAAGAATCCTAGATACGATCGCCTTTACTCCTTTTGAGCAATGCCAACCCTTGAGTCGCGAATTTAACAATATTCCTGCTCGTCCTGGCATTTATGCAATTAGGCACAGAACGGACGGATTACTCTACATCGGTAAAACCAAGAGCCTGCGAGGACGCTTCAGCGGTGGACATAAGGCTTTTTTATGGGCAGGGCTCGACAAATATAACGATGATGATATTCGGATTGCGGTGCAGCTCATTTCTCACTCGGAGAACCCTGCGTTACTATTAGAGCTAGAAGCCATCATTCTCAGAGCCACTGAACCTCCGTACAACGTTCAAATTCCAACCGAAAGGTGAAGCCATGCAAATCAAACTTCAGGAACAACTTTCCCTCGCTGATGCCGAAATCATTTTAGGACGCTTGCCCGATCGAATTCAAGCAGCTCTAATTGCTCGTGCTGCTGAAATTGAATACCCGATCGAAGCAGTTATTGAGATGGCAATCGCCAGTTTTCTCGACACAGAGGCATTAGGTTTCGTAGATTGCAAACCAGGACGCGGGCAGTAAAATTGTAAAATCTTTTAGAATGTCGATCGCGATCGCACTGAGCATACAATAAAGAAAACTTCTGACTATTATTTTCCTGCTATGCCTATCAGCACTGAAGCCCTCAAGCAAGACTTAGAGCAACTGACCCGCGATCAACTTAAGGAAGTAGCTGACTTTATTGCCTTTTTGAAGTTTCGCGATCGGCGTCGTCGAGCTATCCTCGATCCAACCCAACTGGCTGCCCTATTTACGGAATTTGCGGATGAAGACCGTGCCCTTGCTGAAGCAGGCATGAACGACTATGCAGCAATGCTCGATCGGGAAGACTAACCATGACCAATCCACTGAAACGGGGTGAAATTTGGTTAGCCGACCTCATCCGACCCAAGGTTCTGAACAAGCAGGCACTCGCCCCATCATCATCTTTCAAAATGACCTTGTTTCTCAGTTCTCAACCACGACAATTGCCATTCCCATTACAACTAATCAACGCCGTGCTGCCTTGCCCATATGCTTACCGATCGAGCAGGGGAATGGTGGGTTGAGCCAAGATTCTGTCGCCTTATGTTTTCAGATGCGTGTGTTGGATAAAACTCGTTTGATTCGGAAGATTGGACAACTGAGTCCCGAAATAATTTCTCAATTGGAAGACGTAGTTTTGCTAACCTTGGGATATGAGTCATGAATGAGGTACAGCAGAGAATCCAAGGGAGATAACAGCACAACTGCTTAACAGACTACGTGAAGCTCTCTCAACGATCGCCCTTATTTGCTCCATCAGTTCGATCGCCCGCAGTAGACCAAACTGCTAGCTATTAGAATGGCGATCGGCGATAATTACTTGTGTTACTAACCAACACAATCGACAATCCTTTGCTAAAATGAGCAGCAGATGGTGTGATGTAAGTAATTAGAATGCCTACTACCGCTCAACTAGCGAGTTTGTATCGTATCGGTTATCAACTGACGTTTACGATGCTCCAACCTATACATTTAATTTGCGTTGATGCGCGAACTCAAAATGTGTACGTCCTCGCTGGGTATGAAGAAGAGCTTGAGTTCCAAATTTTACCCAAGAAGGTTTACCAAAACCTGTCACTTTTGCTCACCGACAGGGCGATGGGAATGATTTATTCTTTGAATAATTAAGGCAGAAAACAAGCAGATACTTGGGAAGGGAGCGCAGATAATAGGCTCAATAGACATCTCCTAAAAAGAAATTAGGCGATCGCGATCGAGATCGATCTGCGGGGGAGGGTGAAGCATTTGGACACAAACTAAGAGGGTTGGGGACACAGACTATCGCCCAATAAGAAGGGCGGGCACAGGGGCACCGCCCCTACCCCCTACATCGATCGAATGGCTTAAGATTCTTTTTAGGAGATGTCTAATGGTGTTCGATCCACTTTACCGCGAACGCGATCGCACTGAGCATACAATAAAGAAAACTTCTGAC
>JAAUPI010000083.1 GCA_012035135.1 Microcoleus sp. CSU_2_2
GGACATTTTTAATTCTTGTGTGTGATTTGGTCGCAACTTGTAGACATAGTTTGTTAACAAGTTCAACTCCTCCTTTTTTTTGCTACTGTTAGTATACAGTGAAGTGCTGGCGTGTTTGTATCTTTTATATTTCTTCAACAAAGAGGGCTTAAGGCTTATACTTTTACTTGCAAAGCCGTCCTATAAGGACGGGGTTTTAAACCCATTTCTTTGATAAATGACTCTAATCCTAAATAGAATCGCGATCGTCCTGGTTTCTCAGAGGTGGTGGTGGACTGTGAAAAGTTGCAATTAACAAACAAATAATTCCAACATTAATAAATACATCTGCCAAATTAAAAACTGGGAATCTAATTAACCGAAAATCCAGAAAATCCACAACATGGCCCGACACAAATCGATCGATCCCATTTCCCAGTGCGCCCCCCAAAATCAAGCCATAGCCAGCTTGTTCCCAGCGATTAATTCGCGGCCCAAACCAAGCCAGTACCATCAATCCTACACTCACGCCCAAAGACAGCCAGCGCAACCAAATTACCCCACCATTGCTGAAAAAACTAAATGCTGCACCGGTGTTAACAACATAAGTGAAGTGAAACACCCCAGGTAACAGTGGCTGCGTCTGCGGAGGGACTGTCAATTCAAAATTTTGTACCACCCAAAATTTAGTCAGGTGGTCTAAAACTAAACTGATAATAGCAGCAACCCAGAACCAGGGATTTTTTTTTAAACGCATGAATTAGGCAGTAGAAGATAGGGCAGCAGATATCGATCGACCACAGGTGAGATGAATCTCCCGTTGCGCAATCACAGTATAGCAGAAGGAAGTTCGGCAACGGATTCTGTCACCGATGTAACGGATGTCAGTCAGAATGAAGTTGGGCAACCGATAATGCCCGATGCTTTTCGGCCCAATTACCCATTACCAATTACCCATTACCCAATTCCCCCTTGGGGGGGTGACGGGGGTTCCCATTACCTATTACCTATTACCTCTTACCCATTACCTCTTAATTTTACAATTAATAAAACATCAGTCGGCGCAAAACAAATGATAACACTGCGATCGCACAAACTACGGCCAATTGTCCTGGCAAAGGATAAATTGAATACTTGAGAATTTCACCGAATAAAGATGTTGTTTTTGTCGGCGGAATAAAGTGAATAAAAATTAGATAAATCAAGCCGATCGCGTGAATTGTGAACAAACCGCACAAACAGCTAAAAGCCATAGATTCCAGTCGTGAAGCCACCTTAAAAGCCACCCATCCGCACACCCAAGCACCCGGAACAAAACCCAGTAAATATCCAAAACTTGGTTCTGTGAGATAGCCGATGCCACCCCCTTGAGAAAACACCGGCCACAAAGTTAATCCTAAAGCTAAATAGGCAATTTGTGAGAGAGCAGCAGCATTTTTGCCACCCATGCAGCCTACCAGTAAAACAGCTCCTATTTGATAGGTAACACCTAAAGAATAAGCCTGAAATCCTCGAGCATCCCAAAACCAAATTGGAGTAGTGACAGAGGCAGGCAAAAAAGTGCCTCCTATCGTTAGGAGTAAACCAATAAAAGCCCAGATTAGTTCGATGGGAGCAGGCATTCGATTTTAGATTTTAGATTTTAGATTACTTTCTAATTGTGACACTTGCCTCCAGGACTGTTCAAGTTCTACGAGATCCCGACTTCTTTAAGAAGTCGGGAATCTGGCTATTATGAATTCAACTCAAAATTCATAATTTAACCCTCAAAACTGCCGGGAATTGGTGCTTCGCCACCTTTAAGTCCGAGGGATTCTAGCATGGCTCGATCGTCCTCTGGGGGTTGACCCAAAGTAGTCAGATAGTGACCGACGAGCATAGCATTAATTCCGGCTTTTAAACCGAGCGGTTGTAGTTCTCCCATGACGGCTTCTCTGCCTCCAGCATAGCGAATGATTTGCTCTGGCAGTATAAGCCGAAAAATAGCAATTGCCTTTAATGCTTCGTAAGGATCGAGTTTAGGCAAATCGCCTAAAGGAGTGCCTTTTCTAGCAGTTAGCAAGTTCACCGGTACGGATTCAACTTCTAACTCCCGCAAACTCAAAGCTAAATCTATTCTATCTTCCCAGCTTTCGCCCATGCCGATAATTCCACCGCTACAAGCTTGAATACCGGCTGCTTTTAAGTTCTTAATCGTAGCAGCCCGATCGCTCCATTTGTGAGTTGTGACAATATTCGGAAAAAACTGCTCGGATGCTTCTAAATTATGGTTGTAGCGCGTTACTCCCGCAGCTCGCAATTCTTGAGCTTGCTCGACACTCACTTCTCCCAAAGCACAGCAAGGCTTAATATTAGTTTCGTCAATAATGCGGCGCACTGTCGCCAAAATTTCGGCAAACTCTGACGATTTCGGACTGTTATGTTTAATCCCTTTTCCTTGAGAAACCAGACAAAATCTTTTAGCTCCTGCCGCCTCGGCCGCCTTCGCTTGCGCTAAAATCTCTTCGGAGGTTTTTAAGCCGTAAATTGGGGCATTTTCTCCCGGATGATGAGCCGACTGAGAGCAAAAGCCACAATTTTCCGAACAGTTACCAGACTTGACATTAATAATGCTGCACAAGTCTACCGTATTGCCACAGCAAGCTTGACGGACGCGATCGGCCGCTTCGCACAGCAGTAAAATATTTTCTTGGCCCTCTATTCCTGTTAGAGCCAGCGCTTCGTCTCTGTTGATGCGATATCCTTTAATTATTTGCTCTACGAGGCTATCTAGTCGTTGTTGCAGCGGTGTTTCCTCCGGCAAAAGGTCGATCGAGCCATGAGAAAATGTTGGCAGTGGCGCTTGCACCATATCTTCACCCTATGAAAACAACCACCATTGTATGGTTTTGTGCACCTCAAGCCCGGATCTGATGATAATTTAATTCAGGATTTTTTGGGCGATCGCCACCACTTGGCTTTCCTGCCCCCGGACTCATTCCGAAAGCAGACTCAGGAACGATCGCTTTCTCTAACTGTGCGCGGCAACCTCTAAAATCTAAAATCGCTTGATTGTTTAAACTTATTCAAACCAAATTTACATTCTTTTTATCTGATTAATGGACAATTGTCAAGTTCTCTAATCACTTAAATGTTAATTTATTGTAAAGTGTAAAGATTATTAACCTAAGCTTTACTTTTGAGCGTTATGCTGATTCACGACACCCTGATATCAGAATCAAAGCTTTATACCCATGCTTTTCCGTATCAACCTGATGAATTCAAAACGACTGACTACCGCTATTTCCGCAATGGCGATCGCGCTCAGCTTAGCAGCTTGTGGCGGTGGCAGCACAACTACCAGTAGCAGCCCCAGCCCCGGCGATACCGCAGCTTCCCCCGGCGCTTCCCCGGTAGCAGCCACCGGCACAGCAACTCCCAGCAAACTCGCCCTCGCCTCCGACGTAGCCATCACAGCAGCCGGTGCATCATTCCCAGCACCCCTGTACCAGCGTTGGTTTCAAGACTTCAACAAAATCAACCCCAAAGTACAAATTAACTATCAATCAGTAGGCAGCGGCGCCGGAGTCGAACAATTTACCAAAGGCACAGTAGACTTTGGTGCCAGCGACACCGGCATGAAAGACGACGAAATTGCTAAAGTTCCAGCAGACAAAGGCGTCATACTGTTGCCCATGACAGCAGGCAGCATCGTCATCGGCTATAACCTGCCAGATGTACCCGAACTGAAACTACCGAGAGACGTTTACACAGAAATCTTCGCCGGTAAAATCACCAAGTGGAACGACCCCAAAATTGCAGCAGCCAACCCGGACGCTAAATTGCCAGACCAAGCCATCACAGTCGTTCACCGTTCCGACGGTAGCGGTACCACCGCCGTGTTCACCAAACACCTGAGTGCCATCAGCCCCGACTGGAAAAGTACAGTAGGCGACGGCAAAACAGTAGAGTGGCCGAAAACAGGTACCTTTGTCGGCGCAAAAGGCAACGAAGGCGTCACAGCCCAAGTTCTGCAAACCTCTGGTGGTATTGGCTACGTAGAATACGGCTACGCCAAAAACAACAATCTCAAATTTGCATCTTTGCAAAACAAAGCAGGCACTTTTGTAGCACCTACCGACGAGTCAGCTTCTGAAGCCCTAGCGACTGTAACGCTGCCGGAAAATCTGCGAGCATTTATCGAAGACCCAGAAGGCGCTAAATCCTATCCAATTGTCACCTACACTTGGATGCTCGTCCCCAAAACAGTTTCCGACCCCAACAAAGCTAAAGCTATCGAAGCGATGGTTGAATACGGCTTGAATGAAGGTCAAAAAGTTAGTTCCGAATTGGGCTACGTTCCTCTGCCCCAAAGTGTTAAAGAAAAAGTTGCCGCAGCAGCCGATGGCATCAGCGCTGATTACAAGATTGAAGTTGCCAAATAGTAATTGAAGGAAGAGGGAAGCACGACACGGATTTTGACACGGATACATGGATTAATTATTGACCGCGATATATCGTAGGGTGCGTCGCTATCAACAATCTACTGGTGAAGCTTGAAAATCTGATAGCGACGCACCTTACAAGGGGTTGGTTTTACCAAAAATATTTGTTGAAAAGTCAGGGTATTAATCAACCCGCACTTTTTTGATATCAGCTCTCGGTGCATCTGTATAAGGGCGAGTTTGACCAGAAATATTTGTCAAAAAGCCAGGGAATTAATCAAGTCGCCCCTCTTGGATTCTATTTCTAGTCTTTCTGCTTCCTTCCTTCTAGCTTTTTCCGAAATAGGCTATTTCTCAATACTATATATTTGGTGGTTTTGTCTATGACTTCAGATCATGATAGCTCTCGATCGGAGAGTCGATCGCGCTCAGGGGCAGAAAAATCCTTAGACCAAGGCTTTATCTGGCTCACGCGAGTTTTGGGAATAGGAATCGGCGTAATCTTGCTGTTAATAGCCCTCACCGTCGCTTACAGAGCTTTACCTGCTATCCAACAGTACGGTTTGGGATTTCTATTTAGTAGTAGCTGGAATCCGGTTAGAGAAGAGTACGGGGCGCTGCCGATGATTTACGGGACGATCGTCAGTTCGGCGATCGCGCTCCTAATTGCAGTACCATTAGGAGTAGGGACTGCTATCTTCTTGAGCGAGGACTTCATACCACTACAAATCCGCACAGCTTTGGTTTTTTTGGTAGAACTCTTAGCCGCCATTCCTAGCGTAGTTTACGGTTTGTGGGGAATTGCTGTATTGATTCCCATTATTACCAGCCTCGGCAAGTTTCTCAACGGTACTTTTGGATGGCTGCCAATTTTTAGCACTCCCCCAGTTGGGCCGGGAATGTTACCAGCCGGAGTAATTTTGGGAATCATGACTTTGCCCATTATTACTGCTATTTCCCGCGACTCTTTGGCAAGTCTTCCTCCAGAATTGCGACAAGCATCTTTAGGTTTAGGAGCAACTCGCTGGACAACCATTTTTCGGGTACTCGTACCTGCTGCTTTCTCCGGCATTGTCGGCGGAATTATGCTCGGTTTGGGTCGCGCGATGGGAGAAACAATGGCTGCAACTCTGTTAATTGGCAATTCCAATCAGTTAAGTCTTTCAGTGCTAGCTCCGGCAAATACTATTGCTTCTTTGATGGCAAATCAGTTTGCTGAAGCTTCGGGATTGCAAGTAGCAGCTCTGATGTACACGGGGCTAATTCTGTTTATTCTGACACTGATTGTGAATATTTTGGCAGAGTGGATTGTTTCTCAAGTAAAAGCAAAGTACAACTAAAACAGGAGTTACGCATCAAAACCAAACAAAGCGGAGTTTTTTCGGTTTTGAGGCGCTGTAACGAAGGATTTTTCCAAAAAAACAGTTTCTGACCATCCGTACATAAGATTTATGTCAAATATCGAGTTGGGAGATGGCAATCCTTTTGCCTCGAAGACAGGCAATTTAAAAAAGGTTGAAGGCAGTCCGCAATCGCTATTCAATATGGCGATGACAGGATTAGCATCAGCCTGTTTGGCAATTACTCTATTGCCTTTATTTGCAGTGCTTTCCTACGTTACCGCACAAGGTTTCAACCGCCTAAATTTAGACTTGTTTACCAAGTTGCCACCACCGCCCGGACTATCGGGAGGTGGTATTGCCAATGCCATCATCGGTACATTGATGACGGTGGGGATTGCCTCTTTAATTGCTGTTCCTTTTGGTGTATTGGCAGCCGTTTATTTGTCTGAATTCAGCAGTGGTGAAGTCGCTCGCTGGGTGCGTTTTGCTACTAATGTCCTCAGTGGCGTTCCTTCGATTATTGCAGGCGTTTTTGCCTACGGTTTGTTTGTGGTTAGCATGGGAGGCTTTTCGGCAATTGCAGGCGGTGCAGCGCTGGCGGTGCTGATGTTACCGACGATTGTGCGAACTACTGACGAAGCTCTACAAATCGTCCCTCAAGATATCAGGTGGGCATCAGTTGGTGTCGGTGCATCTAATTATCAAACGGTGTTGCAGGTGGTTTTACCTGCGGCTATTCCGGCTATTTTAACGGGTGTGACGCTGGCAATTGCTCGCGCTGCGGGAGAAACGGCTCCTTTGATTTTCACGGCGTTAAATTCGCCTTTTTGGCCGGCAGGATTGGATAAGCCAACTCCGTCGCTTTCGGTTTTGGTTTACAACTTTGCAACGGTTCCGTTTAAGGCACAGAAAGAATTGGCTTGGGCTGCATCTTTGATTTTGGTGCTCATGGTTTTGCTGACGAGTATTCTTTCTCGCTGGGCTACTCGCCAAAAAGTTTATTAGTCAGTTGGCAGTCAAGCAGTTGACAGGAAAGCAGTTGGCAGTAGTCATTAGTTATTGGTCATTGGTCATTTGTAAAATTCGATTGGAGTATTAACTGTATGATGAATTTGGAAAAAAAGACTGAAACTGTTTTGCAGGTAGACAATATCAATATTTTTTACGGTGCTTTTCAGGCGGTAAAAAATGTTTCGATGGAGATTCCTAAAAATCAGATTACTGCTTTTATCGGACCGTCTGGGTGCGGAAAAAGTACGATTCTGCGATGTTTTAATCGTCTCAATGATTTGGTTAATGGTTTTCGTTTAAACGGTCAAATTTATTATCACGGTCAAAATCTATACGATTCTGATATTGATGCTGTGGAGGTGCGCCGCCGGATTGGGATGGTGTTTCAAAAGCCGAATCCTTTCCCGAAGTCGATTTATGACAATATTGCTTACGGTGCGAGGGTGAATAATTATAAAGGCGATATGGATGAGTTGGTGGAAAAATCCCTTCGCCAAGCTTATCTTTGGGATGAAGTTAAGGATAAGCTGAAACAAAGCGGTTTTTCGCTTTCGGGTGGCCAGCAGCAGCGTTTGTGTATTGCTAGGGCGATCGCCATTAATCCTGATGTAGTATTAATGGATGAACCTTGCGCTTCTCTCGACCCGATTTCTACGATCAAAATTGAGGAGTTGATGCGAGAACTGAAAGAGCAGTATACGATCGTCATTGTGACTCACAATATGCAGCAGGCTTCTCGCGTTTCTGACCTGACTGCTTTTTTCAATGCTAAACTTTCTGATGATGGCAAGCGGTTCGGCTATCTGGTGGAGTGCGACAGGACTGAGGTGATTTTCCAAAATCCGAAGGAACAATCTACTATGGAATATGTCAGCGGTCGTTTTGGTTAAAAATTTACGTTGATTTTCGACAGGCTGAAATCTGTCGCTAGACAAATTAAGTCTCCCTGCACCGATTACTCAACTAATCCAGGACTTATCAAAAACAACGTATTTATGTCATTTTTGTATGAGTCTAGAATCCCGGTTTCTCGAAGAAACCGGGATTCTGATTTTGATGTTTAGTTGTGGAAGAAGTTCTCGAAAATGTCAAAATTTCTTCATCCAATACTTTAATAGGTTTTCTTTAACCATGTTTTGGCGCATGACTTCGATTAGGTATTCCTGAGCTTGGTCTTGACTCAAGCTTTTTACTTGGTCGCGCAGCACTTGTAATTTAAACTGCTGTTCCATGCTGAGACTTGTAGGCATATCCATAAAATCGCTCCTCCAGTTTGCTACGTAAAATCGCTTTAGGTGAGATAGATCGAAATGACGTGTTGTAGGACTTGTTTTGTTTCCTATATTGTAAACTATCATAACATATGCTTGACAATATGTCCATGGTATACATTTTCGGACTCATCTTTGCCACAAAAGTATACCTAAGTAGGCGGAGCTATATCATAAACAGGAGAGAAACCGCGAAGCCTAAGCCCAAGGAGCTATTTATGATGGATGCAATGGAGTTTTTTCAGAGCAGCGCTGGAGAGTGGCGCTCTCAACGCAGCACGCACCACCTCGCTTTCCGCCAAGCGGAGGTGGGGGATTCAAATATTCAGGTAACGGCGCTGGCTGCGGATGACGAGCGAGTCGCCCAGATTTGCAAGATGCACGAAGTCGATCCTAGCCGTGCCGCTGGAGGAGCTTTTGTGACTTGGCACGGCTCGATGTCTTGGGATAAGGATGATGAGAATCATAAAGGGTCTACGGTGTTTGCGATCGTCCCCAATCCTGAAAATCCGCGGCAGGGCTTGATGTTACGAGAACGCGGCTATGCGGAAACGGCGCCGGTGGCGGGGCATTTTGAGATGGATGATGAAGACGGATTGCTGCTGATTACGGAATACGAGACGATGAGTTCGATCGAGCGTTTTTGGTTTGCCAATCCGAATGTGCGGATGCGGACAAGTACGGTAAAGCGCTTTGGCGGCCCGAGCACTGCGACTTTTTGCACGGAAATTCGGGTTGCACCTGATGCAGTGCCGGAAGTGGCGGGAGATCAGGCTGCTGCCACCGAATTTTACTCAGCTTTGGGTTGGTAATTTATTTGGCAGTTGACTTTTGACTGCTGACTGTGCTGCTTTCCTGTCAACTGCCTGCCCGCTCGCGTAGTCGAAGCGTCAACACTCAACTGCCAACTGCCGAAAGTCAAAAAATGTTACAGATTGTTGCAAAAATTCAGGAAAATCAGATTTAGATTGCGGGAATCCCCTAATCTGTATGTTGGTTAGTTGTATCGTCAAGCTGGCCGATCGCAGTGTCAACTATTTCTGAAATTTGAGATAACGGAGATTTTAACGTGGCGTTACCTTTGATAAACTACGCCCCCAAAAGCCAAAACCAGCGCGTAACTGGTTATGAAGTGGGGAGCGACGAGCAGCCGAGAATTTTCACAACCGAAAATGTGCTCTCGTCCGGAGACATGGAAAATTTGATTTGGGCTGGATATCGCCAGATTTACAGCGAACACCAAATCCTCAAGAGCAACCGCCAAAAGGCTTTGGAGTCGCAACTCAAGTTCGGCCAAATTACGGTGCGGGATTTTATTCGCGGTTTGGCGATTTCGGCTCCTTTCTTAGAGCGGAATTATCAAACTAACAGCAATTACCGGTTTGTAGAAATGTGCGTGCAGCGCGTTTTGGGCCGGGATGTGTACAGCGATCGCGAAAAGATTGCTTGGTCGATCGTAGTTGCGACTAAAGGGCCTCAAGGCTTTATTGACGAGTTGGTCAATAGCGATGAGTACCTAGATAAGTTCGGCTACGATACAGTGCCTTACCAGCAGCGCCGCGTCTTGCCTCAACGCAATGTCGGCGACACACCTTTCAACTTGAAGACTCCTCGCTATGGTGCGTATCATCGCTCGCAGCTTGGTTTCCCACAAATCATTTGGCAGTCAAGCGTGCGCCGTTTTGTGCCTCAAGAACTACAGCCGAAGGCTGGCGATCCGGCAAATTATTTGGGTATGGCACGCAATATGACTATGCCTGCTACTCCGCCGCAACGGGTACCACTGGCTAATATCAATATCGATACGATGGTTCCTCGCCGTCGGTAATCGATCGTGCCTGGTGCGATTAATGGTGTCGGGCGATCGACTTTTAGTCGGATAAAATTTTGAGTTTTGAGTTTTGAGGTTTAAGTTTTTTAGTAAACTTAGAATCCAAAACTCAGAACTCATGTTTTTTTCGGTTAATCTAAAGTTAATGCCAAAAAAGTTAAATTTGTCGATCGAACCGCGTGAATTAGCATCATTTCTATCCGCAGCTAGGAGACGAGCAACTATGTATCAAACCGATCGCTCCCCAACCCCAAAAAACGTACTCCCGACGATGTACGATCTTCCCAGCGAACACCCGGAGGATTCTGGTTTGCCCGATCTATTTCATCTTTGGCAATCTCGCGGCTTGGAATATACTTTTAAACCCGGCAATTATCCGCCCGATCGAGTATTTGTTGCCAGCGACTTAAATCTCTATTTTGATGTCCGACACACTCAGTGGTACAAAAGACCTGATTGGTTTGGCGTAGTTGGGGTTGACAGGTTGTACCAACAGCAAGAATTGCGGAAATCTTACGTGATTTGGCAAGAAGAAGTCAGTCCTTTTGTTGTCGTAGAATTGTTGTCGCCGGGAACGGAAAATGAAGATTTAGGACAAACGATCAGAGGGCTGGGTCAACCTCCGACCAAATGGCAAGTTTACGAACAAATTCTCAGGGTGCCTTACTATATCGTATTTGATGGAGCTACAAATAACTTGCGGGCGTTTGTGTTAGCGGGCGAGGGCTATCAAGAATTAATGTTAACAGAACCACGGGTGTGGATGCCGGAGATTGAATTGGGTTTGGGAATTTGGCAGGGTGCTTTTGAAGGTTTGGATCGATCGTGGTTGCGTTGGTATGATGCCGATGGCAATTGGATTCCGACTCCTACCGAACAAGAATGCCAGGAAAAAGAACTTGCCCAGCAGCAAGCCGAACTTGCCCAGCAGCAAGCCGAACAACAGCGTCATGAGAAAGAACTCGCTCAGCAGCAAGCCGAGCAAGAACGTTTGGAAAAAGAACTTGCTCAGCAGCAAGCCGAACAGCAACGCCAACGAGCCGAGCGTTTAGCCGAGAGGTTAAGGGCATTGAAACTCGATCCAGATGAACTGTAGTTGAGCACCGAAAATGGCACGCAAACAGGTAGAGGCTGTGCATAAGTCCTGTTTAAAAAGGTACGGGATCTGAGCGTAACGGCAACTCGCTCGTGCTCGTGTAAGCTGATTTGAGCGTATCAAAAATGTAATCGTAAGCTTCTTCAAAGTGTCTTGGTTCATCGATGAGAATCTTGAACTCGTGACCCCAAGGCCAAACTGTGACAATAAAATTGTCAATAATTTTGCTAACACTCAAATATATTTTGACTGTTTCGCGATCGCCATTTTCGGGATTTGCTGGATTTTCATAGACATATAAATTACGGGGTTTTGATTACTGAGATTATCAAATATTAGCTCGCAAACGCAATATTTTTAACAAGGTATTGAATTGTTCTGGCAAAGGTGCGATCGCCTCTATTGATTCTCCTGAGATTGGATGCTGCAATGTCAGCCGCCATGCGTGGAGGGCTTGTCCGGTTAAATTGACGCCGATCGAACGATGGGAACTGTAAATCGGGTCGCCAACAATCGGATGTTTGATTTCGGCGGTATGGACGCGAATTTGATGGGTGCGGCCGGTTTCTAATTGATAGTGAATCAAGCAATAGTTGCCGAGTCTTTCTTTGATTGTCCAGTGAGTAATTGCGGGGCGACCGCCTTTTTCTACTGGGACTACTGCCATTTTTTTGCGGTCTGTGGGATGGCGGCCGATCGATAAATTTATTGTACCTGTTTCGGTTTTTGGCGTGCCGAAAACTATGCCTAAATATTCGCGGCGGGCGGTTTTGGTTTTGAGTTGGGCTTGCAGGTGTTGGTGGGCAATGTCGGTTTTGGCGATCGCGATCGCTCCTGTTGTATCTTTGTCTAATCTGTGGACGATTCCGGGTCTTTGAACTCCGCCGATCGCTGCTAGGGGACAGTGGGCTAAAAGAGCATTTACTAATGTGCCGTCTGGATGTCCGGCGGCGGGATGGACGACTAATCCGGCGGGTTTGTTGATGATAATTAGGCTGTCGTCTTCGTAGAGGATATCGAGGGGAATTGCTTCGGGCTGTAAGTTTGTGGCTTGGATTTCGGGGAGGGTAATCTGGATGCAATCGCCCGTTTTGACGATGATTTTTTTGGTCGTACAAGTTTCGTCGTTGACTTTGACGTTGCCTTGTGATATGAGATTTTGGATTCGCGATCGGGACAAGTCTGGTATTTGGTTTGACAGCCAAATATCTAATCGCTGATTAACATTATTTTGATTAAATTCTCCTGTATTTTCAACCGTGTATATGTGTTTGGTATCTATTTCTATCATTTAGTTTTTTTGGGTTATGATGGTAAGTCTTTAGATAATTATAATTTAATATAAGGTGCGTCGCTATTAGATTATCGATTTTTCTGGGGAATTTTCGATGGCGACGCACCCTACGGCTACCGATCGGATTGTTATTGAGAATATTGCGGACTAAGAATGACATACTTATGTATTTTTATACTCATCTACTTACAATTATCGCAGTGACCGCAACGCATTGACTTAGCCTCATTTGCAAAACCAAAAGCTTGTAGCAAGAATTGCCATCTACATTGCCGATGTTTCAGGTATTTTGCCATTTCTGCCACGGCGGTCAAGTTTTGTTTTTCGCCTTTTTGCTGTCCCGATTTATTGATAACATAATTAAAGGGATTTTCCCATTTTAATTGTCCGCTACTGTGCAGAATTGATAGGGCGATCGCACTTTCGGGAAACTTTCGCGAAACTACATCTACTTCACCTTTAACTGGCAGTTTTTTAGCTAATTGCTGGGCTTCTCGATATTGCGATCGTAGTTTATCTTGAAAAATTGCCCTCTTTGTTTGTCTTCTGGATATAGCAAGCCCGTCGGTTCGCTAATCAATGTCAGGGCGATCGCAGATTTGCCGTCGCGTCCGCCTCTACCAATTTCTTGAATGTATTCTGATAATAGCAAAGGTGCTTGATAGTGAACAACCCATCGGACATCCGGCTTGTTAATTCCCATACCAAAGGCTGAGGTACAAGTAACAAATTTTAGATCTCCATTCAACCAAGCTTTTTCGATTTCTCGCCGTTCTTCTGGACTTAATCCTGCGTGATATGCGGCTGTTTTATAGCCTTCTACTTCCAGCAAATTTGCTAATTTTTCGCTATCTTTTCGAGTGCGAACGTAAACTAATCCTACTTGTTTTGGTCTGGCTTTAATAAAATCTAATAATTGCTTCCTTCGTCCTCTCGGCGTCCAGACTGTTTGTACTTGCAGATGCAAGTTAGAACGATAGGGACTGAGGAGAAATGATTCTGGTTTTTGCAGTTGTAAGACATTTTGGATTGTCTGTTGTGCTTCCGGGTTGGCGGTGGCGGTGAAAGCTGCGATCGCAATTTTGCTTCCTGGCGCTTTAGTTTTCAATAAAGCCGATCGAACTGTTCCCAAACGCCGATAAGCTGGTCGAAATGTATCGCCCCATTGCACTAAGCAGTGAGCTTCATCTAATATTAAACCATTAATTTCGATGTGTGGCTGACTGATGATTTCCCAGACTGGTTTGCTGAGCAATGTTTCGGGAGATAGATACAGTAATCTTAACTTATTCTGTTGGAGCGATCGCATAGTTTGCTGGCGCTGCTGTGCGGGCAATTGACTGTGGATTAGCGATGCTGGTAAATTACGATCGCGCAATTCTTGGACTTGATTTTCCATGAGTGCTACTAACGGCGATACTACGAGAGTTAAGCCTGTTTGTAACAAAGCTGGCAGTTGAAAGCAGATTGATTTCCCGCCACCTGTTGGCATAATTATCAGCGTGTCTTTTCCTGCCAATAAACTGCTAACTATTTCTCCTTGTGGTGGTCGAAAATCTTCGTATCCCCAAATTTTTTGGAAGGCGGCCCGCGCTCGATGTAATGATGTTAATTCTGGTTGTAAGTTCATTTGATGTAGTAAAAAAAATCGTTGGTGTTTAAAAAAGATAAGTGCTCATTGGAAGCATCCCGTTTTTGTAGGGGTGATGCCTTCGCGCTAAAAATCTCTCGTATAGTCGATAGGGTGCAGGCGCGAATGCATCGCCCTTTGCGGATATGTTTGTACGATCGGGATGCTCCCAGAGTGTGCGTAAGTCATAAAAAATAAGTGCTAATCTAATAGTAGTTAATAATTTTACCTTGATTTGAGTTATGAACACAACTACATTGAGCGAAATTTTTACTTATCGGCAAAAGACTTGCCACCTTTTCGATACAGCAGGTATGGCAGAAGCTGTGCATGAAGATGGTTTTGCGCTGATTCCTGGGGTGCTGGGCGCGTCGGAAGTCGAGGCGGTTAGGGAAGCACTCGATCGCCTGCAACCCTTCGGACTCGATGGTAGCAGTTGGAGCGATTTAAATCATCATTTTAAATGCGTTTTTAATCGCGATCGGCTGTGGCTTTCCTATGTCGATCGACCGGGTATAATAGATTTAGCAGAATCATTAATGGGCAGCGATTGCCATATCATCGGCATGACTGCGTGGAAAAGTTGTCCGGGTTACGATGGTTGGCGGATTCATACCGATCGCATTTTTGTACCAGTGCCAGAAAGTGTATTTGCCGATCGCACTTTTCAACTCCCGGTATTCATTTGCACTGCCCATTTCTATCTCAGCGATGTCACAGAAGACCTTTGTCCTACCTATATTATTCCTGGTAGTCATCGGTCTGGCCGAAAACCCGATCGAGGAGAAGAAACTTGGAACAGTCGTCTCGCAGAACCCGTTTTGTGCAAAGCAGGAGATGTCCTATTTTTCCGCAGTGAAATTTGGCACTCTGGTGGCAAAAATACGACAACAGATCGCACTCGCTATTTGCTGCAAGTGCATTATTCACACCGCGACATCGCGCAAAAATTTTCGCCTTGGCCGTGGCAATTTAATCCCGAAATTATCGCGACCGCTACCGAAAGGCAATTGCGATTGTTAGGCAAACATCCTGAGTCAAATTACGGATAAGGGGGAAGGGGGAATCGGGAATCGATCGGGATGTACCTGATGCTCCTTGAGAATCGCTATTATAGTTGCAACGCAAGAAGGTGAGATCATTCAGGAAATCCAAAAAATAAGTGCAAAAAATAGTTCGATCGAAATATGTCCGAGCGATGGTACATTTTTTTAATAAGTTTAGTTGCCCTATTTTTTTAAACACCAAATTCAAAAGAGAAGTCTCAAGCAGACACAAAAATATTAGCATAAATCAATGAACTCAGTAGCAACACTCCTCCAACAACTACCGGAACTCAGCGACGATCGATTCAAACAACTATATTTACAGCAAAAGCAAGGGATGCACGCCTTGGCGGAAATACTGCCCCTTGTCGAACAGGAAACTCTGGCTTTGCGCGCTGTTAAATTAGCCATAAAAGTCAATTTAAAGTTAGGCGCAAAATTAGCAGGGATGGTAAAGCCAGAGTTTCAAAAAGCAACTGTCAAATTAATTGCAAAAATCAAAACTTCGCCGCGGCTCAAGATTCAACTGCTGGCACTAACAAGTTCGGATCTGGCAATTCCAATGCTGCTAAAAGGATTGAACAACAAAGACAGTGGAGTACGCCGGAATTGCATTCGAGGCATAGGGAAAATTGGCTCCCCAGCGGCAGTAATTCAATTAGCCCGATCGCTCAATAGCGAAGATTCCGAAGTGCGGGCTTGGGCGGCTTGGGCCCTCGCAGAAATTGACTCGAAACCAGCAGCAGCTACACTGCGAAAAGCGCTCAACCACCAATCCTCCGGCGTGCGTGCCTGGGCAGTTTGGGCATTAGGCAAAATTAATCCCACAATAGCCCTCCCCATAACGATCGAAGCCCTCAAACACCAAGACTCGGAAGTGCGCTGGCGATCGGCTGTCAACTGCGGGAAAATTGGTCTGAAACAGTCAGTTCCCGGCCTGCTGAACGCCCTGAGAGACGAAAATTATATTGTGCGCGCTAGGGCTACCGCAGCATTGGGAAAAATTGGCGATCGAGTGGCAGTACCTCACCTCATAGAATTGCTTAACGATCCAGACTCCTATGTGGTCTCTTTGAGAGCTGCCGAAGCCCTAGGCAAAATCGGCACGGAAACGGCTGTAGCCGGATTGCTGCAAGCCCTCAACCATTCCGACTGCGACGTGCGCGGCAGTGCAGTTTCTGCCTTGGGCGAAATCAGCACCGAGGTGGCTGTGGTGGCGGTAATCCGATCTCTGAGTGATGAAGACATTTTCGTGCGTGGCCGGGCCGCCGAAGCCCTTGGGAACATCAACACAGCCGGAGATCCGAACTTGCTGCGCACGATCGCCTCAGGCCTGGCGATCGCGATCGGGGACAGCGAATCTTACGTTCGTTGGAGAGTGGCTGAGGCTTTGGGGCAAATTGGGACTCAAGAAGCTGTAGCCGGTTTGGTGCGGTTGCTGGAAGACGAAACCTTTGGAGTGCGTCAAAGAGCGATCCAATCCCTTGGTCAAATCGGATCTACTGCTGCTATTTCGGCTTTGGAAGCAGCTTTAAACCGGGAATTTGCTGACCTTCGCGCGCTGGCGGCTCAACAGTTACAAAGCATCGACACTGAGGAAGAACCAGTTGATTTTGATACCGCAGATTCCCCAGAGTCCTCAATTAGCAAACTACCCAACATCTTAATTACCTCGGAAACCGAAGCCAACGAATACCTTCTCCATCGCCAGTCCGGGCCTAAGCTCAAATACATGATCTCGATCGCCAGTCCGGGCGTCGCCGAACCCAGAAGTTTCGATCGAGTCCCGAACCGACTGCGTATGGAGTTTAACGACCTCGACACCCCCGTTAACGACCCCGATCGCATCTTGCCTACCCTGGAGGATGTCAGGAACATTATTGACTTTGCTCTCAAAATCTCGTCACCTGAAGGCAGTTTGCTCGTCTGCTGTCAAGAAGGTATCAGCCGTTCTGCGGCAGCAGCTTTGACTGTTTGCGCTGCGGTATTGGGTCGTGGTAAAGAACGAGAAGCTTGGTCGTTGGTACTCGAGGCCAGACCCCAAGCTCAACCCAATCGGTGGATAGTCGAATTGGCAGATGAAGCTTTGGCAAGAGACGGTAAGTTAGCCTCTGCGATCGATCGGTGAGATGGGGTACTCACAGGCACCGCCCCTACCCGCTCGCGTAGTCGAAGGGTCAACTGTCAACTAATGACTAATGACTAATGACTTCCCTCGAAGTTATACTCGATTCAACAACTTTGCCTCAGACTTATCCCTGCGGGGCAGCCATCCCGAAAGTCGTTCTTCAGGGCGATCTAGTTTGATCTGCTGTCGCATTTGTGACATTCTGTAGTGCGAAGTCGCGGGGTGCAGAAACAAACATAGTCAAGCGTCAGTCACAGTGCTAACAGCCAAACTCCAAAGCTAAGGAATCGGGTGCATTGTCGAACAGACAATATCAGCTTTGGGTCGATCGAAGGCAAATGGCAGAATGCAGAAGTTTCTGCCTGTATTATTTTATGTCGGTAAAATTTACTATCTTCATAAATTTTTATTTGCTTTTGCCTGGAGAAGACTTTTACAAGTCGAAAAAGAATTTGGCAACAGCCATCAGGAGCCTAGTTATCTATTAGAGATCGATCGAATATAAGTTTTTGCTATGAAATGACAAAAATAGCAGATGCTTTGTCGGAGATGTCTATTGGAAAATAGAGAATGTTTTCCATTTGGAGAATTTAAGAACGTGGTAGATTTTAACAGAATACAGCGGTTGCATATTTCACAACTTAACTTGCTTAAAAATGCCGTTAAAAAAGCAAGTCTCTCGGTTGCCATGTGGGAAAGCAAGGACAAATTTTTGCAAAAGATAGAATCACTAAAGCCGCAAAAAAATATTATTGAAGCGGTTGTTTTAAGTATCCAAAACCCAGAAATATTGCAACATAAAATTGGCAATTTGCGCATCCATCACAAAATTGGCTGCGGGTATTTTGTGGCAATCGGCATCGGTTTTTTGGGTTCGATGAGCGGACTGGTAATCGCGGACTACTACCAAGGAAAAGGAGTAACACAACTCAATGATGCTCACCTGCAAGCCCAATTGTTGAGCAACTTTAAAGATGCAGCACTGGCGGCACAATTGCAGGGAACACAGCTAGATTCCTTTGCAGACAATGCAACTCAACTGCAATTGCAAAAAGAACAGCTTGTCGGGAGTGTTGCTAAGGCGAAAAAGCTGCGCTTGGAGATAGAAAAGTTTGCCGATACTAAACCCGCTTGGCTGGCAGCAGAACCAGCAATTTTCAAGGCTTTATTGCAAGATTGCACAGCAGAATTAGAATCCTACGCCGATACTCTCAACTCTACTTTGCAGCAAATCGAGCGATCCTCTTCGAGGGCTTCGCTAACGCAATTATCACCGCCTGAGATAGAATCAGCCCGAAAAATGCTCGCAATCGCCAGCGGATCGGGCGCACAACAACTCGACAGCCGCCTTCAAGAATTGAGCAAAATCCTCGACATAGCCCAGCAGCAGGAACGGCAAGGCGGTGAAGTCATGGAAGACGCACAAGGCATCGAAAAGGCGATAATTATCATTAGTATGCTGCTATCAGTGGCAGTAGCTGGATTTGTGGCTTACCGCACCAGTCGGGCGATCGCCAAACCAGTCATCAGCGTTACCCAGGTGGCCGAACAAGTAGCCACCGAGTCTAATTTTGACTTGCGAGCACCTGTGATAGGAGAAGACGAAATAGGCTCTCTGGCTGTCTCTCTCAATCACCTAATCGAGCGAGTTTCGGAACATACAAAAGAATTGGAACAAGCTAAGGAAGCTGCCGTCACCGCTAACACTGCTAAAAGCCAATTTTTAGCAAATATGAGCCACGAATTGCGGACTCCTTTAAATGCGATTATCGGCTACAGTCAACTACTTGTAGAAGATGCTCAGGATGTGGGATTTGATGAGTGTGTACCAGATTTGGAAAAGATTGAGAAAGCTGGCACCCACCTGCTATCTTTGGTTAACGATATCCTCGATTTTTCAAAAATTGAAGCGGGGAGGATGAAACTCGAAATCGAGGAATTTGCCATCGAATCGTTGATTGAGAATGTGGCGAGTGCCGCGAAACCGTTATTAGAGAAAAATGGCAATGTTTTAGAAATAGAAGGCGAGCGAACTGCGGGTATCGTGCACGCAGATTTTGGGAAACTGCGACAAGTTTTGATGCACCTGTTGAGTAATGCTGCTAAGTTTACCAAAAACGGCACGGTGAAAGTGAGTGTCAGCCGCATTGCAGGAATTGGGAAATTGAATGCAGCAGGGCGATCGGCTATTGACAATTCAATTACTGCGGGTGAAACTCATGCTGGGGCGATCGCTTCTCCCCTGCTGAATGTTCAAGAGTCGGATTGGATTTGTTTATCTGTTAAAGATACCGGAATTGGAATGTCGGAAGCACAACAGCACAAATTGTTTGAAGCTTTTGTGCAAGCTGACAGTTCAACAACGCGACAGTACGGCGGTACGGGATTGGGGCTGACAATTAGTCGGCATTACTGTCAGATGATGGGCGGGGAAATTTTGGTAGAAAGTGAGGAGAGTAAAGGGTCTATGTTTACTGTGCGGATACCGACGGGAAATGGGTGATGTTTTGGGCGATCGAACGACAACAATAAGATTAGTTTTTTGGTATCGATCGAAACTACCTAAACATAGGGGAAAATCTCCTGGCTGGGAAACAGGAAAGGCACGTACTAAAGCACCGTGCTATCCCACTGTGAAAAAACGGGTTTCTTTCCGCAAAAAGTCTTCAAGATTAGCTATTTAATCTGATCCCTCTTGAGTTGTTGAACAACAGCTTGCCGGATCTTCAAAGGCAGCTACTTTTAGATGCGATCGCCCTTCTTCCTATAAAAACGAGCTCCCTTCCATATAAAAGAGCGATCGGCTGTTTTTTTGAGAAGGGCGATCGCTTGCGGTTCGATAGCCTGTCTAGTTAGGGCGGCTCTCCTGGGATTGTGGTACAAACTGTATCTTAAGCTACAAAATTCTCCCGGTGCAAGTATTGAAACTCATACCAGGAGTCATATAGGCTTCACTTATCACCGAATACCCAAGAGAGCCAAAATATTAATCTTGCCCCGGCTTTTTTAATGGCTTTTTGGATTTCTTCCCCTTGATGAATACCATGATTATCCATGATTACACAAGCACCCTTCCAGAGGACAGGCACGACTTTTCTGATAAAAAAAGCCTCAAAAGTAATGCCATCTATTGAGCCTAATAAATTCACCGAAGCGAGAACTTGCTTGACAGATATTGCTCCCAATATCGAAACATTTCTCCCGCGTCTATTCGGTCGAGGTCCGAGTGCTCTTGAACCTTTTAATGACCGGGCATATAATCTGACCATCGCCAGATTAACTCCTGATTCATCAATAAAGATTAAGTCCTCGACCCGAA
>JAAUPI010000084.1 GCA_012035135.1 Microcoleus sp. CSU_2_2
TCGTAGTTGAAGATAGTCGATCGCGACGCACCTTACTTTACTGTAGGGTGCGTCGCTGTAAAATTTTATATCGTAGTTGAAGATAGTCGATCGCGACGCACCTTACTTTACTGTAGGGTGCGTCGCTGTAAAATTTTATATCGGATTTGAAGATTTGCCCTCGCGACGCACCCTACGGTTTGATAGCAATAACGCGAATTCGGCGATAATCTGCAATCCAATTACCATCGCGATACTGTGTCGATCGCAAACGCTGTTCAACTTCATTAATTACCTGCGATCGCACTTCCTCTGACAGCCCCGAAAAAAAACCGCCAGCAAACATTTCAATCCAGTTTACCATACCAGCATTACCACCTTCTAGAAGAGTTGGTCGATCGAACAACACCGCATAACTAACCTCAAAACCCCGCTTTTCTAACAGCCCAGCATACTCGCCAATACTCGGATAATACCAAGGATTAAGCGCTTCCGGCTCCGAAGAGCCAATTTCCGACAAAACACTCAAAATTGCTGCAACTATCGCCTGCACGTTTCCCTTGCCCCCAAATTCAGCCACAAAACGCCCTCCCGGCTTCAGTGCTTTTTCGACGCAATCTCTCGCAGCATCCGGCTGTTTAATCCAATGCAAAACAGCATTAGAAAAAACCGCATCCAGCGGTTTATCGACTTGAAAATCACGAGCATCGGCGACGGCAAAATCAAGCTGAGGATAATTGGATCTAGCTTGGGTAATCATCGACAAAGATGAATCAATCCCGTGCACAAAAGCTCCACTTTCAGCAATTTTTTTGGTTAATTGTCCCGTACCGCAGCCCAAATCCAGAATCCGTTCTCCAGCCTTAGGAGCAAGTAACTCCAAAAGCGATTCACCATATTGCCAAACAAAAGCGTGCTGCTGTTCGTAAAGACTTGTATTCCAAGAATTTTGTAGCATCTCTTATCTCCTCTTCTCCGATTTTCTCTTCTCTTCGTGTCCTTCGCGCCTTGGCGGTTCGTTATTAAATTATTTGCCAGCAAGCAGACTAATTGCATCCCCATCCATCCGGCAAACTCGTATATTTTCCAAAATTCGGGCACCCTGCTTTTCGTAAAACGCAATACCAGGCGTATTACTATTCTTAACAGTCCATTCAATCCGCCCGCAATTTGTTGATTCAGAAATTTGCGCCAAAGACTTTAATAGCGCTGTCCCAACTCCTAAACCGCGAAAATGAGATTGCACAAATAAATCATCAAGCCAAAGACAAGGCTGCGCCAAAAGACTTGAATAAGAAGCATAAAACATAGCAAATCCTACCGCTGTTCCAGCAACTTCCGCCAACAATACTCGCACCAGTGGAGCATCAATAAATAGCGTTTGCTTCAATTTGCCTGCTGTTGCTTCTAAAAGATGTGGAACTCCATCGAATTCTGATTTTTGTGCAATAAAAGCCAGAATTAATTCTAAATCTGCAAGCTCTGCTTCTCTAATTTTTATCTCTAAATTATCCATCTCTGAATTCTCCATTTTGCCGATCGCAGCAGTTGGTAATTAAATTATTTGACTGCCTGTTACCAATTACCAATTACTAATTACCAATTACCTATTCCCAATTATCAATTACCAATTATCAAAATGTCCAATATCTTTTTAACTAACAAATTATACTTTTAAAATATCAATCATTGGAAATTATGGAACTGCGACATTTGCGTTATTTCATTGCGGTTGCAGAAGAATTGAATTTCACTCGTGCAGCCGAAAAACTGCATATAGCCCAACCTCCGTTGAGCCAACAAATCCAGCAGTTAGAAGCGCAGTTAGGGTTTCAATTGTTTCGTCGCACCAAACGAACGGTAACGCTAACGGCAGCGGGACAGGTTTTTTTTGAGGAATCGCAAAAAATTATGCTACAACTCGATCGAGCTATTCAACTCGGCCAACAGACAAGCCGGGGCGAACTGGGACAACTGACGATCGGCTTTGTGAGCTCTGCTTCTCATAACGTGGTTCCAGCCATTTTGCAAGCTTTTCGCACTCTGCATCCTGCGGTAAAGCTCGAATTACGAGAAATGACGACAAACGATCAGTTACAGCGACTCCAAGAAGGACAAATAGACATCGGTTTCATTCGCCCTCCGGTTACAGATGGGATTAATTCTGAAATTGTTTTCCAGGAACCGCTGATAGTTGCTCTCCCGCAGACGCATCCAATGGCCCAGAATGCGAAGGTAGAATTGCGCCAACTTTCCACCGAACCGTTCATCCTGTTTCCTCGTTCCCTCGCACCCGGATTGTACGATTCAATTATCAGTTTTTGTCAACAAGCAGGTTTTAGCCCGATCGCAGCTCAAGAAGCGCTACAAATGCAAACTATAGTCAGTCTAGTCGCCGCCGAGATTGGAGTAGCGATCGTCCCGGAGTCGATGCAAAATTTCCAGCGTCGCGGCGTTGTTTACAAACCGTTACAAGAATCCAGCCCCATCGTCTCAATCGCCCTGATTTGGCGTCACAATCCCACGCCAGCCGTGCAGCGGTTTTTGGATACAACCAGAGAGTTATAGCAGTTGACAATTGACAACCCCCCTCGCCCCCCCAAGGGGGGATGACAGTTGAGAGTTGATTGTACCCGAATCAAACGGTTTGCTGCTCTTGGGTTAAGGACTCTATTGATCAGGTTATTCCCTCCGGCGCTGCCGAGAAGGTTGCTATATCAGGGGATTTGAGGGCGTAGACCAAATTTGAGAAAGTTCTTAACACAAGTTTCTGTGCAACAACACCCGTAGAATGATTAAATTGAGTCTCAGATTTCGATCGATCGCGACCGTAAAAGTCGGCGAGATCGACCAAAACAACTCAAAGTATCCCAGGTCACATTCATTACAAGAGAGCAAGGGATGGTATTGGCAACAACAATGGATTCGTCCCCCGAATCCACTTTCGACTTATCTAGTTACTTGATCGAGCAAAAAAAGGCGATCGAGCTCGCTCTCGACAGTGCGCTACCGGTCATCTACCCAGAGAAAATTTACGAAGCCATGCGCTACTCGCTGCTAGCAGGGGGCAAACGGCTGCGTCCGATCCTGTGTATAGCTAGTTGCGAACTGGCTGGTGGTAATGCCCAAATGGCAATGCCCACAGCCTGCGCCTTGGAAATGATCCACACCATGTCGCTGATCCATGACGATTTGCCGGCAATGGACAATGACGACTACCGACGTGGCAAACTGACTAACCACAAAGTCTATGGCGAAGATATCGCTATTTTGGCAGGCGATGGTTTGTTAACCTATGCCTTTGAATTTATCGCCTCTAAAACAGAGAATGTACTACCTCAGCAGGTGTTACAGACGATCGCCCATTTAGCGCGGGCATCGGGTTCTGCTGGACTCGTAGGCGGCCAAGTAGTTGACTTAGAATCGGAAGGCAAGATAGATGTTTCTTTGGAAACTTTAAATTATATTCACGCTCACAAAACTGGTGCATTGTTAGAAGCTTGCGTAGCTTGTGGCGCAATTTTGGCTGGGGTGTCGGCTGCGGAGTTGCAGAAGCTTTCTCGTTTTGCTAAAAATATTGGATTAGCTTTCCAGATTATTGATGACATTCTGGATATTACTGCTACCCAAGAAGAACTCGGTAAAACAGCAGGTAAAGATGTTCAAGCCGGAAAGGTAACATATCCGAGTTTGTGGGGAATTGACGAGTCAAGGCGTCAAGCTAAACAACTTGTTGATGATGCTAAAGCTCAACTGGCAACGTTTGGGAATAAAGCCCTACCGCTGTTGGCGATCGCCGATTATATTACCAGTCGCAGTTATTAAAAATGCCAAACACTATGCAGGAAATTTGCACCGGCATCTTAAACAATCATGTACTGGTGATTTCTCTGATCGCTTGTCTAGCTGCTCAAGTATTGAAATTGCCGATCGAGTTATTCAAAAATCGGAAGTTTAATCTTCGGAATTTAGTCACAACTGGCGGAATGCCCAGCGCTCACTCCGCTTTTGTAGGTGCTTTGGCTGGGGGAGTCGGACAAACATTGGGATGGGAAAGTCCAGAGTTTGCGATCGCAACAATCTTTGCGATTATTGTCATGTACGACGCTGCTGGCGTTCGCCAAGCCGCCGGCAAACAAGCTCGCATTCTGAATCAAATTATTGATGAGTTTTTTGAGGAAGACCACAACTTGAATGAGGCTCGTTTGAAGGAGTTACTAGGACACACTCCTTTCCAAGTAGTTGTCGGTTTAGGGCTGGGAATCACTATTTCTTGGCTGGCCGGCCCTGCATATTGAGTTGTGAGTTTTGAGTGTTAAACAATCATCAGAAACATTGGGTTTGAAACCCCGTCTTTCATTGAAATAAAAAATCCCTAGATATAAAAAATCCCTAAATATAATAAAATATTTAGGGATTTTATTTAAGAATTATTGTAAATAGAAGATCGCTCTTATTTTTTTAGAGCGAATAAAAGATTGGGGTGATTCTAGATAATTCTAGAATCACCCCAATTACCGCTCTTAAACTTTAGATTTAATCCAAAATCTAAAATCCTTGAATCCAAAATCGATTAGGCGATCGTTGCCATTTTGACATCGCTATTAGCTAACAAATTTTGCAATTCGTCGGAATCCACAGTTTCCTTTTCAACTAGCATATCTGCCAATGTGTCAAGTACGTGGCGGTTGCCGACGAGTACATCTTTAGCGCGGCGATAAGCTTGCTCTACCAACAAACGCACTTCATCGTCGATCGTCGCTGCGGTTTCTTCCGAGAAATCCCGTTCCGCCATGATATCGCGACCCATGAACATATTCCCTTGTTGGCGACCGAGAGCTACAGGGCCGAGTCGATCGCTCATGCCGAAGCGAGTCACCATTTGGCGTGCTACTCTTGCTACTTGTTGCAAGTCGTTCGAGGCGCCGGTGGTTACTTCTTCTTCACCGAAGACAATCTCCTCAGCAATGCGGCCGCCCAAAGCTACCGCCATCTGATTTTGCAAGTAAGAACGAGAATACAAGCCAGAATCCATCCGATCTTCGCTGGGTGTGAACCAAGTCAAACCACCTGCGCGGCCGCGGGGGATAATGCTAATTTTTTGCACGGGGTCATAATCGGGCATCAATGCACCGACTAAAGCGTGACCGGCTTCGTGGTAAGCTACCAAAGTTTTACGCTTTTCGCTCATCACACGGTCTTTCTTTTCTGGGCCGGCGAGGACGCGATCGATCGCATCGTTGACTTCATCCATCGAGACTTCGGTCAAATTGCGACGGGCGGCGAGAATTGCAGCTTCGTTCAGTAAGTTCGACAAATCGGCACCTGTAAAACCGGGAGTCCGGCGGGCGATTTTCTCCAAGTCCACATCTTTTGACAAAGTTTTGCCGCGGGCGTGAACGTTGAGAATTTCCAAGCGGCCAGCGAAATCGGGTCGATCGACTGTTACTTGGCGATCGAAACGGCCCGGACGCAGCAGCGCGGAGTCCAGCACATCAGGACGGTTCGTAGCAGCAATAATAATGATGCCTGTGTTACCCTCAAAGCCGTCCATTTCAGTCAGCAATTGGTTGAGAGTTTGTTCCCGTTCGTCATTACCACCACCCATACCCGCGCCGCGTTGACGGCCTACCGCGTCAATTTCATCGATAAATACGATACAAGGGGCGTTGGTTTTAGCTTGTTCAAACAAGTCGCGGACGCGGGAAGCACCCACACCCACAAACATTTCCACAAACTCCGAACCGGAAATCGAGAAGAAGGGCACGCCAGCTTCTCCAGCAACTGCTTTTGCCAGTAGAGTTTTACCTGTTCCGGGAGGGCCCACTAGCAGCACGCCTTTAGGAATTTTGGCACCGACTGCGGTGAAGCGATCGGCATTTTTCAGGAAATCCACGACTTCGGCGAGTTCTAGCTTGGCTTGTTCGATGCCTGCTACGTCGCTGAACGTCACCTGAGTTTGCGGCTCCATTTGGACTCTAGCTTTGGATTTGCCGAAGTTCATGGCTTGGTTTCCGGGCCCGTTTTGGGCGCGTCGCACCAAGAAAAACAATCCCACCAAGAGCAGAATCGGGAAGAACAGGCTGCTGAGGGCTTTTACCCAAAAGCCTTCGTCGCTTTGGGGCAGAACCGAAATGTCTACCTTATTTTTGGTCAGGATGTTGATCAGTTCTGGGTCGTTCGGCAGGTTGACAATCACCTTGTTGCCGTCCTGAGCCGTGACGAGAGCTTTGCTGCGATCGGAACTGATATTTATTTTGTCTACTCTATTGCCTTCGACTTCCTGAATGAATTGACTGTACTTCCAAACTTCGCGGCTTGGGGGCTGTTTGTCAAAAAATGCCGTTGCTAAGGCAATGACTACAATAGCCAGCAGTGCGTACAGGCCCGCGTTTCTCCACCGTTTATTCACCGAGGTCGATCCTCCTAATTTTTAGTCCCTGCGATCTGGGAATTTTTATTTATGTTCATCAATCTTAACCTAATTGTAACTTGTTTTTGTGTGGGAGGCATCCCGGCAATGCTTCGGCGCTCTGAGGTGGTGAAAACCGAACTATCGATCGGCCTGCGAGTAACCCATCAAGTACAATATTAATTGATTTTTGTCAAGACTTGGGAATTGCAGTTCACAGGCTTTTCGGCGATCCGAGGGCGATCGTTCAGTTAAGCTAGTAGAAACCAAGAAGTGATGGAGGCGCTGGATTTGATTGTCGATCCCAGAATGATCCAACATCTTAGTTCAAACCAATCACATTTGACTATGGCAGAAACACTCGGCTCTCTCTGCGATAAATTGACAATTGTTAAATTGAAACAATGGCATTCCGAAGACGAAACCAGACTCAAGAGCCTTGCCGTTCAAGAACAACAGCTACAGGAGGAAATCAACCAATTTGTTAGCGCTGCTATCTCTGGCCAAATTCCGAGCGATCGCCTGACTTTTGCCTCAAATAAAGTTTATAAACAACAAGGCAATAATGTGCCTGATGTCAGTGGCAGCATCGGCGAAATCTTCTCAGAACTAGCCCAAGTTAACTGCAACTTGTGGCACGAACAAGAAAAAGTGTATGACTTTGAAAAAGTACCCATAACAGAAAAAGATCGAGTTGTCAAACAGCTAGCCATCCTGAACTTGCAGCGGAATAAGTGTATAGATGGCATAGACAAAAATTTCCAAGCACAGGTAGAACAACTCGGCTATCATGAATAATCAACATTTCTAGAGGAAAATTAATGCACTTAGGTCATCGTAAAACTTGTCGGGTATGTGGTTCTTGTGCGCTCACTCCAGTCATTGATTTAGGAGAACAGCATTTGCAAGGTTCATTTGTCAAGCCTGGGAAAGAAGAACCGCCCCTCCGAAAAATTGCTCTTTCTCTGGTGCGCTGCGATCCTACCAAAGATGAGAAAGCTTGCGGTTTATTGCAAATGGAGCATACCGTACCACCGGAAGTTTTATATTCTGCATACTGGTATCGTTCCGGTACGAACCAAACCATGCGCAATCACTTGCAGGAAATTACTGAAGAAGCAGCATCGCTAGTTGGCAAAAGTAATGCCCGTGTTTTAGACATTGGTTGCAATGACGGCACTTTACTAAAGTGCTATCCGCCAGAATTTATCAAGTTTGGTGTCGATCCGTCTGATGTAGCTCAAGAAATAACCGGAGATATTACGGCAATTCAAGACATTTTTCCTTCGGAAGAACTCACTAAGGTTTTGCAAGGCGAAAAGTTTGACATTATTACATCTATCGCCATGTTTTATGACCTTGAAGATCCGGTAAGTTTCTGCAAGGAAATCAAAAAATCGCTGGCCCCTGGTGGTTTATGGGTCTTTGAAATGTCCTATATGCCATCCATGCTCAAAATGAATTCTTACGATACAATTTGTCACGAACACTTGGAATATTACAGTTTAGCCGTGCTGGAATATATAGTGAAACAAGCTGAACTGAAAATCGTGGATGCCGCACTCAACGACATCAATGGCGGTAGCATTCGCTGTTATGCAACGCATCTTGACAACTTTGCTTTTAAGAAGCCAGAAGCTGTGACGCGCATTAAGTTATTACGTCAGGCAGAATTTGACCTGGAGTTGGATACCGACAAACCTTACAAACATTTTCAAGACAGAATCAACGTGCATAAAGAGCAGTTACTTTCGCTGCTAAAAATGCTGAAAAAGGAAGGTAAAAGCATTCACATTTACGGTGCATCGACTAAAGGCAATACAATTTTGCAGTGGTGCGGAATTGACAATCGGATTATAGATGTAGCGGCGGAAAGAAACCCAGATAAATATGGTGCTTATACACTCGGTACTGATATTCCTATTGTCAGCGAAGTGGATTCCAGGGCCATGAAGCCGGATTATTATTTAGTCTTGCCGTGGCATTTTAAGGAAGAATTTCTCAAGCGCGAGCAAGAAACACTGAACAGTGGTGTTGGCCTAATTTTCCCTTTGCCGAATCTGGAAATTATCAAATACTAAACCGAGAGCGAAGACAGCACACGATAGCATAAAACTATGACACATTTCTTCATTCATAACAGTTTTCACAGTGGCGATGTGATTTTGACAAAAGCCGTAATTCAGGCGGTAAGAATTAGTTTTCCTGGTGTGAAAATTACCCTGGAGTGCGAGGAAGTCTCTGCTTATCTTTGGCAGGATTTAGAATTGCCGATCGCCCTGTATCAAAGTCGCGAATATAAAGGCACGGAACCAACACCAAACTGCCCAGATGATGCCATATTTGTTAATATGTGGTTTGGCGTTTTTGACGATGTTTTCAAACTCTACGGTATGACGTACCAAAATAACGTTCATACCTTTAATCGTCAGATGTATCAGCACGGCTTGAATCATCAATATCTCCTACCAATACCGATTCATACCCCTACGATCGCCTTTTTTGGCCAGAGAGAGCCGGCAATAAAAGTTAGAGCCAAAAGCATTTTGCTAGAAAACGGGGAAGTTTTCTCGAATCAAAGCTATTTTTATTTAAACGAACACCTGAAGCAAATAGCATCGGATTTTCCTCAGCTCAATTTTTACTGTTCGGCGCCACCTAAATCTCCGGCTGCAAATCTGGTCGATTGCAGCGGCATGAATCTGAAACAATTGTCGCAAATAGGAGACAAATGTATTGGTTTGTTGATGAAAGGCAGCGCTATCAATGCGGCTTGTCAAACGGAGATTAATCGATATAAGCCTCGTTGTATTGTTGGCTGGAACTTAGCCGAGAAACTTTGGGATAATTTGGAAAATCCGGTGGTTTATGCCAAGAATTATGCCGAAGTTCAACAATGGCTGACCCAGATTGTGGCAGATATTACCTTCTCTACAGCAGCAGTTAAGAATGCCCATCTCATAGCTACGAAGGCATCAAGTTTTCAGACTGAATCGGCAAGTAAAGAGCGCGATCGCTTGCAGGATCGAATTTTGATTGTCTCGCACACAAAAACCAATTGTGGCGTGCAGCAGTACGGTGTTAATATAGCAAAAACGCTGAAAAACTCGACCAAATACTCTTTCGTATATGCCGAATGTTCGAGTGGTGAAGAGTTGCTCGATCGCGTCAACCAAGTAAAACCATCAGCAATTATCTACAACTATCATCCCACGACTTTATCTTGGGTTAATAAGAGCATACTGCAAGCGATCGACGTGCCACACATCGGGATGATTCACGAAGTCACGCAGCGCCTAGCAGATGTCTCAAATACTTCCATCTTTCAGTATCATATAGGCCCCGATCCGACTTTACAGCTTAAGAATCCAATTGTCTTTAAAACGGGAAGAATTATCGCTCCCTACACGAATCATTACCAATTACCAGAGATTCCAACTATTGGTAGTTTTGGATTTGGACTCGAAGGAAAAGGATTTGAGAAAGTCATTGCTGCCGTACAGCAAGAGTATGACGAGGCGCTGATTAGACTGCATATTCCCTTTGCAACTTTTGGCGATGCTGATGGAAGTCAAGCAGTTGCGATCGCCCAACGATGTCAGCAGTTGATCGTCAAGCCTGGTATTAAACTAAGTTTAACTCACGATTTTCTGAGTCAAGAACAATTGCTTGATTTTCTGGCACAAAATACGCTAAACGCATTCTTTTATGACCGACTCAATAATCGCGGAATCTCGAGTACGATCGATCACGCACTGGCTGTCAAAAGACCGATTGCGATCGCCAAAAGCAATATGTTCAGACATATTATTTCGGCAAAACCTTCAATTTGTATTGAAGATTCCAGCTTGAAACAAATTATTGATAACGGTATTGCACCGCTTCTGCCATTTTACAATGCGTGGAGCGAAGCTAATTTCATTTTGGATTACGAGCGGATAGTCGATCGAGTATTAGGAAAGCCACAGAATTCGCACAGCAACAAATATTTAGATGTGGGTATTCCCAATGTAACATCATTAAATCGGATTTTGGATGATGCCGCGCGATCGCAGTACGAACCGAGGATTAATCAGTTATTTGAACTGGTTCCTGAGATGATGGCACGGAAAATACCGGAAGCTAATATTCAGCAAGCCTTTGTATTGGATACGGTAGACAAATTTGCTTCTCAATTAGTCAAACCTAAAATTTTATGCGTTGGCAGTCATGAAGATAGTGCTGCTGCTGGCTTGAAGCAACTCGGCTACCAAATGGAAGAAATCGATCCGGCGCTCAACTGCGATCTCAACACTTATTTTCACAAGCCGTCTACTATCAAAGGGAGCTATGATATTATTTTTTCCACATCTGTGATCGAACACGTTAAAAATGATGAGTTGTTTCTGATTCAAATCGCTGAACTTCTAGCACCTGGAGGTAGTGCCGTTTTAACCTGCGATTATAATGACCAGTATAAACCGGGCGATCGGATTCCGGGAGTTGACTTTCGTTTGTACACGCAGAAAGATTTCAAACAACGACTTCTACCTTTGTTGAAAAATTGCGTTATTCCTGACGTTCCGCAATGGGATTGTCCGAACCCAGATTTTATTTATGAAGGATGTCGTTATACATTTGCCACCTTTGTTTTTCAGAAAAATAAACTGTGAACGCTCTGATTTTTGGTGCTAACGGACAAGATGGATATTATCTCGCACAGTTGTGCAAAGCTAAAGGAATTATAGCTTTCGGTATATCGCGATCGGGAGATTGGATGCGTGGCGACGTGTCTGACTACGAACAGGTGGAGGAGTTAGTAAAAGCTTACAAACCCACCTATCTATTTCACTTAGCTGCTAAATCAACAACGCGACACGATGCGCTGTTTGAAAATCATGCAGCAATTTCGACAGGCACGCTGAATATTTTAGAATCGGTTTACAAGCACAGCCCCAATTCTAAAGTTTTTATTACAGGTAGCGGTGTGCAATTTCAAAATGATGGCAATCCAATTTCTGAGGATACTCCTTTTGAAGCCAGCAGTCCTTATGCCGTTGCTCGCATCCAATCAGTTTATGCAGCCCGCTATTACCGAAGTCTCGGTATCAAAGCCTATGTTGGATATTTATTCCATCATGAAAGCCCTCTCAGAAAGCCAAATCATGTTAGCCAAAAAATTGTACTCGCTGCTAAGCGCATTGTTCAGGGTTCGGATGAAAAACTGCAAATTGGCGATGTTAATGTAGAGAAAGAATGGACATTTGCGGGTGATGTAGCACGGGGAATCATGACGCTGGTAGAACAGGAAAATGTTTTTGAAGCTGTCATCGGTTCCGGGAAAACTCATTCCATAAAAGATTGGATCGAAGTCTGCTTTTCCCGCCTCGGTTTGGATTGGACGCGCTATGTAGAACAAGCTGAAAATTTTCAGCCTGAATATCAACGATTAGTATCCAATCCGGCGTTAATGCACGGCTTAGATTGGTATCCTAAAATAGACTTGGAGCAACTCGCAGCTATGACGATCGAAAACAGTTGATAGTTGACAGCGAGGTTTTGAGGATGGGGATTATGTCATTTCCTGTAGATTACCATCAGAAAATTTAGGTATTTCCATGATAAAACAATTTTCTCAACCAGCTTCTTATCCCTATACACCGATTCACAAACATTACGGTTTTGCGGTTTTTCAACCACAGGAAATATCGCGCTATCTGGAAACCGCCCAAAATCTCAAAAATAGCGAACCAAACTGCATAATTACATGGTTCACTACTGCGGAATCTGAGATTTTGCTGCAAAACAATCCTCACATCGATCAAGTTGTGCTGATGGCAGGAAGCACGAAATCTCTCGAAACGGAGATCCGGCGTTTGCAAACAGAACGTTCTTGGTCAGGTTTTTTCACTGTTGCTGAACTGCCACAAAATAATTCTCGCAAGCGAATTTTGCTAGCACAACTTGGAGCAAATGGCGATTGTCTTCATGCAACTACTTTGGCTAGACAAATCAAGCACGATTATCCGAATTGTCATTTAATTTGGGCAATTTCATCGATGTGTCGCAGTACGATCGAAGGTAATCCATTTGTGGATGAAATTTGGGAAATTCCTGCTAAAAATTGGCAGGAAATTGTCGCTGCTTGGTACTGGCTAGAAAAAGAGATACAGGCGCGTCTCAGTCGCGGAGAATTTGATGAAGTATTTTTGACGCAGGTGAGTCCGAACAACTATCAAAATTATGATGGAACTACTAAAGGCTCTCTTTTTAGAGGCTATCCCAAACCGATTACGGTGCCGATTCAGAATATTCTGCGCCTCCGAAATGATGAGATTGCAAGAGTCTGCAATTTTGCCGAACAGCACAATTTGCAAAAACGCAGTCATGTGATTTTATTTGAGTATACTGGCAGTAGCAGTCAGTCGTTTGTGAAGCCAGAATATGCTTTGTCTGTGGCTAGAGAGTTGTTGTCTCGCTTACCGAATTGCAGCATTATTCTGTCATCTCATGTGAAAATTACCACGGGAGATCCGCGAATTATTGATGGTAGCGTGTTGACGCTGCGGGAAAATGCGGAATTAACTAAGTATTGCTCTCTTTTAATTGGCTGTTCGAGTGGTATAACGCAGATAGCATTAACAGATTGGGCTAAACCGTTACCGATGATTCAGTTGTTGCTAGCATCTACATCAGTATATGCTTCGATCGCCCACGATCTGGAATATTCGCGACTGTCATCTGAACAAGTTTTAGAAATGACGGATTGTCCAATTGAACGGGTAGTTGAATGTGCTTGCACTGCTCTAATTCAAGGATTTGCCACAGCAAAAAGCCGATTTAACCAACAAATCCCGCTAAATTTTGACTTCTATTTCACCTTGATTCGTCAGGCTCTCTTGCAAAAAGGGGAGTATCTTAAAGTGGCGCGATCGCTATTATATACCGCAGAGCGATACGGTTGGCACGAACAGCTCAAAACTTTTGTCAAAACTGAGTTGCTGAGCAAAACAGACCTGCCTCAAAATATGATGTTAATTACGGATGAAAATTATACTCAGTTATTACAAGGGTTGATTTCAGATCGATCGAATTCGCGCCAATTAGCTTTATCACATCACAAACCGACCATGCAAGTACGTTCTGAAGTTGAATTTCCGACAATTTTACCTGTTTCGCCCAGCAACAAAAAACCTTTTTGGTCAGTGATGATCCCGACCTATAATCTGAAGGAAAATTATCTCGAACAAACGCTAAGAAGCGTTATCGAACAAGCTCCCTTTCCCGAAGAAATGCAGATTGAAGTTGTCAACGATCATCCGAGTCAGTCGATTCAAAATGAGATAGAAGCAATTATCAAAAAAGTGGGTGGCGATCGGATAAAATTTTATCGGCATTCTGAAAATAATGTCGGTCAAACTGCCATTTTTAATCTTTGCATTCAGCGAGCTCGCGGTCAATGGGTTCACATTCTGCACGATGATGATTTGGTGAAGCCGGGATTTTATAACAGCCTTCGAGGATCGATAGAACAACAATTAACTATTGGTGCTGCTTTCTGTCGCTGCATTCATGTTAATGAAGAAAATGCGCCTTTATGGTTATCGCCTTTGGAAAGAGAAACTCCGGGAATTTTAACTGATTGGCTCAAAAAGATTGCTGTGTATTCTTGGATTGCGGCGGCTTCTATTGTAGTCAAGCGCAGCGTATATGAGGAGTTGGGTGGATTTTGTCCGCAGGCTGGTGCTGCTGCTGATTGGGAAATGTGGAAGCGAATTGCGGTGCATTATCCAATGTGGTACGATCCTCAAATTTTGGCTTGTACGCGGATGAATTCTGCATCATGGACATCTCGCTTGTTTCAATTGGGCGAAAATATTGCAGAGGCTAGAAAGGCGATCGAAATTTCCCAATCCTATTTACCCAAAGAAAGCGCTGAGAAATTATCAAATCAGGCGAGAGATCATTATGCGATCGAAGCTCTAAAAATGGCGCATTCAATGATTGCTAGAGGCGAGATGAATTCGGCATTCGCCCAAATTAGAGAAGGATTGAAATGCAGTAATTCCTCAAAAGTAATGAGTTTGCTTCCGGCTGTTTTTCTGTCGAGCGAATCCGAGCAAAAACCAACTTCTGAAACTAAAAAACGATCGCCAAAAATCATCGTTGACGGTGTAATGTTTCAGATTCATAACTCTGGAATTACCCGCGTCTGGCATTCATTAATTACCGAATGGGCAAGTCAGAGTTTTAGCCAGCACATTCTAGTGCTCGATCGCAATGGAACTGCTCCCAAAATTGCCGGGATAAATTATCGGCAAGTCGCAGCTTATGACTATAATAATACTGCAAGCGATCGCGAAATGTTGCAGCAAATCTGCGATGAAGAACAAGCTGATTTGTTTATTTCCACTTACTACACCACGCCGCGATCGACACCCTCTGTATTCATGGCTTATGACATGATTCCCGAAGTCATGGGAGCAAATCTCGCTAGCCCAATGTGGACGGAAAAACATCAGGGGATTCGTCATGCTTCTGCATACATCGCCATTTCCGAAAATACAGCCCGCGATTTAGTCAAATGCTTTCCCGAAATTTCTCCTGAGTCGGTAACAGTAGCCCATTGTGGAATTGACAAAGCATTTTTGCCCGTAACATTGGTCGAAGTCGATCGATTTAAGACGAAATACGGCATCTCAAAACCCTACTTTCTATGGGTGGGCGATCGCATCGGATTTAACGGTTATAAAAATGCTATCTTGTTCTTCAAAGCATTTTCTCAATTAGACCGAAAACGTGAATTTGAAATTGTCTGCATAGGCGGCAACTCCGTATTAGAACCAGATTTAAAAACCTACACTTCTGACATCACCGTTCACTTGCTCAAACTGAGCGATGATGAATTACGAAGTGCTTATTCTGGTGCTTTAGCATTAGTTCAAACATCAAAATATGAAGGTTTTGGATTGCCGATCCTGGAAGCGATCGCCTGCGGATGTCCAGTAATTTCCTGTAGAAATAGCTCAATTCCTGAAGTAGCAGGACAAGCAGCTTTGTACCTGCGATCGGACGATGTTGCAGAACTAAAACAGGCGCTAATGGAAGTTCAAAAGCCTGACATTCGCCAATCTTTAATTGCTGCGGGTTTGGCACAAGCTAACAAGTTCTCTTGGTCGGAAATGGCTGCAAAAGTTAGTTCTGCTTTGATAGTAGCCACTCAACTCCCGGTTAAAAAATCTGTTGCTGCACCCTTTTCTCCAACTGATGCGATCGGCATTGTCGATCGATATAATCGAAACTCTTCAGACAGATCTGCCCTAGCAAATGTCCGCCAAACGAGAAAACAAATCGCTGAATTCTGGCTGAGTTTACCCGCCGCACAAATAGTCAGCAACTACGCAAGTGAGGCAGGAAAACTGCACCAATCCCTGCTACATAGCGAGATTAAAGATGAATCGCTAACCGACACAGAACAGACTTTTGTGAATGAATTAGCAGGACAAGTTGCTAAAGGATGGAATCACCCCAAAGCCATGAATTACCTGTTAGCAGCCATGCTATACCGACGTGTCGATCGATTGCCACTTAAGTACGATCGCGCTCAACTTCCTAACTGGTTTGCTAATGACTATCTCAAATTTATGTTTGCCTGTCCGAACCTATTTCAAGACATCGGAGAAGCAGACAACTACTATCAATTCATCCAAGGATGGGTAGATTACGTACATCAGAACATTTTCAAAAATCCCGATTCGCAACTTTGGCAAAATATTGCCTTATTGTTCTCCCAAATTGCTAACTTTATCCCGCTGTACTTTACAACGGCAAATCTGCGTGATATTTACACCAAACGGGCAGAGATTATCGAGTTTTCGCTCAAAAATCGCGGTTGTTCCATTGATTGTATCTTCCCGGTGCGATCGACAAATCGGACAAAAATCCGCCTCGGCATCATCAACGATCATTTCACCCCTCAAACCGAAACCTTCGCCACAATTCCGGTTTTTGAGCATTTAAATCGCAACCAATTCGAGATTTATCTGTACGCACTCAACACCAACGGACACCAATTAGAACAGTATTGTCAAAGTCGCGCCGACAAACTAGTTACACTCCCCAAAGACTTTGCCTCGCAAGTCCAAACAATTCGCGCCGATGACTTAGATATCTTGTTTTTCGGTACGAATTTAACAGCTATTAACAAACCACTGACTTCACTAGCAATGCACCGCTTGGCGCGAGTACAAACGACATCTTTCTGTTCCCCGACTACCACCGGAATCCGGCACATGGATTACTACATTGCGGGACAATTTACGGTTCATGATGCAGCGTATCGAGAACAATATCGGGAACAATTAGCTACTCTCGAAGGCAGCGGTTTTTGTTTCAAATATGCAACGGAATCGGAAGTTGCTACAGTTAAACCTACCCGCCAAAGTCTGGGAATTGATGACAAAACTACAGTATTTATTTCCGGCGCCAACTTCTACAAAATTTTGCCGGAGTTGAGAGAAACTTGGGTCAAGATTTTAGCAGCAGTACCCAATTCGATCTTAATTTTATATCCCTTTGGCCCGGCTTGGACTCGCACCTATCCAGCCACACCTTTTGTCAACAATCTGAATGCTGTCTGCGCTAAATACGGCGTCAATCACAACCGCTTGCGGTTCGTCAAACAACTTCCCAGCCGCGCGGATGTCAAAGAATTTTTGCAGCTAGCAGATGTTTATCTCGATTCCTATCCTTACGCCGGTGCCACATCATTAATCGATCCTTTGCAAGTCGGATTACCGACAGTAGTTGTAGAAGGAAATGCTTTGCGGTTTCGCCAAGGTTCGGCGATGCTGCGGGAATTAGGAATTCCCGATTTAATTGCAAATGACGAAACATCTTACATTCAACTAGCAGTTACTCTCGCGACTAATCCTCAACTGCGGCAACAAAAACGGCAGGAAATTCAGCATAAAATGCAAAGCAATCCTCGCTGTTTTGATAGTGTTGCATATTCAGGGGCGATCGGCAAATTATTTCAAGAACTTTTTGGCAAATGGCAAACTAGCCACCAACAAGCATCCCGCATCTTACAAGATAGCATTCCCAAGCCGGCAGATTTGGGCGATCGACTGTTAAATGCCGTCAAGCTTTATCAAGCAAATTCATCAAACACATCCGTCATCTCCGAATTGCGCGAAATTCGCCAACAAGTAGCTGATTTTTGGTTGAATATTCCCGCTGAAAACCTCGAAACTACCTACAAAAGCGACGTGGGGAAAAGCTATCAAATTCTGCTTACCAGCGGCTTCCAAAATCAAGCGATGATGGAAAACGAACAAATATTTTTGCAGCAATTAACGCAGATTAGCAAAGGATTGGTGCATCCAAAAGCTCTCAATGCCTTGCTGGCTGCGATGCTGTATTTCCCACCAGGAACAATGCGCCTTCCCGATGCTCGCAACCGCTTGCCACATTGGTTAATCGGCGATTACGAACAAGTTTTTGAAACTGATAACTTTGTCAAGTCTAACTCAAGTTCTGATTTGCTAGCTAAATATATTCAGTCGGCAGAATTTGCCAATCAACTATTAGGATGCGTCAATCTTTACCGCATCGATCCGTCAGACGGGACTGTAGTTTTGGAACTCCGCCAAATCAGAAAACAAATGGCGGATTTTTGGCTAACTCTCCCCACACAACAATTGGAAACTGTCTACACAAGTGAAGTTCGCAAGGGATACCAAGCACTACTTGGATGCGGCTTGCAAGCAGAATCAATGACTGAAGCCGAACAGAAGTTTTTGCAGCAATTAACCGAAATTAGTCAAGGGTTGGTGCATCCGCAAGCTATTAATGCTCTGCTGGGTGCGATGCTGTATTTTATGCCCGGAAAAATGCGGGTTCCCGACGCTCGTACTCGCTTACCACAATGGTTGATTGAGGATTACGAACAGGTTTTTGAAAGTGCATTGGCTCAAACAAAACAAACCATTGTCAAACAAAATTACCTGCCAGAGTTTCTCAATCAACTAACGGCTGGGATCAATCTTTATGAAATAGACCCGACGGCTGAATTGGTAATAGCAGATTTGCGAGTTATTCGCAAGCAAATTGCCGATTTGTGGTTGAGCGTTTCTGGTGAACAACTTGAACTTTTGTACGGGAGCGATTTCGGTAAAGGTTACAAAGCACTTCTCAGTAGTGGATTTATTAACGAACCGCTGATTGAAACAGAACGTACTTTTTTGAGTTCGTTAATTGCTGAATTAAGTCAAGGGTTTGGTATGCCTCAAGCGGTGAATTATTTATTAGCGGCGAGGCTGTACTGTCGCGTCGGCCAGTTGCAAGTTCAGGATGCAAATACTTGTTTACCGGAGTGGCTTTTGACGGATTACGAGCAGTTTGTTGGCGCTTCGATCCAGGCGGCTGTTGGGTGAGAAAGTGCGATCGATATAATATCTAAAATAACAGCTTATTCTCCCTCTCTGTGTCATCTGCGCCCTCTGCGCCCTCTGCGGTTCAATAATAATTCTGCCGATCGCCATTTCCGTAAAATGAGTGACACTCAAATGAGTTACCACAAATGAGTTTCACTCAAAAAAGCGACTGTCAAAGCATCCTTTTCAGCGGTTACACATATGAAATAGATCCAAACAAGGGGTTATGCAATGTTAGGCAGAAAAACCAAGAAACACGAATTCGATCGCAAATTTGAAAGCGAATTTGAGGGTGAAGGAAATTATGAATGCGAAGAAGACGAGATCGAAGAATTTTTCGGCAGCCCGATTCAAGGAATTAGCAGTTTATTGAGGGGAGTCGGTGAAGGTGAAAACGACAACCAAAACGAATATGACAGCCAAGCTTTCTGTACAAAAATTCGCGGGCTGGCTCGCCAATTAGCTCCGATGCTCAAACAAATTGCACCCATAGCAGCTAAAGTTGTCGGTGTGGCGATCGCAGGTAAACTTGCCAGCAACAGCGAATACGAGTTTGAAGGCAAACTTGAGAGCGAGTGTAAACTACCCACCACCAATTGCTAAAAGCAATATGGTGGGGGCTTTAAAAGCGAGCGAGTTTACCCGACTAAGTACCTTGAGTACTACGATTTTTAGGTCATCTTACCTACAAATACGCAGCCAGTTTGTAGCTCTAAGGTTAACAGTTAAACAGAATCATTGGGTTGGAGTCAGTGCTGTTAGCGTAAAAAGCCTTTAAATCATTGTCCAGGCTAACATTACCCGAAAGGAGGCACTTTATGTGCAAAGTATTCGTTTTAGACACCGAGAAAAGACCATTAGACCCAATTCATTCGGCACTTGCTAGACAATTATTAAGGAACCAAAAAGCAGCCATCTATCGCCGCTTTCCGTTCATCATTATTCTCAAAGAGTCACACCCGGATTCATCAGTAACGACGCTGCGATTAAAGCTTGACCCAGGTGCTAAAACAACTGGAATTGCATTAGTCAACGATGCTACAGGGGAAGTTGTATTTGCAGCAGAATTAAAACATCGCGGCTTTGCAATTAGAGAAGCTTTAACATCTAGACGACAATTAAGACGCAGTAGACGTACTAGAAAAACTCGTTACAGACAACCCAGATTCCTAAATAGAAAACGTCCAGAAGGATGGTTAGCACCGAGCTTACAAAGTCGGGTTCACAATATTAAAACCTGGGTTGAAAAACTGTGTAAATTTGCTCCAATTGGTGCAATTAGCCAAGAATTAGTACGCTTCGATATGCAGTTAATGCGTAACCCAGATATCCAAGGCAAGGAATACCAACAAGGTTTACTTGCTGGGTACGAGACGCGGGAATATTTACTCGAAAAATGGGGCAGACAATGCGCTTATTGCGGAGTGAAAGATGTTCCTTTTCAGGTGGAACACATTCACCCAAGAGCTAAGGGAGGCACTAATTCCGTCACGAATTTAACGCTGAGTTGCGAGAAATGT
>JAAUPI010000085.1 GCA_012035135.1 Microcoleus sp. CSU_2_2
AGTTTATTGCGGCGCGAGGTAAAGTCCAAAAATCCTAAATCTTTACAGCGCTACGGTTTCAATCCCTAATAGGGAGTGTAGTTTATTGCGGCGCGATCGCATCGGCCGATCGATTATTGCCTTCGGAATAGGTTTCAATCCCTAATAGGGAGTGTAGTTTATTGCGGCCGCCGGTGTTTGAAACCGTTGTTGTATTTGGTTTTCAAGGTTCAGTTGCGGGACTTCTATCTCAAAGTACCATTTCAGCCTTCGACCTGTCAATACTCTCCTTTGCATTATTCCTTAAAACTCTTATCTGGTATGGATTTTAGCGATTGCGGGAATCGATTTTAGGAGCTAGGAGCATCAAACCTTTGCAGCATCTACATTATAGCCGAAAAATCTGACACCCCAATTTTTACACCTACTGACTCCCGCATTTTTAGGCAAAAAACACAGTTCGATCGGCTGGGACTACCCCACCGATGCGTTCAATCTTCCGCTGACAACAAGCACATAGAGGAAAAAACAGAATACTGTCCTCTTCTGGTTTGATGACTTTGCTCAAGCGCGATCGTAACTTAGCATACTGAGTCTCAGTCAAATCAGTACACTCGAAAACACTATACTGCATCCACTGCCCATAGGATTTCAGCATTTTGTGAATCTTTGTCCGCCGCTTATCTTCCGGGATATCGTAAGAAATCAGAATGTGCATGATTATTTCAAAACTAAAGGGGGATACTGGTCAATTTCGCTCATCAGATATTTCGCCAACAGCCGCCCCTGAATCTCAAAAGCTTCGCGAAAAGTGCACTTACGCCCCAAAACCGGATGCTTGAACTCAGACTGTTTTTTCTTCTCGTACAACGTCAAAAATTCACGCCGCCCAGTTTCCGAAAGCCGTACCACATTGCTGAGAGGTTCCACCTCAAAATCATTCGGAGTCAGTACCCGCTGATTGATAGCCTTTAAAATCACGCTATCAACAACCAAAGCCCGAAATTCCTCCATCAAATCGAAAACTAGTCCCACGCGCCCGTAGCGCTGAACGTGCAGGTATCCTAAATAAGGATCGAAACCAACAATATTAATTGCACTTTGTACATCATGACGCAGCAGAGTGTAACCAAAATTTAGCAAAGAATTAACTGGATCGGTAGCCGGCCGATGTCTCGGTTTAAACACAAAACCTTCAGCCCGAATTAGCTGATTGAAAACACCAAAATAAGCTGCACTTCCTGCACCTTCCAATCCGCGCAGGGAATTTATATTATCAGCCTTTTCCAGTTTAGCAATAACGCTATTAATTTGAGTTATTGCCGATTCTAATTTCACTTCTAAATGATCTCGTTGAGTTTGTAACAAACACTTCCGATAATTTTTTAACTTACCTCGAATAAAACCTCGGACAACGTGAATAGCTTGGGGTGTTTCGCCGGCAGCTTTCCATTGGGCGCTGCGCACAAAAATATTTTTAGTCAATTCCGGCTCAATCTTGCCTAAAAATTGACCAGTATTGGTGAGAAAAGTCAGAGGAATTTTGCGCTGAAGCAATTCTGCGATCGCAGCCGGGGAAATAGTCGCCCGTCCCAAAATTACCACTCCGTCTAAATGAATCAAAGGCACATCCAGCAACTTTTGATCTCGATTTTTGACGTGCAGCCGTTCGTCAACCTTACCGATGAAAGCGTCTTCTTGATTGATGTAAAGTGTTCCCATTTTTGACTCCTAAAGTTATGTATAGGACTTGTGCACGAGTGGCCAGAAACCGGGTTTTTTCCGAGAATATCGATACAGCGCCGAAAAACTGCGAAAAACCCGGTTTTTTGGGCTAGTTTGTTTGTCCGCGAGTCCGCCAGGGGTTAAAACCCCTGTCTCAGAGCTGCGAGTCGGTTGAAACCGACTGAAGAAGTTATGCCAAATACGGCTTAAATATCCGCTTTATTTCTTAGTCTGCGTCGGCAAACTTCGTTTGAGCATAAGCAATTTCAACCGCCGAATTACTCCTATCGGTTTTGGATTAACTTGCTTCTTGATAGCGCCTGACTTTCTCAGCCACTTGTGGCAAACATTGAGCATATAAACTGCATCCCTGACAGCGTTTGCTGTAATTTGCTGGTGGCATTTTTCCGGTTTGCAGCAAAGCTTGAATTGCCGAAATAGTGACAATTGCTTCTTGTCTCAACTCCTCAGAAATCTCCACCAATTGGCGCTGATGCGACTGCGCATAATACACATATCCAGTCGCAATAGTTTTCCCCGTCATCTCCTCCAAACACAAAGCTTGCGCGCAAACCTGTAGCTCATCGTTATCCCATTCCCCCTTCCGCCCCCGCTTGTACTCAACCGGATACAACTCACCATCGGTAGATTCAATTAAGTCGGATTTGCCGATAAGTTTGTAGCGTTCCGACTTCAGCCAAATCGCGCGAACTTGCCAAGTTTCATCGCGGTTGATTTGACTCAGAGTATGAACGCGATCGTGCAAACTCGTCCCTTCAATGGTATACTGGTTGTCCGTGAATTCTCCCCCGCAAGACATTCGCCAGCAGCGATGAGGGCAGTAAGAGTATTGGTTGAGAAGTGCGATCGAAATGTAATCATCATCATTCATAATTTTGATAGTTTGTGTTAACAACTCTTATTTACTCGTTCCCAGGCAGAGCCTGGGATTCACTCGTTCCCAGGCTCTGCCTGGGAACGCAGATCCGGAGGCTCTGCCTCCAATTTTCCCAATAATCAAGCGAGGCAGAGCCTCTAGATATCGGTTAAGAGGCTCTTCCTAGAAACCAGTTAAATCAGAGCATTATTTAACAAGTATCCGTCGAGTCATCCCCATCCCCATCGGAGTTTTTCTCCCAACCCCGCAGTAAAGAGCAAAATCAGCCAAAGCATTAATTTGCTTAATCGCCAAAGGCTCCACATCTCCCATAATCCGATAACTAACCTCCCCAACAATCCCGATAAAACTGCTGTGATAGTTATTCACAACTTCAGTTTTAATATTGACAAAACTAGCAAAGAGAGCATCTTGAATTTGCTGAGAAATTTCAATCCCGCTGTACTTATTCCACCGACTCAGCAGACTATTAAACACAGATTCTCTAGTCGGAATCACCGAATCAAATTTCCCTTGCCGAAAAGCAGTAGGAGTCGCCAAACTGAACGCAATTAAGCGGTTAGTTTCCGAAGCTTGTTCATAAAGTTGAGAATAAGTACAAGCATTCGCCCAAGGCTGGTCTAATTGAGGCGTTCCGAGAATCTGAGTAATCATCAAATCTGCCGGACCGAGGTGCCACGGTTTTGAGGGATTGAGATTCAGCCAAAGATTAGTTAATTTACTGAATAGAGTGTCATCAAGCAGACTAATTCGCCACCAACAGAGAGAGTGTTCAGAAATTGGTTCTGTGTGTTCCCATTTTAAGGAATGATGTTTTTTGAAAGGGCATTTTTTAGTTTGTAAAGGGCTGAGGGTGAAGGCTTTATCTGCTGCGGCATCGTGGAGGTAATCGCCGAGTTGTTTGTCAACGGAGCTCGCGAGGGTGAGGAAGAGGGCGTGCAGGTGTCTTCCCGTCAGGTATCCGGGGGGAATTGGGGCCAGGGGCAGGAGGTTGAGGATGAGGCTGTGTGGCATAATGGCTAATAGTTTGTTTTGTCGATTTCTGAGATATCTCCTAAAAAGAATCTCTTGCTATTTGATATATGTAGAGGGTAGGGGCGGTGCCAAGAGAGCCCGCCCTGAGTGGGCGACTTCACCCTCTCATGCAGAGTGCGATTGAGCCTGGGGCCCTAATTTCTTTTTTGGAGATGTCTATTAGATGATAAAAGGCTCATCATCGGGAAGGCGTAGCTGTTTGCTTTTCATTGCCATAGTTAAGATTCCTGCTAATCCCGGTAAAAACTTGTATTCTTTCTGAACATCATTACAAGCAATGACGATCGGATATGAGACAATTCCTTGCTTTCGGAGTTGGAAAATAGCCGCAGCATTTTTGATTCCGCAAACTATTACCCCCGGTAGCAAGTGTTTTTCCAACACTTTCAGCAAAGGAGTTGGTGCGATCGCACTTCCTAGCCGCCGTTCGATCCGGCAATTCGGAAAAGCAGTTAATTTGTTGAGTTCTTTGTTGACAAAATCTTGGTAACTGTCGCGATACCGCAACCTAAAATTCAATGTATAGGTCGCTTGAGCGCGTTTTGTTACTACAACAAATTCACCATCTTCAGCAAATTCATAATAACGTAAAAGATGGAGAGGGTCTAAAATTGTTTCTTCGGAATCATCTAACAATAAGCCTTGAGGATCGCGGATCGGGAGACTTTCAAACAAGGTAGAACGAAATTGAAACAGCGGTGCATAGCTAGCACTCCAAATTTCAGCAAAGTCTTTTAATTCTTTACCAGCATCAGCATCTTCTTGAAACAACTCTTCAAATTGCTCTATGCTAGCCCTTTTTGCTTTTAGTTCCTCAACTTCAAACGGATAATGCATCTCTAAAAACTTTTTGACAAAAGCTTGACCGCCTTTGATGTATTTCCACTCACTTTTGAGAGTGAGTTTTTTCGCAGAGACTTTGACAATATCTTCCGCCCCGCGCAGAGTTCGCATTCGGCAGCGGTAATAATCCCAGTCGCGATTTCCTCCGAGTGTTTCTTTGAGAGTATTGAAAAGTTGGGGGATTAATTCACTACCCGGTAAATTCTCAAATTTTTCTTCAAGTTCTAACAGGGGACGGGCAATTTCTAGGGAGGCTTCAGAACGCCAATAAACGTCTAAGAAAGGCTTGTCGAGACAGGGAATACTGTCAAGCATTTGTTTGAGCGCGGCGCGTCCTCCTGTACAATCTAGGGTGGATAAACCTTGTTCCCAAGCCTTCTCTGGTAAATAGGCGATCGCCTCTGAATCAATGTTAGTTTCAGACTTACCTAATACCCGTCCAACTCGTCCCAATCGCTGCCAAAAAGAGAAGCGATCGCGACTTGAAAAAATCAACCAATCCAAATTTTGCCGCGTCGGTGCAGGATTTCTTTCAAAGTTAAATCCCACGTCCACAGTGCTTGTTGCTAGGATGATAGGTCGTTGGGCTGCTAATTTGCGATCGCCCTTGGGAGTCGAACCCGTAATCCGTCCGAATTTACCGTCCAAACCTCTTGCATAAAGCAAATCTGCCAAACGATTGATGTAGTCTTTAGAATCGAGAATTACCGCACCGTTGCGATCGGGATTTTCTCGAAAACGGTTGACAACTTCCTCTGCTAATTCTAGCAAGAACTCGTCTCTTTCAGGCTGCGATCGTAACTCAAGATTAACTGCTGTTTGCGACGGTAAAAGATTAGAATTGCCAGTTTCTTCATTAATCCAGGCTATTTTGACACCCTTAAACTCTAAATTTTTCAATGCTAACTCACAAGCGCGTTCTGGTGTTGCTGTCAACAGAACCACTCGCCGCCCGTATTGAAAAAAGCCAAAAACATGAGAATAAGCTAGATAAAATAGCAAACTAACTAACTGTTTGGCGTCATATAAATGAAATTCATCAAAAATGACAGTACCAAACTTTTGATAGAAAGCACTGGCTATGTTGGTGCGATCGAGCTTGTTGTAGGCAAAGAAAGTCGCGTAGTAGAAAATATCAGGATTTGTCACCAAAATAATTGGTTGATTAGCCCCTATATCCGAGAAAACTGTAGCTGGATTTCGCAGTACATTGTACAGCTTTTCACCCGAACGCTTGCCAACTTTATCATTAGGCCATTCCCTCACTTCTTTAGCTGAAGCAGATTTCACAACGTGACGCAAACCCGCTTCCCGAACAAACTTTTCTAAAGCTTCCCGCTGTTGTTCTACTAACGCATTAGTTGGCGCGACATAGACAGCACTTTGACTGGGATTGTGCAGTAATACTGTCGATCCTGCGCCCGTTTTTCCCGTGCCAGTAGGTGACAAATCGAGAACAATATCAGCATTCCGAGACTGTTCAAATACATCAACTTGATGCTGAAGTGCATTTTTCATAAATGCCAAGTCAGGCGGCAGCGATGCACAAGCTGAAATACTTCGAGGTTCTAGCTTAAGAACTAATTTTTCATTAGCCATTTTGTCTACCTCCGCAACAGAAATATAAATTGGCTGGTACGATCGTTTCACCAATCTGCCAAGCTGCACCTCGGAAGGAAAGATTTTTCAGTAAAGGTGCTGGCGGCATGGAAATTAAATCGAATGACAAAAGCTCTAAATTTGGCGGTAAATCAGCTACACTTAAATAAGCTTGACTATGATAATTGCCGATCGGCAAAACAGCTATTTCCAGTTCAGATAAAACATTGACCTTGACTTTACTCATGAATTTACCCACGCGAATGTAATCGGGTAATTCGCAATTGCCAAACACCAAAGTCTGAAACTTGTTGCCGCGTTCAATCATCCGCAATCGTCCGGTTTGAGGAAAATTACTTGCTCTAAATGAACTGGGTTTTTTACCTTGTCGCTGAATTGGCAAATCTTCACGGGCTGTAGCAACCCGGTTATTAGTCATCGCGTACCAATAAGCATCAGAAAGTGCATTGAACCGCTCAAATCTGAATGTTACTCTGCCGTCTATTGGCGAAGCTGGCAATACATAGCAAGCTTGTGCTATTGGTTCTAAATCTTCTTTGTAGGTTGGTCGTCCAGTTGCCTCACCTTGAAGGCGATAGGGGGAACGTACCCAGCCAAAAGCATAGGCAAGAGCATAGTTCCCGATCGCACCTTCAGTGTAATAGGTATCAGACAACTCCCTAGAGGCAAAAAAGACTGGTTCTGCACACCACAGTTCGACTATTCTTGCCTTTTCAAACGGAAGTATTGACATAAATTAACTCTCTGTTTCTACAGGTGTCTTTTTACTTTTGCCTTTGCTTTTTTTCTCAGCAGGAGGTTGACGAAAAGGCTGGTATGATTTATTCAATCGCTTGAGAAAATCATCCCGTTTTGCTTCCGACCAATGAAGGTCTACATCCTCAATTAAACTTGTTAATTCTTCTTCAGAAAGCTGCATCGAAACTCCACGTTTGTTAGTCCAAGTTGCTATGACTTGTTTGACTGCTGCACTCAAATCATCAGTATCAAAGGGATGCTCTAACGGCTTTGGTAAAGCATCATAAGTAGCTTGTACTAATTCGAGAGAACTAGGTAGTTCTGCAATGCTGCCAAAGACTCCTAATATCTGGTTTTCCATTCGTCCAACTCGGCTGGAAACAGCGCCGTAGCGACTTGTTAACAGAATGTTGCCGATGACATATCGCAACTCGTCAGCCGTGACATCTTTGAGGGTGACGACATCCAGAAAATGGACACCAGGTTTAATGTATTCGCTGGTATTTAAAGCGGTTGATGCTTTGCCATTTTCGTCGCGCATTGTGCCATTTTCATAGATAGCATTGATTGTACGATCGCCTACAGTTTGACCCGCAGTTAAAATGCTAAAAGCATCTTCAGTCCAAACCCGGCTTTTTTGAGCACCACCGCCTCCAGCAGCAAAACCGTACAGAAAACAATCCACGCACATTTCGCAAGGTGCATTGGTGTTTAGCGAACAAAGAGCGCCTTCTTTTGGACTTGTATAAAGAAGTTCGTGAGCTCTTAAGAATTCGCGCCCCTTGCGCCTTTCTGGTGCTACCTGTTTGCGCTTAGTCATCACCAAGCGCTGTACGATCGTCTTTTTATCTTCTAAACCAGCAGGCACAAATTCGCTGCACATTGGTTCGCCAGAACCTTCTGTGCGAAAAATAGTTTCAGAATGAGTTGTCCTGAGAACAATTAAACTAATAATTCGCCCTTTGGGAAAGTTCTCGTAAGTGGGAGCAAGAACAGGATTAAGCTTGTTAATTGACATGGGAACCTCCTAATTAATTAAACAGATGTGGTGGTTTCAACAGAATCATCAGAGTTATCTTCAGACTTTCTTTTGGGAAGCTGCTGATATGCTTCTTGCCAGAAAAACAAATATGCAGCTTCAAGTTTGTCTTTATCGGAGAGAAGTTTCTCTGGACGCGCTTGATAAACTTCTTCGTAAAGCTTTCGCAAAATGTCGTAATATTGCTTGATTTGTTCGCGCTTAGTTTCACCTACACCGTGCTCGCGAATTCGATCTAGACGAGTATGGTACTGCTGCACTAGAGAGGCAAACATAAACTCTAAATCCATGTAAGGCTTTTGGGAGCGTACTGCTGCTGTAAAATCAGTGAATGGTTCTGCTAAAGACGTGCGTTTGAAAGAACTTCCTTTGAGGTTAGCAGCCGCCGCAATTTGAGCTGCTTCTTTGAGGTATTGGGTTAAAAGTGCATTTTCATTGGGCATAAGACTCTCCAGTAAACTATTCAAAGGTTCGCGAATGCGACTCCAAATTACACTCAGATTAGGTTCATCTTGTTCTCGCAAAGTCCAGCGCAGCAGCACATAATAAAGTTCAATTGGTCGATTACAAGCGCGGGCTAAATCGTACAAACAATCATCGGCTTTCTGAATGCTGGCAACTGCGATCGCTAATTGGCTAATGCAGCGGAGTCGCTTGAGAATTTCCTCGGCTTCTTGACGGCTGTATTGTCCGCTTCCTAGCAAAGTTTGGAGTGCAGCCGGAATTCCCTCTACCCGCCCGTAAATATCTGATGATATTTCTACTTCTAAGTTGCCACTCAGAGTAAAGGGAAAGCCAAATTCTAAGGATAAGGATAATTCTAAAGCTAGTCGCAGTGACTTGAGCAAAGCAACAGAAGCATTAGCATCTCCCCAAACCAGGGCTTCGGTAACAGTTGCATGGATAAATTCTGGACGTTTGGGAAAAGCAATTCCGACAACTTTGTTAGCTTTAAATTCCAGAATATTGTCTTTGTACAGCTTAAACTCGTCAACTGTGACAGTACCGCCTTCAGCATTGGTAGCGGCAAGTTGTTTTAAATGTTCTCGCCAAATTCTCAGTAATTCTGGAGAAGAACCTTTCGGTAATGCTAGGTGCAAATAGATGGGGTCTTTTTTATTAGTCGCCGGAAAATTTGCCCCGATCGCCATTAGCTGATAAGCTAAGGCGGCCATTGAGTCTGCTTGCCTTTTTGGTTCTGCACTGCTGCCACCGGGCAAGCGATTTGAGAAAACTTGAACTTTTGTACCGGGGGGCATATTGCCAGAAACTAAGTCGTCTGTTTCGCTGAAAGTAGACCCAAAAGAACAGCGTTTTCGAGGATTTGCTTCTACATAAGCATTCAGTTCATCAATCCCGTTCCATTGAATTGCAATAGGTAAACTCAAAGTTTTGGCAACTGCTGCAATTATTTCTTCTGAAGCTTCAGATGCCTCTGGTTTGTGCGTGCTTTCTTTTCTGAGTTGAAAAGATTCGCGCAGTGCTTCGAGAATACCTTCTAATCCTTTTTGAGCGGCTGTTGCTGCAAATAAAGGTCGCCCGTATTGTCCGTTAAAGGGTTCAATTGCTGCTCTTTGTTGCTCAGAAATACCAACGTGATTAGCAATTTTATCCCAAACTTCTTTCGGATTAATTCCTGCTTCTCGATAGCTGAGATAAGCAGCTTTCAATCCTTCGGCGATCGCAAATTCTTCTGCACTGCCAACAGCCAGCAAACCAATGGCTGCTGCATTCTGCACGGCATCTGCACCCGCAGTATCGCCCCACTTGGTAATATCTTTATTGATTTTATCTGGCTTGAATCCAGCTTTTTTCTTTTCCAATAAAGCCTGGACGTTTAGCAGCACTTCCTCAACATTTTGCTGGATGGCTGATTGAGCAATTTTAATCCCATCTTTGGTAGCCCTGACTAATTGTTCGATATTATTACCAAAAACTAGGTCAATTTTAGATTGCCAACAAGCGGCTATCTCTGTTGTTAAATCGACTGTTGGTAAAGTTTCTCCTTCAAACAGTTCTCCATCGGGAAAAATTGCTAAAGGAGTCAACCCGTATTTTTGCAAAACTTCCTCGCAAGCCCCAAGCAACAAAGCTGTGATGTAACCTCTGTCTTCAGATAGGCGCACTCTAAAAAGTTTACTGGGACGATTAAAGGCAACGGTTAATTCTGTTTGAACTTTCCGAAAACGTTCGGATTCTGGAATTCCTAGATCGAATAAATCCGCCCCGGTTAACATTGCTGCCCAACGATCGATCGCCGGATCTTCGGGTAAAAATATTGCCGCATCGCTGCGGTTGTGTCCTGAGTGGCGTTCTATCAACTTTCTAGCTAATTCAAAGTCATTTTCTGTGACAACAAAGCTGAGTACGCAAGCTTTTTCTAACTGTTCTTGCAAGAAAGTTCGATTTCTGGCGAGAGTTTGTACATTGCGTTTTTGTCCCGATAAATCGAGTTTATTGAGGTCATGAACGGCTGTTGCTGCTAGCAATATAGGTCGCTTGTCTTCGGGGACTCCTCCGATTCGGCTGACTGTCAACATGAACTGGCAGGCAGAGTCGAGATGTTCTGCAAGGGTTGTCCCTTTCCTGACACCGTACTGGTGATGGGCTGCGTGACGTTCGTAAAGCTGGGGTCGAATTTCGCTGAAATACCGTTCCTCTAAGGTTTTGGGAGGACGGTTCAAAAGTCGGCGCTGGTTTGACACGATCGATTCCTCCTGTAAAATTTCCTGCTTGGGACAAGCTTTTGAGTTGCCAACAACTTCTGTAAGTGCAATGATTGTACTTTCTGGGTTTGTAGACAATTGCTATTTACAATAAAATTAATATAGCACGTATTTCTAAAAGTGCAAGTGTATTTGCCAAATGTCGCGAAAAAAAGAAGCACTCACCCTTTCAGTCCCGCCGGAAACCAAGGAACAGCTAGAGGCGATCGCCCTTCGCCTCGGTATCTTTTGGGGCAAATCCCCCAGCGTATCTGGGTTGTTGGTGGCGATCGCCCAGCAGCAAGTCGCCGTCGGCGAACCGTTCACCCTCACAGAAGTGCAAGTACAATCCTTGAGTGAAGCAGCTAAATTCCTTAATGACTCCGGCAAAATCGAAGCCGCCCAGATTGTACTGGCCTTACTTTTGGACAAAGGCAATCTGGAACCGCTGTTTCGACAGCAATTGTTAGAACAGGTCAACCAAACCGCTGAAGCGTGGCGGATTCGAGTCAATCAACTGATTGACAACCATCAACCGTTCAGACTGTTTTACCAGTCCAAGAAAGACAAATTGAGCGAATTTACTGCCCGCAGTGCCAAAATTCGCCTTTATGACAAGCGCCTGTACCTCGAAATCTGGTGTGAGGATTCTGAACCCAAAGAAATCCCGGAATTATCTCACAATCGTTGTTTGCGCTTGGACAAGATTGTTAACTTGCTACCTGCCAGTGAAAATTGGCGCGAAAGCATAGATTACCTCGAAATACACTTACATTTTTTTAAAGGATTGGCTCACAAGTATGAATTCAAACCGGATGAAGATGTGGCAAATGAAATGGTGGGAGACGTGCGTCATGTAGTGAAGCGGGTATCTAGTATATTCTGGCTGTTTCGAGATGTGCTGCGATACGGCAAAGATTGTGTTATTGTCTCGCCGGATAACGTGCGCGATCGATTCCAACAAGAGCTCTTTGCCCTCTGTCGCCTGTACAACCTGGAAATCCGCGATTAGAACATGATATGGAGGACACGGCAATATATAGAGGAGACGGCAATGCCGTTTCCCTACGGATATGGAGGAGACGGCAATATATAGAGGAGACGGCAATATATGGAGGACACGGCAATGCCGTTTCCCTACAAAAATCAGGATTAGCTGTCCAAAAAAAAGCAGCCTGTAAAGGCTGCTTTAATCAAAAAACCGTTGTTGAGTTAGAGGAGAAAACTTTAAATCGAATTCAAATTACCGCTAATTTTCACTGCTATCGTCCTTTACCGCTGACTCACCCTGCCATCAGCACAAAACTGCCAATCCCCATTTACAATGCTGCTGAAAGTTTTACTCTGCCTTTGATGACGGCCCGCAGCAAGCGGTTGACACAGCCTCTGTCTTCGTCATTCAGAGACTCGTCAAAGGCGGCGGCCATCAAACCGTAGCGATCGGCCAAAGTCAAAACACCTGTTTCGGTTACAGAAGTGAGGATTTCACAGATAGCGCCGGGGAGGAGTTGTACGGGATTCATGGCAGTGCGGTTTAATTCGATGTCTTTATCTTCTCCGTGTTTCCCGAAAAGAACGGTGATATCGATGAGGTGATGAGGGTGATTATTTTGGGTGAAAGAAAGCGATCCAAGTAGAGTAAAGTTGTGATTGGGGTCACAGTACGATCGGCCAACAGCTCAAAAACCACCTGTGAGATGTGGGTATTACAGTTGACTTTAGATCGATCGGCCAGCGATCGAGCCACAGGCGATCGAACTGATGTTGTCGGATGAACTATTTCACCACATGAAAATTTTTAATAACAACTATCACTTTTACTATTCTTTTAATGGTAACATAGATCGACCGAAAATTCTATTTTTGCACGGATTTATGGGCAACACTCAAGACTTTAGCAGCGTCATTTCTTTACTAGCTAAAAATTATTGCTGCTTAGCTGTTGACCTTCCGGGTCATGGCAAAACTAGAGTCATCGGCGATGAAATTTGCTACAATATATCAAATACAGCCAGAGCTTTGATAAGATTATTAGATGATTTACAAATAGACAAATGTTTGTTGTTGGGCTATTCAATGGGCGGGCGATTGGCACTGTACATGACATTACATTTTCCCGATCGATTCGATCGAGTAGTGTTAGAGTCAGCCTCGCCGGGATTGAAGACAAAAGCAGAGCGATCGCACCGTCTCCAAGCCGATTTACAGCTAGCACAAAATCTGGAAAATAGCAATATTAAAGAATTTTTATTAAACTGGTACGATCGACCATTATTTCAATCTTTAAAAAACTCTCCCAAATTCGATCGGCTGATAGAAGCCCGCTTAACCAATAACCCGATCGAGTTGGCAAAATCTCTTCGCAACATGGGAACTGGCAACCAGCCGTCTCTCTGGGAAAAACTCGAACAAAATCAAATCCCTCTCCTCTTGCTAGCGGGAGAATATGATGATAAATTTACAACGATAAATACTGAAATTGCTAGTTTGTGTCCGGCAGCGAGTCTCAAGATTATACCAAAAGCTGGTCACAATGTCCATTTTGAAAATATCGATCGATTTGTGGCAAGTGTGAGACAATTTTATGATTAATTAAAAAGTAAATGGTGTATCAATTCGAGTTTCGTACCTATCAGCGCAAATTTAAACGTCCCTTGCAAACAAGTCACGGCATCTGGGATATTCGAGAAGGCATTATCCTGCGGCTTACTGACGAAAATGGTCAGATTGGTTGGGGAGAAATTGCGCCTTTGAGTTGGTTTGGTTCCGAAAGTTTTGAGCAAGCTTATAATTTTTGTCGCCAGTTACCGGCTAATATTTCAGAAGAGACGATCTTCTTTATTTCCGGTGAATTGCCTGCTTGTCAATTTGGTTTCGAGTCAGCACTATCAAACTCCTCCAACTCGTTCCCAGGCAGAGCCTGGGAATGCTTTTCTGGCGGCTCTGCCGCGTATACAATGAAGGCAGAGCCTCCGGATCTGCGTTTCGAGGCAGAGCCTGGGAACGAGGAAGAGAAGAAAATACAAAATCGGTATAGCGGTTTATTACCAGCAGGAGAAACTGCTTTGCCAGCTTTGCAAATGCTTTGGCAACAGGGATATCGGACGTTTAAATGGAAAATTGGTGTGGTGGCAATTGACGAAGAATTAAAGATATTCGATCGACTAATTACAGCAATGCACAAATTGGTCGATCGAACGCAGGTACTTTTGCGATTAGATGCCAACGGAGGACTCAGTTACTTACAAGCTCAAACATGGTTGCAAGCTTGCGACAATATAAACAAAATTCGCAACTTTTGCGTAAATATTGAATTTTTGGAACAGCCATTGCCAGTTAGTAAGTTTGAGGAAATGCGAGAATTAAATTCTATTTATGCAACTCCTATCGCCCTAGACGAATCCGCTGCCAATCTCGATCGAATGCAAGAGTGCCATAGTCAAGGTTGGCGGGGAATTTTTGTCATTAAACCTGCCATCGCAGGTTCCCCATCCCAACTGCAAAAATTTTGTCAAACCCACAATATAGATGCCGTTTTTTCATCAGTATTTGAAACCAAAATAGGCAGACAAGCAGCATTAAATTTAGCCGATCGAATTTCCCCAAATTCTAGAGCATTAGGGTTTGGTACTGATTGCTGGTTCGACGATAATCCGATTTTAGATTTTAGATTTTAGATTAAGGATCACGAATAAATCCGGCAGCTTATTTAATTGTTTTGGATTGAGAAACCTGGTTAAAGCATCTATGGCAGAAAATGTAACAGTAAATATTCGGGATATCGCGTCTCGCTTACCCGATAATTGGCTCATCGGTTGTGACAGTCGCGAACTTTTCCAAATAGTCGATCGACTATTTCCAGAATTCACCAAAAATCCAGCAGCAACACCACAAAAAATTTTACTAGCAGAGAGAGAACCCGTACAATTTCTTGCCAGTTTCATCGCCGCCTGTGCTGCCAAATGCCCCATATTCTTGTGCAATCCCAACTGGGTAAAACAAGAATGGCAACAAGTTTTTGATTTAGTTCAGCCCGACATAATTATTGGGCAAGATGCACTGCAAAATCTCACTGAAATGGGATTAATGGCATCTCCTATAGGACTTACGCACGGGTGGTCAGAAACCGAGTTTTTGTCCGAGAACACTGCCTTACAGCCCTTTAACCGGGCAAAAAACCTGGTTTCTTTGGTTTTAATGCGTAAGTTTTGTCATATCGAAAAACCGAAAAACAATCCCAAATTACCACTTACCAATTACCAATTACCATTAATCATGATTCCCACTGGCGGTTCGTCAGGAAAAACTCGTTTTACCATCCATACTTGGGAAACACTGACAGCATCAGTCAAAGGTTTTCAAGAATATTTTCAAGTATCACAGATTAATTCATTTTGCGTATTACCGTTATATCACGTCAGCGGTTTAATGCAATTCATGCGTTCCTTTACTACTGGCGGCAAACTGGCAATTCAGACTTTTAAAACATTAAAAAATGGCGAAAAATGCGATATCGAACCAGAAGAATTTTTCATTTCTCTAGTCCCAACCCAACTCCAACGGTTGCTGCAAAATCCAGATACAGCTAATTGGCTTTCTGGGTTTCATACTGTACTTTTGGGTGGTGCTCCAGCTTGGCCGGAACTTTTGGAAACAGCCAGAAACTATCAAATCAGATTAGCGCTAACTTACGGCATGACGGAAACAGCCTCGCAAATCGCTGCACTTAAACCCGAAGATTTCCTCGCGGGTGATAGCAGTTCGGGGCAAGTTTTACCCCACGCTCAAGTAACAATTCGCGGTGCCAATGGCGAGATATTGTGTAATAATCAGATGGGCGATATTGTCGTCAATGCTAAATCTTTATCGTTGGGTTATTATCCTGAAAAGTGGGTCGATCGAGAATACTTCCAATTAGATGATTTAGGATTTTTTGACAAAAATAACTGCTTAAATATTATCGGACGCAGCAGCGATAAAATTATCACTGGCGGAGAAAACGTATTTCCCATAGAAATCGAAGCAGCCATTCGATCGACTAATTTAGTTACCGATATTTGTATAATTGGTTTACCCGATCGACATTGGGGTCAAGTCGTAACAGCTATTTATGTTCCCGCTCATTCCCAAGTTACTGTCAAAGATTTGCAAGCAGCAATTGCAGATAAATTGAGCAAGTTTAAGCGACCTAAAAATTGGGTGATTGTTCAACAATTGCCACGAAATTATCAAGGGAAAGTCAACCGAGAACACTTACAAGAAATTGCCCTACAATATATAGGTGCAGAGATAGAGGACACGGCAGTGCCGTGTCCCTACGGCGATCCATTTTGACGGGTGTACTTCATCAACGTGGAATCTGCTGTAAGCTATAGAGGACACGGCAGTGCCGTGTCCCTACGGCGATCCATTTTGACGGGTGTACTTCATCAACGTGGAATCTGCTGTAAGTTTTTCCTTCTTTCTTCCTTCCTTCTTCCTTCTTCCTTCTTCCTTCTTCCTTCTATTTATTGCACGCCTAACAGCCTCCTCGTCTTCTCTGCTTCTTGCCTTTGAGCATCCACAAACTTCAACATTCGGTAAAGTACGCCTATTTGTGGCAACTTAATACCTGCTTGCTGGGCCGCCCGCATCGGGTTTCCCAAAATCGCCTCAACTTCCAAGGGACGCGATTCATCGTAATCGATTTTCATGCTCGTGCGGTAAGGTTTCATTTTGTGAGTGTATTCCAACATATGTTGGATAAAATCATCTTGAATGATTCGATCGCAACTTTTCGCCCCTGCTACAACTTCCCGCATGATTTGCTCGACTAAAATTAGAGTATCGGGATTAGCCATCAGTTCGTCTGTTCTCGCATCCAATATTACAGACAGTGCGTTGTAAGGGATATTCCAAACAAGCTTTTTCCACCTTGACAACAGTAAATCTTCGCTCATTTTAATGGGAATATGAGCGCGTTTAAAGTCGATCGCAATCTGATGTAATCTGTTAGTAATGCCAATCGGTTGATAGTTTTTGGCATATTCGCCCAGCGTAATAGTACCGTAATCTAGGTGGCAGATATGACCGGGACTAACTTTATAAGAACAGAGAAAACACAGCCCGCCCACTACTCGTTCTGAACCGACAATTTTCGCAACTTCCGGCTCCGTATTTAGTCCGTTTTGCAATACTAAAACCACACCATCGTCCTTTAATAAAGGAGGCAATAGCTTGGGTAACAAGTGATTTTGAGTTGTTTTCAGCGCTACAATTACTACGTCGCATTTAGGCATTTTGTGCACGTCGTGGAAGGCTCGGACGCGCGGGAGGGTGAAGTCGCCTTCGGGAGAATCGATAATCAAACCGTGTTTTTTGACGCGATCGTAATCGCTTCGCAGCAAAAAATTAACTTCTAAACCCGCTTTTTGTAGTCTAGCACCGTAGAATCCGCCTAAAGCTCCTGTGCCGACTATGGCATAATTGTGATTACGATTTGACATGATATTAACACAAATAATGGATTAGGAAAAACACTAAATTTGGCGATCGTTCCCTGTTATTATTAATAAGTATAATAAATCTCAACGCTTATATTGTATCCGGTGAATCAGTTATCATGTGAGTGCGAGGGTTCGGCTCGCAAGCGGGACGCTCGCACTCGTAAATAAATATAAACGATCGCTCAGTCTCAACGCTCAAATCTGAAATTGCTCCAGCCACTGCATCAATTCTTCAGATAGCTGGTTTCTGGTTCGGCTAATTGCATTGATGCAGACGTGCTTAGTCAGAGCTTTAGCAGCGCATTTCCCTGCAATTTCCCCAGAAAAGACTTGATAGGCAATTTCAAATTCGTCGTCGGCAACCTGTTTGGGCGTCAATTGAATAGTTAGTCGATCGCCCGCAAACATTGGGCGATAAAAATCTACATTAGCATGAATAATGGGAATCGCAAGATCGGCATTGCTAAAAAATGCTTTGAGATTAATTTCCGATGCTGCTAAAGATGCCTCGTAAGCTTCGTGGCACATTGCCAAAACGTTGGCAAAGTAAACGACTCCAGCAGCATCAGTATCTTGAAAGCGAACAGTGCGGGTGTAAGTAAAAGGCATCTCAAGTAGTTTTGAGTTTTGAGTTTTGAGTTAAAAATCTTGTTTTAATTTAATTCAAAACTCATAAACTATAACTTATAACTTCGCCCTGATAGCGGAAAACTTGCCTTTTTTTAACCTTTGTTCTTAATCAACATCACATCTATAATCTTGAGAGCAACCTCTTCAGAAAGCCCCAGTGCACTGTAAAGATCGTTCAAAAGTTGTTCTTCTTCCTCCGAAACCTCGCCATCTGCTAAAGCGATGTCAGTTGTCACAGCAAAAACTGTTTCTTTAAGTTCGTCGGGAAGTGTTACCAAAGCTGCATTAAAAAGTACCGCAACCCCTTGACGTTGAAGAATTATCAGGAGTCGATCGAGCATTTTTCGCATCACATCATTGGGATAGCTTCTGAACAGTTGCATTCGAGATAGCGTCATGCTAATTGCTTGGCTTTCGCTGTCATTAATATAACCGTCGGCTGCTACAGCAATTAGTGCAATTGCTGCAAATGCTTCTGCCGGCCCTAACGTTACTTCGTTGTGTTGGCGAGTCTGAGACATTTTATCAAATAAACCCATTGTCGTTTCCTCATTATCTAGTTTTAGATTCTTGACATCCTCCTTTGCTTGGCTCAGGAGGTTTATTTAAGGCTCTAGGCAATTATATCAAATCAGAGCTAGCTCTGCTTTCAAAAAATCAACAAACTGTCGTGCTGTTCGGCCCGATCGACCATTGCGACGAGTGGCCCATTCCTTAGCCCGATGCTCCAAATCTTCTGGTTTGAGTTTGATACCCGCCAGCAATGCCAGATGTCTGACAATTGTTAAATAAGTGTTTTGGTCGATCGACTCAAAAGTTAAAGTCAAGCCAAATCGATCGCTAAATGAAAGTTTCTCCTGAACCGTATCCCAAGCGTGAACTTCATCGCCATCACGGGGGCGAGGCCTGTCATCAAAAAACTCTCGAATTAAATGTCGCCTGTTAGATGTCGCGTAAACTACTACATTTTGAGGTCTGGCAGTTACATTTCCTTCTAAAACCACTTTCAAAGCTTTAAAAGCATCATCATCTTCTTCAAAAGAAAGGTCATCCACAAAAACAATAAACTTTTGAGGAACTCCCCGCAACTGTTCTAAAATTAGTGGCAAATCTTGTAAATCGGATTTTGGTACTTCAATCAACCGCAGATTGCGATCGCCAAACTCATTTAACAGCGACTTCACCAAAGAAGACTTGCCAGCACCGCGGCTACCGTAAAGCAATACGTGCAAAGCCGGATAACCTGCCAGCAAAAACTCTGTATTTTTGACAAGAGCATCTCGCTGCCAATCGCAGCAAACTAACTCTTTCAACGTTATGCGATCGGGATGAGAAATACTCGTTAACTGCCCTCTCCGCCACTGAAAAGCTTGATATTCAGCAAACAAACCCGTGCCAAACTGTCGGTAGTGAACTGCCAAATTTTCCGCAGCACTCGACCAATTTTCCAGTTTGCTGTGCAGTGGCAATGCCCGGTTTTCTTCTATAGTTTCTGAATGCCAAATCGGAGGTACTGCCTCAAGTTGACCCGCCACCCGCACCCACTTGCCCAATTGGTCGCCACTGCATTCGTAAAGATTTTGCAACACTTGTAAATCGTGTTTGGCAGCTTCTACCAAGCCGGGGGACAAACTCGCAAAATCTGTTTGTTGAGCTTGACGAGAAAAGGGGTTTTCGTCTTTGATAATTTGAGAAATTAGATAATCTTTCCAGCTCAAATTTTGAGCAGCCTGAATTTTAAACCACTTGCCGTAAGCACAGAGGCAGTCAAAACCGCTGACATCGCTATGGTGGAGGGCTTGGAGCAAGTCGAGAAAAGCTTGACCTATGGGGCTTTTGAGAACCGATTGATACAGCAGCAGGGATGCTGCTTGGCGTTGGAGGTAGCGGATCTGGGCGATCGCACCAGAAGTGAGGGCTGACATAAGTTGTATAACAGATTAGATATCCAAACAGGGGTTTAGTGACAGATGGGATATTTCGCAGATTTAATAAATTTTCTAACAATTTGTGACCTTAATTGCAGACCGCACTGTATAAATTTAGATGCAAAGAGTGAAATTTGGAGGATAAAAAATGAATTTAGGTACAGCAGCGGCGATCGGCTACGGCATTTTAACACTAGTTGGTGGCATCATGGGTTATGTCAAGGCAAAAAGCCAACCCTCGCTAATTTCTGGTCTCGTTAGCGGTTTGCTGCTCATTTTTGCCGGCACCGCGCAACTTATGGGACAAAGTTGGGGTTTAACATTAGCAGCAGCGATTTCTGCTGTTTTAGTAATTGTCTTTATTGTAAGGCTTGTCAAAACTCAAAAATTCATGCCAGCAGGAATGCTAATTCTAGCTAGTTTGGCATCCTTGGGGGCGATCGTCTACGAAATCACAGGTCAATAGTCATTAGACATCTCCTAAAAAGAATCTGAAGCCGTTCGATCGATGTAGGGGTGAAGCATTTGGGCGATAGTCTGTGTCCCCAACCCTCTTAGTTTGTGTCCAAATGCTTCACCCTCCCCCGCAGATCGATATCGATCGCGATCGCCTAATTTTCTTTTTAG
>JAAUPI010000352.1 GCA_012035135.1 Microcoleus sp. CSU_2_2
TATTTACCGGATATTTGTAATTTTTGCTTAGACTCGCGAGCGGCTTTTTCTTGCTCTGAATTGTGATAAAAAATAACAGACCTATATTGTTCGCCTCGATCGGGACCTTGGCGATTTATCTGAGTAGGATCGTGGGAGTTCCAGAATATATCTAGCAATGCTTCATAACTAACCTGCGATCGATCGTACTCAATTAATACGGCTTCAGCATGACCGGTGATGCGGGCGCAAACATCGAGGTAGCAAGGATTTGGCCAATGACCTCCGGTATAGCCCGCAAAGGTCGTTAGCGAAGCCCTCGTAGAGGATCCTACACCCGAAACCGCCCGAAACTTTGCTTCTACTCCCCAAAAACAACCCGCTGCAAATGTGGCTTTTTCCATTGTTTGACTCTCCCATTTAAAATCTACAGCATATTCCATGTATTATGTGGTATGCACAAACTTGTAGTAATACCACTTCTCCAAATTCTTGCAACAATGATGAGTGTTTGGTTTGTTTACTGAAGTATTCCGCACCGGTGCGTCGCTATGAGATTGTCGCTCTTTTTTAGGATTTAAGGGTGGCGACGCACCCTACCTCTACTGTTGCATGAGTTTTGAGAATTAGTATAAGTAAGGTGCGTCGCCATCTGTCAAGGAGCAAGTTCTATCCAAAAAGTCGCAGCGACGCACCCTACAGATTAACTAAAATCTAAAATCGATTGTTTTACTCTTCAATTCCCCAATCTAAAATCTAAAATCTAAAATCTAAAATTTATTGACAGATTCCCATCAACGTGCATTCCCAAACTAATCGGGGCTGTACGTAATTTAACAAATATTGTCGCGCCCCTTCCAAAGGCTGTAGGGGCGATCGATGAATTCTCCCTGCCAAAAATTGCTGCCAGTAACAGTGCTGTAAATAATCGATCAACCACAACTGAGATTCTGTATCTAAAGTTTTATCAATTTCCTTAGCCAATTCTAGAGCCGATCGCAAATTTTGAGGCAACTGTTTCACCTTTTGCAGCAAATCATCCGGTATTGATTGTAGTTGTTGCCAAATCGCAATTGCCTCCCCAGGGCTTCCCTGAGCCATCCCCATCACCTCGGAATGTGACAAAATCTCCCCAAATCCAGCTTGCTGCAATACTTGTGCCATTCCAGGTATATCCAGCCGATAAAAAGGAATCTTTTGACATCGCGAAATCAGGGTAGGCAGTAATGATTCCAAAGTTGGAGCAATTAAAATTAACGTCGCTCTTCCCGGCTCTTCCAAAGTCTTCAATAAGCCATTAGCTGCACCCTCACCCATAGTTTCTGCTTGTTCCAAAACTACGACTGAACGCGCAGCCTCCAGAGGCGGACGACTCAGAAACTCAGCGATTTCTCGCACCTGTTCTAATCGAATTTGCGGCGGTGCTTTTCGCTTCAAACCAGCTTCCTCAGCTTCTTTGAGGGAAAGCCGCTTGCCTTGATTCATGTAAGTTGGTTCTACCCAGAGCAAATCTGGGTGATTGCGCTGCCGCACGCGATTTTGTACGGCGGCTATCGATTGCGTTTCGGCAAGATTGGTAGAGAATAATAGCTCAATAAAACAGCTAGCAGCTAAACTCTTGCCGATGCCGTTGGAACCAATAAATAAATAACCAGGAGCAATTCGGTTTTGAGCAACTGCTTGAGTTAGCAACTCTACAGCTTGATTTTGTCCGATTAATGAGGTGAAATAATTCATATTCATTTTCGTTAAAGATTGCAGCAGCAATAAATATAACTTATACTATGTCAGGTCAATTATCCGTAATAAAAATGGTTGGTAGTGAGGATGGTTTGTAGTGAGGACTAAAGTCCTTCGACTATCCGTAATAAAAATGGTTGGTAGTGAAGATGGTTTGTAGTGAGGACTAAAGTCCTCATTACAAACTAATCTGATTGTGGTCTTTCGATCGGACACGATCTGAGGCACGAGTGGTGAGAAACCGGGTTTTTACGAAAATACTGAGTTTTTACCGGCAGATTCGGTAAAAAACCCGGTTTCTTTGGTATGGATGCGTAAGTTCTAGATCGCAAACCCGGTTTATCTGTCAACTGTCTTCCTTGGGGGGGCGAGGGGGGGTTGTTAACTGTCAATTGTTTAAATATCCCCAATTTTCTAACCTATGACTTAAAATAGCTTGAATTTCTTCGGAAATCTCAGATTCGCTACGATCGGCATTGATTCTGACAATTCGATCGGGATTTTGTTGAGCTAACTCTGTAAAACCTTTCTGTACCCGCTGATGAAACTCCAAATTAGCTTGCTCCATGCGATCGCACCCTCCCCTAGCCCTTACCCTAGTCAAACCAGTCTCCACATTAATATCTAGCCAAAAAGTCAAATCGCTTTGCAAGCCGTCAGTGGCAATTTCATTCAATTGCTTAATTAAACTTAATTTAAGACCGCGGCCGTAGCCCTGATAAGCAATAGTAGAGTCAGTAAAGCGATCGCATAAAATAATCGACCCTTTCGCCAACTCTGGCTTGAGAAAAGTTTCGACGTGCTGCGCTCGATCGGCTGCGTACATCAATAATTCCGTTCGATTTGATACAAATTCTCCTGTACTTGGTTCCAGTAACAATCGGCGCAGTCCTACTCCCAATGCAGTACCACCCGGTTCACGAGTAGCGACAAGAGGGCAGATTTTCCAGGAACTCGATCGCAAGTAATGTATCAATAGTTGCATTTGTGTAGTTTTTCCAGCACCTTCAACCCCTTCAAATACGATCAGTTTGCCGTTCATTGCTTTGCTTTTCCGCCTGAATAAAATAAATCTTTATTGTTCTGTATTTATCTGCTATCTTCTGTATGATGATAAGGTCTAAATGCCTCACGGCTGGAGTTTTTCATGGCTCGCTATACTGGTTTTTTTATCGTTGCAGTTCCCATCGACCGTCTCCGTCAGTCTCTAATAGAGATTTTAGAGTCATGCAATCTTGATATTATCTACAATACAGGAGATTCCCTCATGGCTCGCGAGCTTCCAGGTCAAGTTTCGCTTCCGAAACTTGTCACCGCAGAAGTGCTCATTGAGAAAAAGACGGCCAGTGACTCAGAGGTTCGGATGAACTTCGTGATTAAAAACGAGGAACTGCCCCTCCAAACCAACAATCACTGCCGTCAGATGTTTGAGCTAGTCAGTTATTCAATTGTCAACAACCGTAACTGGAAGCTTTTGGAAAGTATGGCTATTTAGTCAGAAGTCAGAAGTCAGAAGGAAGAGGGAAGAAGAACCCCCCTACCCCCCCAAGGGGCAGGGTGGATTAATTGTCGAAAGAGCAAACCAGTGGGACTGGGTTATTTGCTGGCGATCGCGCGTCAAATT
>JAAUPI010000086.1 GCA_012035135.1 Microcoleus sp. CSU_2_2
GCGCCTCAATGTCGAGTCCGATAGTCCCGATAATTTTGCAAACTCTGCCACTTTCGACATAAACTCTTTCTCGATAGCTAACTATGGATAAGCTTAGCAAGCTATTTGCCACTTAAGTCAAGCTCTTATACCTCGTTCAGGCTGGAAGTATAACTGGCTTTTGTGCCTTGCATTATGCCAATTTCATTACTTACTTTTGACATCGGCGGAGTCTAGGACTCTTTTACATGGGAACAGGAAGAAAGGATTTCCTGGAGGAGACGGCTCCTCTGTTCTTGTGGAGTGGATTCCACTAACCGCACGACTTCACGTCGCACATCCTCAACCATTTCTCGTTCTGGGCTGAGGTTAATTTGGTTGAGAACCAGTATTTCGGTTTGTTGGCGGTGACAGAGCCATGCAATAAGATCGAACCCAAATCGACAGAGCCGATCTTTGTGGGTAATGACAATTGTTCGGCAATTATTGGAGAGAACTCGCTCCAATAAGGCTTGAAGACCTTTCCGTTTAAAATTGAGTCCGCTGCCAATATCGGTGATGATTTCTGTATCGGGGTAACGAGACTCAAGAAACTCAATTTGTGCTGCAAGATCGGGCTTTTGAGCGCGGCTTGAAACCCTGGCATATAGGATGATGGGTCGAGTATCGGTGGGGTTGCTACCTCGAACTGGGATAACTGAGTCAATGTTGTATCTCCGCTGTCGGCCTTGCGTGAAGATGCCCTCGATCTTTCCCGCTTCAAGCCATCTTTCAAGAGTTTTGGTGCTAACTCCCAATCTGGCAGCAGCGATCCTTGGTGGTACATAATTAACTGTCATCATAAAAATGGGTTGAAACCCCGTCCACTTCGGCAAGCTCAGTGCACCGCTTCTAGGACGGCTTTACAATTTAATTTGCAGTGCGCCACGAGTTGTAGGACAAAAACTTACATTCACTTGGCAATGCGATTTGGATTTAACGGTAAACCCTATTTCTAGGTATATATTTCCCTTCGCCACTGACTGCCAGAGGGGTTAAAAACTAGGGAGGCATTCTTAACGTCTTGCGGGATACCACGCCCAGGCAGTTCAGTTTGTCTCTTAAGGACACAGGCTAGACACTTTTTTAGTCTTGATGGACGAAGGTGGTGAGCCTTCCTCTTTCAAGCCCCATGCCTTCAGGCTGGGGTTAGTGACGGAGCAATATGAATGTATTCATTTACTATATCGCTAATGTCAGGATATGTCTAGTATGTCTAGCTATTTAGCGTCGTATAAATTACTCTCGTTTTTGCGCTTCGCTACTCATGAGGTTATTTATGTCCGGCGCCATCTCGATCGCCAGCCCCCGGATTTATCAGTGGGGTCGCTTTCTTCAATTCTTTAATCTAAAATCGATTGACTTCCCCTTCCCCAACCCAAAACTCAAAACTCAACTTAGCCCCAAACCCGATAAACTACTTAGTAGATAAACTCGATCGACCCCTTATATCCAGAGTTGGTAGTTGTGAATGGCGCGCCCTGAAAGTCCTTGCCTCAGTATAGCGATCGCTCGCCTGAGAACCGCTGGGGCAAACCATTTTGCCACCTGGGTTCTACAAGCCCCCTATCCCAGCGGCTACGTTCATCACGATTGTATGTGGCCGGACACTCTATCCCAAGCATGGCAAGCTTGGCAGGAAATGTTCTCCCCTTCCGGGACAATTCACGAATTGCCCCTAAATCCTGATGGCAGTTTCGTTTCGACTCCCGAAAGCAGCCAGAAAATAGCAGCAACCGAAAAACCAACCTCTCACCTGCTACAGATACCTCAATTAGGGCCCTCGATGCCCGTCCAGATCGGTCAAGCAGGGTTGGGCGATAGGGGAGAGCAAAATCCGCTGCCACAACCTCCCAGCTACAGCAGCCGCCTCATGCAGCATTTGGGGATGAATCTTTGGCAGTGGCTGTTTGAAGGGCCAATTCAAGTTAGTCTCCACGAAAGTAAAGGTATCGCGATCGGGCAAAATGTACCCCTGCGAGTGCGAATCGACTTGCGGGAACCGTATTTAATTGCTTTACCTTGGGAAATTATGCAGCCTCAAGCTGGTCAACCGGCTATTTCGCTGTCGCAGCAACTGCTGTTCAGCCGCACTACCAGCAATGTTGAGCCTTTACCACCACTGCGTTCTGCCGAGTCGCTAAACATTTTGCTAGTTTTGGGACAAGGAGAACCCAGTAGTGCTGTTAATTCTCGATTTTCAACGCTCAATCATCGTCAGTTGCAGTTGAAAGAAGAAGCACTAGCCTTGGCTAGCGTTCTGGAAAATGCTTCTCATACCGACGATAGTGGCAAATACTTTGACATCAGCGTTCCGACTCGGGTCGATAGTCTGATCGAACCGACTCCGGCAGAACTAATTTCTCGCTTGGAAACGCAAGCCTACAACATCCTATTTTACGCGGGTCATGGCATACCTGGACCCGATGGTGGCTTGTTGTTTTTGGGGCCGGATACGACGATTAACGGTACAGAACTGGCTCAAGTGCTAGTCCGGTGTCAAGTGACGCTGGCGGTGTTTAACGCTTGCTGGGGGGCGCAGCCGGCGGTGGAAACGATACATTTAAGCGGTGGCCAGCAACAGGCGATCGCCCGCAGCAGTTTGGCTGAGGTGTTGATCCATCACGGGGTGCCGGCGGTGTTGGGAATGCGGGATTCGATCGCCGATCGTGAAGCTTTGAGTTTTATTCAAACTTTTGCCCAAGCTTTGGCCGGACGGATGTCGATCGATCGGGCTGTGGCCGTTGCGAGACAGCAGCTACTGACGCTTTACAAGTTCAATCAACCTGCTTGGACGCTACCGGTGCTGTATATGCACCCGGAGTTCGACGGTCAACTGACCGATCCTGTAGACGATCTTAAGACTGAATTGCCTGTAAATTCTTCGACTTGGCTGGGACGCTTGCCATCCTGTGCTTATTTGCGGGGGCGCGATCGACCCAATCAAAAATCCGGCAGTTCCACAACGGCCAATCAGGTTTGGCCAATTCGCGCTGGTATGGTTCGAGTCGGACGCTGGGAAGAAAATGACGTAGTGATTCGAGAACAGTGGGTTTCCCAAAAACACGCGGAGATTTTCTGCCGTAACAGTATCAGGGATAGTGGGAGCGAACCTAGCTACTTCCTGCGCGATTTTTCGCGTTATGGCACTCTAGTTTTAGGCGCTGACGGATGGCAGAGAGTTCACCACCAAGAACTGCTGCTGCGATCGGGCACTCAGCTAAAATTTGGCAGTTCCCAAGGTCAGATTTTTGAGTTTACTATTGAGCCTCCAAAAACTTCAGGCTACAGTGAAACTGATTGCGGAACGAATTAAGGTGCTGGTGTAGCTAATTTTGGCAAGCGGCGATCGGGACAAAAAAGTTTTGGGCGTTGAGTATCAAGTCTGGAGCTCCAAGAGTTATTCACAACTCGCAACTGACAACTAGCACGCAGAGTCCCCGTTCTGTATTTTCCTGTTCCTATTTAGGTATTACATCATGGCTACCCAATCTCCTGATTCTCAATATTTTCGCGATTCTCAAACTCAGGCGGAAATGGAACTCCTCGCAACCATTGTTGAGACTGATGTTGCTTACCCCTGGAATCCCGCACAGCTTGAATCAGAATCTTATTTGGTGACTTTAGAACAAGAATTTGCATTGTCAGATGCTTTCAGCGACAGCGATATTGCCGAGAAGTCCCAAGTGTTGTTCGCGCAATTAGAACAAGTTTGGATGACGACTACTCTGCAAAAGTCTTTGTGTGAGAAATTTGCTCGGGTTCCTCAAGATTTTTTGGCCAGCATCGCTCAAAGCGTCCACAACGCAACTGTCAAGTGTCATGCTTTGGCTGACCAAATGGTAGAGTCGGTGTTAGATATTTTGCCTCAGTGGGCAGAGGAAGATTTGCAGGTGTTGGCGCGTCCTTTGGCTTATGCAATGCGAGAGGCTGATTCCGATGCGGTGGAAGTGGTGATGGCTACTAGAAGACCTTGGACAGAATTGTCGGAAATAGAACAGGCTAGAGTTAGTTTGGCCGTCGCTCGCTATGCAATATCGCAATTAGAAATTTCTGATTAGTTTTTTGACGGTCGGCGCGATCGACTATTGTGCAATTACCGATCGCCATCGCCCTCATCCTTGCCTCATTCGTCAGAATTTTTTTCATCAATCAATTGAGGGGATCGATCGAGATTTTTTTATTCCCCTACTTTACTTTTTGAAATTTTTACAATTTTATATACCTTTCGTTAGATGTCAAGGTCGTCTAATTTGGTAGGCGAATACGGATTGCTATAGTTGAATATAGCAATCGTATTTGATTTGTCAACAAACTACAGTTACGATTATGACAACTTCAAGATTTGACCTTCTAGACTGGAAACGCCGGATCTTTTGGCGGATGGGGCGCGTACAGGCGGCCACGCTAGTTGTATTAGGGCTCGTTGCTTTTGCAGGTGCGATCGTAGCAGCATGGTTTTCAGGTGAAGGAACAGTCAGCGGTATTTTTGCCCTACTCAACACTTGGCAAACCAGCCCGCCCATATGGCTGCAAGTGCCCGCTGTTAGTAAAATGTATTTATTAGTGCCGACTGTAGCACTCGTATCGGTTGCCTTCGCTACAATTAAAATTTCGCCAACTCCACAGAAATGGTCGCAGGCTGTGGTAGTCGCCATAGTTTTAGCTTTAACAATTCGCTACGTTTTGTGGCGCTCGATCGCTACCCTTAATTTAAGCGATCCCCTCAATGGAATCTTTAGTTTGGGGCTGTTTTTTCTCGAAATGTTGATGGTGTTCAGCAGCAGTATTCAACTGTATTTAATGCTGAGAGTAAAAGACCGTCGCCGGGAAGCCGATCGCATGGCAGTTGCCGTTGAGTCCGGAAGCTTTGCCCCTTCTGTAGATATTCTGATCCCAACTTACAACGAACCTGCTTTTATTTTACGGCGAACAGTCATTGGGTGTCAAGCCTTAGAATATACCAACAAAAAAGTATATTTGCTGGACGATACTAAGCGTCCTGAAATAAAATTGTTGGCAAAAGAACTGGGATGCAATTATTTGACAAGACCCGATAATATTCACGCCAAAGCTGGAAACATCAATCACGCTACAGCCCAAACAAACGGCGAATTAATAGTTGTTTTTGATGCAGATTTTATTCCCACTACCAACTTTTTAACTCGAACAGTTGGCTTTTTTCAAAATCCCGAAATTGCCCTGGTGCAAACTCCTCAAAGCTTTTACAACCATGACCCGATCGCCCGAAATTTGGGTCTAGAAAATATTCTCACTTCAGAAGAAGAAGTATTTTATCGGCAAATTGAACTAATTAAAGACGGTGCCGAAAGCGTAATTTGTTCGGGTACGTCTTTTGTAGTGAGGCGCAACGCTCTAGAAAAAGCCGGAGGCTTTGTTACCAATTCACTCTGCGAAGATTACTTTACCGGAATTAGACTATCAGCAAGAGGCTCGCGCTTAGTTTATTTGGATGAAAAATTAAGCGCTGGTTTGGCTGCGGAAAATATAGAAGCTCACCTCACTCAAAGGCTAAGGTGGGCTAGAGGCACGCTTCAGGCATTTTTCATTGATTCCAATCCTTTAACAATTCCGGGGCTGAAACTCGTACAAAGGCTGTCTCATTTAGAAGGATTGCTGCACTGGTTTACCAGTTTAACTAGGGTTTTATTGCTGTTCATGCCTTTAGCTTATGCATTTTTAGGCATACTTCCTTTGCGGGCAAGTGCGCGGGAATTGCTCTACTTTTTCCTGCCTTACTATTTGGTGCAAGTTACGGTGTTTTCTTGGTTGAACCGCCGATCGCGCTCGGCTTTGTTATCAGATGTTTACTCATTTGTCCAGTGTATTCCTTTAGCGGTGACGGTGGTGAGTGCCATGCTGAATCCCTTTGGAAAAGGGTTTAAGGTGACGCCGAAAGGAATTGCGAGCGATCGGTTTAGTTTTAACTGGAATTTGGGATGGCCTTTGATTCTTTTATTCGCAGCTACAGCCTTAAGTTTGTGGCCGAGTTTCAACATTCATTTAGCCCAGTATATTGGCAGCGGGCAGGCAATATCAGAAAGGAACGAGCAGTTAAAAGGGCTGAGTTTAGGTTGGATTTGGAGCGCTTACAACCTATTAATGCTGGGGATTGCACTACTGATTTTGGTAGATATTCCTAAACCAGATATTTACGAATGGTTCAATTTGCAGCGGGTGGTGCAATTGCATATTGGCGGTCAAACTTTTTGGGGAATCACAACGGTAATTTCGGAAAGTGGCAGCGAAGTTGCTCTGACGCAATGGCCGAGTTTTGCGATCGCAGGTAAAGGCAGAAATCATGCTGTTTCCACAGAAGAAATTTTACCAAAATATGCACTTCAAACAAGTTTATCTGCTGCTAAAATCAAAGCGATCGATCGCAGTCAAATATTCAAAGCAAAGCGATCACCAGTGTTGCCATTTCTGGAGTTGGGAACCGAAGCTAGTTTTGCCAAAAATTTGATAGATTGCGAATCAGCAACTCTGGAAATTATGGAAGAAGGATGTTTGATTCCTGTTGCTAAGATTGAGTTTGTTAGCGAGAAATCTCAGCTACGATCGGGTTTTCAAGATGAATTAGGACGCAGTTTAGCAGAATTTCCGACTGTACGAATAGCTTTCGATCGACTGAGTATTAGCCAACACCGCCGTTTGATTGAAATGCTCTATTGTCGGCCCGGCCAATGGAAAGGGCAGGAAACACCCGGAGAATGGCGATCCCTGTGGCTGTTGTTGAGAATTGCCTTGAAGCCGCGATCGATTTTTGAGAGGAATAGACAAGTTAGGCCGATCGTAGTTTCGCAACTTTAGCTATAGTAGTTGACAGTTGACAAGCCCCCTCGCCCCCAGGGCGGTTTCATTCTCCAAAAAACGAGGGTTTTGTAGGGGTAGTGCCCCCGTGCCTACCCCCCCACCGACGATATATTGGTTATTTCAGGCATCGGGGCAGCCACTCTTTGCTGCCCCTACAGAGAATGAAACAGCCCTGCCCCAAGGAGGGAAGACAGTTACATAGTACCCGAATCAAACCATGAAACTCAACTCATCAAATTTGTTTTATAAAGCAGTTTTGGTAGCAAACGTGCTCCTAGCATCTGTTACCAGTTTTAGTATCGGTGTTCAAGCCGAGACCAAAAGCTCTACTGAAAATTATCGATCTAAATGTAGTTTTTACGGACAGAATCAACGACAGGCACAAACAGTTGGCTGTTCAATTAAGCAGAATCCAAACCAAATTACAATTACTTGGGATGACGGGTTCACAACTAATCTGGAGTTTTCAAAAGATGGTATTTGGAAATCAATGCCATCTCAATCGAAAGCAGAAGTAATATATTATGCCGGTAGTGGACAAGTATCTAGGGTTGAGATTTACGAAGGCCCAGGCAAAGGTATTCTTGTTGTCCAGCCATCTTTGAACTAATGTCAAAAAACCAGGTTTCTCTAAACAATCGTGGCTCTATCCGATAGATGCTGAAACAGAGGATGATTGTTCGCAAATCTCTTCCCCTGTCTCAAATAGTAGATTATAAATCATCAATCTTATGGGCTAGTTTGTAAGGTGCGTCGCTGCCAGATTGTCGATTTTTATTGATAATTTTAGATGGCGACGCACCCTACAGCTATTGAATATTTTAACCCACATTTCGCACCCGCAAATAGTTTATCAAGTAACAAAAGTCTCGCATCCCCAGATCGGCCGATTGTTTTTCGGGCGGGGTTTAAATCGCAAGTCCCTAAAAACTCCACCCATAACTGTCAATTAAGAGGGCAGGCACTCTTGGCACCGCCCCTACCAATTGTCAACTGTTTACAAACCAGATAATGGCACAAATTCGTAACCGTAACTGGTGCGATTTCCCGGTTTAACAATTACTAACTGAACGGCTCGATTGCGATCGCCCGAAGGTAAAAACCGAATCGGGCCCGATGCTCCTGTTGCCGAAAAATCAGACGCCGATAAAGCTTGTTGAATGCCTGTGCGAGTCGGATTGCGCCCTAAACCGACAATTAGCGCGATCGCCGCATCGTAGCCTAAAGCTGTGCGCCAACTGACTTCAGCATTCCAAAGTTGTTTGGATGTTTGGGGAAAGTTTGACTGCGGATCTGCGAGAATGTGCCAAGGAACTGCCAAAACCATATCTGTGGCTCCTGCGCCACCAATTTGCAGTATTTTAGCAGTATAAACGTCGTCTCCTGCGAGTAACGGCAGGCGTTTGGCGTTTACTTGCACTACTTGCAAAGCTTGGTCGAGCGTGGCGGTATTGGCTGCTAACATAATCACTTCTGCTCCCTGGGCGATCGCACTTTTAAAGCTATCGGCAGCATTAAAATTGCCCTTAGCAAAGTCAAATTCCGAGACTACTTGTCCCCCATCTCCGTAAAGAGCGGTTGTGAATTCACTTTTTAAAGATTTACTATAATTGCTAGCCGAATTAAAAAATACAGCAGCTTTTTTCTTTTGCATTTTTGTCAGCATATACCGGGAAAGAGCATTCGCGGCAAATCGATCGCTCGGCACCGTCCTAAATATATTACTGCCAATTCCTGAGAGTTGCACAGACGTACTGATCGGAGAAATGGCGACTAATTGATTTTGCTGGTAAATCTTGCTGGCTGCTAGGGTTGCGTCAGAACTAAAATGCCCGATTACTCCTAAGATTTCTGAGTTATTTGCTAAAGCGCTGGCAATTTGCGACGCAATCTCTGGGTTGTCGTCGTCGTTAGCAATTAGCACTTTTAACGGAGTACCGCTAATGCCACCACTTTGGTTGATTTCATTTTGAGCTTGAGCAACGCCCCGCAGAATTTCTTGAGCACCATTGATATCGGCACCAATGGGAACCGCTGCGGCAATTGTGTAGGATTTTTGGTTGCCGATGCGGGCGTTGTTGAGGTAAATTAGTGCTTCGGGATCGTTGCGATTGTTTTTCAGCGAAGCTTGTAAGTCCGAAATAGCTGCATTGTAGCTGCCAGATGCGATCGCCTGTACTGCTGATTCTTTGGTGGTGGTTGCTTTTTCTGAAATTAACAGTTTTTTGCCGGCACTCAGACGCTGCTGGATTTGCTGCTCTGACTGCGATGAATTTCCCGTCGGGGACTTGGAAAACGTCGGATTTTCGGGTGATGAACCTCCCGGAGTGATGCCGCCGCGGCTTGTCAGCCACCAAATACCTGCACCAGCTAGCCCGATCGTAATTAGGAGTGATAAGATGAGAACAACTGTTTCATTCTTTTTTGACATAACTGTACAATTTTAGAAAGGGTGAAGAAAGAACTCAGTAGTCATTAGTCATTGGTTATTTGTTATTAGTTGAACTGTCAACTGTCAACTCTAATTATATTTTAACATTTTTCTTAATTTATTTTAGACTAACCGCGAGGCACTCCGCAGTATAATAAGCTCACATCAGAGACCGGATGTCAATCTTAGAGGTAACTATGTATAAGTTGACTCTCGAATGGATGGAAGGAAATCAAGGGCGATCGCAAAGCTTCACCTCCACAAGCCACACAAAACAACCAGGTACAATTCGTATCGGTCGAGCTAGAGAGCAATGCGATTTGGTACTAAGTGAGAGTGAGAGCAGTTTGTCTCGCTTGCACGTTGAAATATTTCTTAACACCAGCACAAATAACTTCTGGGTGCGGAACCTGACAAAAGATCGACCACCAGCCAAGCGCAACCCGGTAATTGTTGACGGGCAAAAAATATTGGAGGGAGAAGTAGAAATCAAAGTTGGCAGTCAGATTCAACTCGGAAAGATTGCTTTAAAAATAAGTGCGATCGAGCAAATACAACCAGAAATCAACCAGGCTTCTGATCGGCCAGTTTACGGCATCAAATGCCCCAGCGGACACGTTTTGCCCTACGATTATCTGGGGCTTTTTTGTCCGCACTGTGGCAAGGGAATACAGTCAGGAGAATCGCAAGTATTGAGGCACGGAGCGTGATAAATGTCAATCGATTGTAGATTTTAGATTTAATGTGTAAGCAATGAAGTTGTGGTGAGGAAGGCTATGCAAATTCAACTTACTTGGGAAGATCCTGTTACTGGAGAACTGAGACAGCCAGTTTTTAATATTCCTCTAGCATTGGGTAGAGAAATAGGTCAAATGCCCACCAATCTTGACGGGCAGCAAGTTTCGCGGGCAGTATTTAGAAGTGAAGAAATTTCGCGATTTCACGCATTCATCGGATTAGTCAACGGGCAAATGTCGATCGCCGATCGCAGTGCCAATGGTACATTTGTCAATGGGCAGAAAATTCACCGCACCAGTCAACTCATAGCTAGCGGAGATACACTCCAAATCGGGCCCTATAATGTGATGATCGGATTGTTAGTCACAACCGAAGCAAACCCGACCAAAATTCTCACCCAAGAATCAACAATTATCTTCAATCCCAATACTAACATCCTGAGTTCTCAAGTTTCTGAAGCACAAAAAAATACTGACCCATCACCCCCCATCTCTTTCAACCCTGACACGGATGCAATCGCAACAAACCTCCCGCAAATTCCTCACGTTCCTAACACTTTAACAGCTTTTCCGCCACCAGATCTATTTGCAGTCGATCAAGTATCGATCGAATCACTGCACGCCACCGGCAAACAAGTTCAAGAAACAACCTATGCAGCCATTGGCGGTGGCATGGGGACATTTGTCTGGGTAGATACCATTAGAATTGCGGGAGTTACGCGCGAAGAAATCACTGTCATCAGCTTAGAAAACAAGCCCTACGGGCGCTATCAAAGACTCTGCCGCAATTCGCAAATTCCACCCCACGAAAGAATTCGATCGGGTTCCGATTCCTGTCCCGATAATATCTGGGGCTGGCCCGGATACGCACAGCGAGAAGCAGTTAAAAAAATCATTTCTGGTCAACTTGGTTCCGGATTAAAACACCTGTGGCAAGTCTTTTCAGAACCCGTATTTGCCGACACATATACGCCACAAGCTCAAAACGTTTTTGCCTCAATGGATCGAGAAGCAAAACGCATCGGTTGGGCCGAAATGCTAAATTATGGCCGCGTTCGAGGCATCCGCAAAACCGACGACGGCAGATATGCGATCGCCTATTCCGTACCCACACCAAATTCTAGCAGCGAACACCGATTTTTACTAGCAAAATATATCCATCTAGCTACCGGATATCCCGCGATTAGATTCTTGCCAGACTTGCAAGAATACCGCGCCAAAACCGGAGATTTTAAATCAGTAGTCAACGCCTATGAAGAACACGAACACGTCTACGAACATCTCGCTCGTCAAGGAGGAATAGTCATTGTTCGCGGTCGCGGAATAGTTGCTTCTAGAATCTTGCAACGATTGCATGAAATTCGCCGATCGAGCAACCAAATTAACATTATACATTTAATGCAATCGCCAAAACCGCAAGGCAACAAATTCGGTTTCGCCCAGCGATACGTAGAAAATCAATGGGAATTCCAACCTTACAACTGGCCCAAAGGCACTTGGGGCGGAGATATGCGAGCCATTTTAGAAGCAGCAACTCCCCAAGGAAGATATGAAATGCTAACAGCTTTGGGCGGTACAACTACAGCCAGCCGTCAAGATTGGCGGCACATAGTTAAGACGGGAATGCAAGCAGGATGGTACACTATTAAGTTCGGTCAAGTAGAGCGAGTTGAAAGTGTCGCTGGTAAGTTAATTACCTATATCAAAAGCGGTAATTATGAGGGGATTGAAAAAATTAAAGCCGACTTTATGATCGACTCCACCGGTTTAGAAGCTAAACCAAAAGACAATCCTTTGTTAGACGATTTAATTACTCACTACAATTTGCTGCTCAATCCCTTTGGCAGACTGCACGTCGCCAACGATTTTGAAATAGTAGAAATGCGGCACGATAAATCTCGAATATATGCTGCGGGAGTGATGACATTAGGAGGGCCTTATGCACCAGTTGATACTTTTTTAGGCTTGCAATATGCCGCCCACCGTTCAGCAGAAGCTTTGGCCAGAGCAAAAGCTCCCAAAATTCACCATATCGAAGGCATTCGCTCCCTCTGGCAATGGCTAAAATGGGCAACTAATCAATCTCCTTAGTCAGTAGTCAGTAGTCATTAGTCATTAGTCATTGGTTATTTGTTATTGGTTGAACACTCAATCATCAACTGTCAACTGTCAACTATCAACTATCAATTATGACACCTACACTATTTGGACGCTGGCAAACTCGGATATTTCTCTTAGCTACTGTTGGAGTTTTAGCCTCCTTACCATTTTACTTGGGTTACTTAGGAACCAGATACAACCCAATTTACTTTTGGGTGTTATTTTATGTCGGACTTTTAGGATTAGGCTGGGATGTTCTCTACGACTTTTTGCAAAATTTATGTGGGATAGAGACTGGCCCGGTGTCTTTCAATTCTTTGCTGCGATCGTCGAAGGAGTAGTTCTAGGTGCTACAATTAAAATATTTCGATTGCCATACATTCAGCAAGAATATTTTAAGATCCCAACCTTTATCAAACACTACAGTTTAGTTTGGGTATCCGTCTACCTTTCCTCTTGGGTAATCATGCGGCTGTTGTTTCCTCGGTGGCGGTTTCGTGGCGGCCAATGGATGGGCAAGTGGCCTAGAAGTAGTCAGTAGTCATTAGTCAGCAGTCGTTAGTCATTTTTTAGTCAACATTACAAATAGAGGTGATATGAAAATTCGCCAACTAGCCAACATTTGCGCTACTGCAATTCTAACTTTGGGACTCGCTACTAGCTGTGGCAATTCCGACAGCAACACGGCAACTCCTAACAGCGAATCTCAAGCATCAACCACTCCTGCAGATGGCAAAAATCAAACAGCAGGTAAACCACGTCCAAGTACGGTTAAAACAGAACAATCGCTTCCCAAAGTATTTTACAGTGAGGAGGGATTAGCGATTCGAGGTACTGATCCAGTAGCGTACTTTACCCAAAGCAAGCCTGTCAAAGGCCAGCCTGAATTTAGTTACAAATGGGGCAATGCTACTTGGCAATTTGCCAGCGCTGAAAATCGGGATTTATTTATGCAAAATCCTGAAAAATACGCGCCTCAATACGGTGGTTTTTGTGCTTGGGCTGTCAGTCAAGGTTATACGGCTTCTACCGATCCCAATGCTTGGAAAATTGAGAATGGGAAACTTTATCTGAACTACAATTCTGCGGTACAGTGGGGTTGGGAGAAAGATGTTTCTGGGAATGTTGCTAAGGGCGATAAAAATTGGCCTGAACTTGCTAAGGACAAGGACAAAAATTGATTTGAAATTTGCGATCGCGAATTGATGTATGGTGCGTCAGATCAGGTGATTTTATCTATCAAGTGATGATCTCAGAGCTGACGCACCCTAGGAGCCTAGTGTTGATGTTTTTTTACGATTTTAAGTATTTAGTTACAAATTTTTAGTTCAAATTTTAATATCATAAAAAACTCAAAAACAGCATTTCTTAATCATATCTTTATTTTTTGGCGAGCTTGGGACAGCGAAGGAGCCTGTAACAGCAAGGAGTTCGAGAAAATAATTAAAGTTTGTTGAAATTTATAAAAATAGCTGCAATACTTTGTAATGTAAAGAGGAAAGTGGAAAAATATCTAAAGACAAACTAATTGGATTGCGATGTCGATAAGGTAGTATATATGACCGTTTGTCACAGAAAAAGAGTGTTAAGCTCGGCTAAGCCGATCGGAAGTAAAAGCTCACTATTTAATTAAGTTCGATCGATAACAAAGGCTCAGGTAAAGTTCATGGCAAACTCAGTTTTAAATCAGCCAACCGCAGCAGCAGAAGTGCAGTGGCAGCCAAAAGATATTATCCGCGGCCTAGTGTGGAAAATCGCGATCGCAACCTGGCTGTTAATGGCTGTAGGTAGCGCCACGCGGGTAATGAATGCGGGGCTCGCTTGCCCCGATTGGCCGCTGTGCTACGGTCAATTAATACCCGCAGCGCAAATGAATTTGCAGGTATTTCTGGAGTGGTTTCACCGTTTGGACGCTGCGGCGATTGGCTTAAGCGCGATCGCACTTTTAGGACTATCTTTGGTATACCGCAGTCGCTTGCCAAAATGGCTACCTTGGGCGAGCGCTGGCGCAGTATTTTTAATCGTTTTTCAAGGCGTACTTGGCGGCTTGACAGTAACGCAACTGCTCAGATTTGACATCGTTACCGCTCACTTGGGAACAGCTTTACTGTTTTTTTGCGCCCTGCTAGTCATTGGTTTCATGCTGACTCCCTACGAAGCTACAGGCAATACGGGTAAATTAGCTTGGGTAAGTTCGATCGCAGCATTGTTAGTTTACCTGCAAAGTTTGCTAGGAGCATTAGTAGGTTCTCGATGGGCGCTGCACCAATGTTTTGGTTCCTCAGAATTGTGCTCGGTAATGAACAGCCACATCGCCGGTATCGTACCAGCTACCGCAGCGACTTTAGCAGTAACAATAATGGCTTGGCGACACCCAGCACTAAGTGCAAACTTGCGAAAATTAGGAAATTTGGCGAGTCTTTGCTTAATCGCTCAATTAGTGTTGGGATTAGCAACTTTCCGGCTGCACCTTCAAGTAGAACCGCTGACAGTCGCCCACCAAGCAGTCGGCGCTGCTTTGCTTGGAACCTTGGTTGCTTTTAGTGTTTTAGCTTGGCGCGATCGGGTTTTAAATGACAACTAACAACTAACAACTAATAACCGATGCAAGAAGTTCTTACAAACAATAGCCCTCGCCTTCACGAAAACTTTTCGCAAGTGGCTAAAAGTTACTACCAACTCACCAAACCAAGAATTATTTTACTGCTGCTAATCACCACATCAGCAGGAATGTGGATGGCCGCCAAAGGAGAAGTCGATCCCCTATTACTATTAGCAACCATCACTGGAGGCGCTTTAGCTTCCGCGTCGGCGAATACGATTAATTGTATTTACGACAGCGACATTGATTATATTATGGAGCGCACTCGCTGGCGGCCGATTCCTTCCGGGCGCGTCAAAAAACGTGATGCTTTGATATTTGCGATCGCCCTAGCTACAATATCCTTTACATTGCTGACAGTTGTTGCCAATTTATTAGCAGCATTACTAGCCATGTCGGGCATCGTTTTTTACGTCCTAATTTACACCCACTGGCTGAAGCGTCATAGCGTGCAAAACATCGTTATCGGTGGTGCAGCAGGGGCAATTCCGCCGTTAGTTGGCTGGGCTGCGGTGACGGGAGATTTGAGTTGGGGTGCGTGGCTGCTATTTGGAATTATTTTCCTGTGGACACCGCCGCATTTTTGGGCCTTAGCAATGATGATTCGCGACGAATATCAGGAAGTAGGCGTACCGATGTTGCCGGTAATTGAGGGCGATGAAGAGACAGCCCGCCAAATTTGGATTTACACGTTATTGATGCTTCCTGCAACTTTGCTGCTGGTGTATCCGCTGAATTTAGCGGGCGGCATATATGCAGGTACTGCGATTTTTCTAGGTGCTATTTTTGCCAAAAAAGCTTGGTTGCTGTTGCAGACTCCTGAGGATAAGAATGCGGCGCGATCGCTCTTTAAATACTCTATTCTGTATCTGATGCTATTGTGCGCTGGAATCGTAGTTGACAGTTTGCCCGCGACTCATAACTTTACTACTGCTGTTGTCCAAAATGTACACACTTTTATTAGTGCTGTTTTGATGTAGTAAGTAATCCATCTAACAAATAAAATACCTAGATCCCCGACTTCTTTAAGAAATCGGGGATCTATTTATGGTGAAATAGCAATATTTAACCTACCAATATTTCTTCATCAGTAAAGGCATCAGCAGTGACTGCGGGCGGGATGCCGACAGACGCGATTCTAATCCTGCAACGAATCTCATCATTATCACCGAGCGCAGGATCTTCTTGGAGAGAAGCCCTAGCTACTGTGATACTGCGAGTACGTGCGATTACTTGTGGTGCCACTCCGTCAGTTACAGGTAATACTTGAGTGGCAAAGTTGGCGACAACTGTCCCAGTGACGCTGCCTGGGGGATCTATCCCGATTACAGCTATTTGTTCCTGGAAAACTAACCCAAGTCCTGCCAAATGCCTTTCAAATACACTAAAAACGGCATTATATGTAACTTCAATTGTTGTATTCGCACCTACTGTAGTCAAAGTAAGGTTACGGGTATTTGTTGTTGGCATAATTCATCTCCTTGATCAAATAATGTTCAAACATAAATGCTCGGGGCATGGACAATTAGCATTGCGCCTTTTGTAATTACCGGGTGCTTTATGTATGCTTCAATTCTCATCAAAATAAGTTGTACCAACAATACGACGATCGGCGTATAGGATTATGAAGATATTGTAATAATATTTATTCCACTGGGGAGAGGGGGAGGGAAAGTTAATTATGGGTAATCTATATGCTTCCTCCGACCCATCATCGGCGATTTAAAAGTCTCAAATGGGTTCTATAAACGCTCGATCGAACTCGATCTAATACCAAATCCGGGTTACTTACCCCTTTTATAATCTCGTAAATGTAGTAAATGTAGGGTGCATCGCTACGAACAACTCTCGTTGCTATTGGGAGATCTCATAGCGACGCACCATACCAATTATAACGGGGATGGGAAACCCGGATTTGGTATAAAAAGGCAAAAGTAAAGATCGTACTTTTGCCTTTTTACTTTTTACTTTTGCCTTAAAAAAGCAAATTGCTCGTTACAAGATCGAAGTAGCAAATGGGTTGGAAGCGACCAAATTAGCATTTGCCCCAGCAATACGATTCGGGCCAGTGCCACCTACGATCGGTCCTGTGAGTGAATCCCACCAGTTCTCGGTAGCATTGACTGTCACACTACGATCGTTTAACAAACCAGCATGGGAGTTGCCAACTAAGTTATTGTCATTAACCCTGACGTTAGAGGTACTTATTCCGTTAGAGATTGCCACCCCATTGACAGAGTTGGTGATGAAATTGCTCAGCACATCTACCGTTCCCAACGTCGTACCACCAGGCAAGCTGGAATCCTGTAACCGGATACCACCCTTGGTCAGAACATCACTGGTATTAGCGTTGGTGATATCGTTGTTCTCAATATTGAGATTGCCACCCTGCAAGCGAATCCCATCTTGCCCGACATTGCTGACTTTGTTGCTGTTAATCACACTAGCCAAACCAAACTCAGTAATTGAATCAGCGACAATGCCAGATCCGGTTAAGTTAGCGATCTGATTGTCTGTAATTCTGACTGTATTGAACTGAGATGCCTCGATGCCATTAGTGTTACTGCCAACACTCGTACTCACGCTCTCGATTAAGTTATCGATGACCGCCACCGAGCCCAATCCAGGTATACCAGAATCCAAGGAGATGACGCTACCAGAATTAGGGCCAATGCCGCTCAGAGTATTTTGACGAATGACGACACCACTACCTGCACCTAGCTGCTGGATAGCGTTGCTGCCATTCATTTGAATCGTCAATCCCTCAATGGTGACATTATTGACACCTGGGGCAATCTGGAAAACTGGCTCACCCAAGGCACCCATCCGCACAACCGCTTCGGAAAGTCGCGTACCGCTGGGGCTAATACCCCCATTCGGTCCGCGCAGGGTTAAGGGCTTGTTGATGACAATAGTGCCTGGTTCATCATACGTTCCTGCTTTGGCAACGATGATGTCGTTAGGGTTAGACGCTGCAACAGCATTTGTGATATTCGAGAAACCACCCACTAAAGCTCCACCGGAGTTATACAAGAGGACCGAATCGGAAGCAGTCGCCTTCAATGGATTGTCGTCCAAGATGCTCACAGAAGCAGTGTCGGCTGAACTCAACCGGCTCACCTGGTAAGCTGGATTTTCAGCCACCTTCACAATCACTGATTCAGTTGGTTCATTCAGTAAATCGGATGTGGGACTGATGGTGACAGGGGCAGAAACAGACTTACCAGCATCGATAGTGACCGTACCGAGCAACGCTGTGTAGTCTTCGCCAGCAGTAGCTGTACCCGTGACTGTGTAACGGATCGTGAGTGGCTGGCTGAGATCGCCACCGGTGCGAGCGAACTGAAATAGACCATTCCCTTCCGCAGTGGAAGCTTCCCCAGCAATTGGATCGAGAACAGAATTAACGGAAACGACTGGTTTTGACGGTGCAACATCATTATCTGCTGCATTCGCAGTGATGCTACTTTGCGTTCTCATCGTTGCATCGCTTTCAGGGCTGCCCGAACTTGCTGCACTGGCGCTCAAAGGAGCAATTGGTGGTGGCGGTGCGGTGTCATTGTCTGCGATGTTCAAAATGGCAGTGCTTTGCGTTCCGATCGAGGCATTGCCTGTCGGGCTACCCAAAGTTAAGCTGACATTTTCAGTACCCTCTACCAATAAATCCTCCGTGATCGGAATGATGACAGTTTTGACTGCGGTATCCCCAGCGGCAAAATTGACAACAACCGGAGTATTGGTGTAATCACCAGGGGCTATGGCAGTACCATCGATCGCACTCACCGTCGCTGACACAGCGCCAGTGCTGGCACCCGTGCGCGTCACCCTGACGGCCGCGATCGGCGTTCCATCTTCTCGGACGGTAAAGGTAGGAGCACTAAATTGCAAGGTGCTGTCATTGTCTACGATGTTCAAAATGGCGGTGCTTTGGGTGCCAATCGCGGCATTGCCTGTTGGGCTAGCTAAAGTTAAGCTGACATTTTCAGTACCCTCTGCCAATGTATCCTCCGCGATCGGAATGATGACGGTTTTGGGCGTGAGGTCTCCAGCAGCAAAATTGACAGTAACGGGACTGTTGGTGTAATCACCAGGGGCTGTCGCAGTACCGTCGGTCGCGCTCACCGTCGCTGACACAGCACCAGCGCTGCTACCCGTGCGAGTGACTCTCACGGCTGCAACTGGCGTTCCATCTTCGTTGAGAGTGAAGGTGGGGTTGCTAAATTGCAGGCTGCTATCGTTGTCTACTATGTTCAAAGTAGCTGTGCTTTGGGTGCCGATCGTCCCATTGCCTGTCGGGCTAGCCAAAGTTAAGCTGACATTTTCAGTACCCTCTACCAAAGTATCGTTGGCGAGGGGAATGATGACAGTTTTGGGTGTAAGGTCTCCAGCCGCAAAATTGACAACAACGGGAGTATTAGTGTAATCAGCAGGGGATGTCGCAGTACCATCGGCCAAGTTCACTGTCGCTGACGCAGCACCAGCGCTACTGCCGGTGCGAGTGACTCTGACGGCGGCAATCGGCGTTCCATCTTCGCTAACGCTAAAGGTGGGGTTACTAAATTGCAGGGCGCTTTCATTGTCTACGATGTTCAAAGTAGCGGTGCTTTGCGCTCCGATCGCAGCATTGCCTGTGGGGCTACCCAAAGTTAAGCCGACTGTTTCGTTACCCTCCAACAAGGTATCGTTGGTAATCGGAATGATGACGGTTTTAGGTGACACATCCCCAGTAGCAAAATTGACAACGATCGGAGTATTGGTGTAATCAGCAGGGGATGTCGCAGTACCATCGGTCAAGCCTACCGTCGCTGATACGGCGCCAGTGCTAGCACCCGTGCGCGTTACCCTGACGGCTGCGATCGGCGTTCCATCTTCGTTGACACTAAAAGTGGGATTGCTAAATTGCAGGAGGCTGTCATTGTCTATGACGTTCAATGTGGCTGTGCTTTGCGCTCCAATCGTCGCATTGCCTGTCGGCGTACCCAAAGTTAAGTTGATATTTTCGGTACCCTCGAGCAAGGTATCGTTGGCGATCGGAATAACGACGGTTTTGGCTGCGGTGTCTCCATTGGCAAAATTGACAACGATCGGAGTATTGGTGTAATCAGCAGGGGATGTCGCAGTACCGTCGGTCGCGCTCACCGTCGCTGACACCGCACCAGCGCTGCTACCCGTGCGAGTGACTCTCACGGCTGCAACTGCCGTTCCATCTTCTCGGACGCTAAAGGTAGGAGCACTAAATTGCAGACTGCTATCGTTGTCTATGATGTTCAAAGTGGCGGTGCTTTGCGTTCCGATCGTCGCATTGCCTGTCGGGGTACCCAAAGTTAAGTTGATTGTTTCGGTAGGCTCTACCAAAGTATCGTTGACGATCGGAATAACTA
>JAAUPI010000087.1 GCA_012035135.1 Microcoleus sp. CSU_2_2
CCGTGCCCGCCCTCAGTTGAGAGTTGATAGTCGATCGATTGGTAGGGGCGGTGCCCCCGTGCCCGCCCTCAGTTGATAGTTGATAGTCGATCGATCTAGCAAGTCTCAATCATTTCTGCAATCTATCTCTTGCTCCCTCCCCTTAGTAAGGGGAGGGGTGGGGAGGGGTGAAAATTTGACTAATCATCTCGAATGACTTTCGGCTAAAAAATTACAACAAGTGCGATCGCGTCTCCCAGAATATTCTCAGAAATGGGAAAATTTGGAAATTGGAAAAACTTTAGAAGTTGAATTTGTGACACATCATTAATTTCAAGGAGCAACATCATGGCACGGTACAGAAACAATTTGCCTCAGCTATCAAATGATTTATTCCTCACCGATGGCGGTTTGGAAACTACGCTGATTTTTCGCGAAGGATTTGATTTGCCTGAATTCGCAGCCTTCGATTTGTTGAAGCACGATGCAGGTTATCAAGCACTCGATAAATACTTTCGCACCTATGCAACTATGGCTCGAAATTATCAAGTTGGACTAATTCTAGAAAGTGCAACTTGGCGGGCAAATCCAGACTGGGGCAACAAACTCGGATACGATGCTGAAACACTAGCACTCATGAACCGCAAAGCGATCGAACTCCTCCACAACATTCGCCAAGAATCCGAAATTCCAGAATGTCCGATGGTGATTAGCGGCTGCATCGGCCCGCGGGGTGACGGCTATATTCCGGCTGATGCCATGACTGTCGGTGAAGCAGCGGAATATCACCGCACTCAAATTGAAATTTTTCGCGATGCCGGTGCGGATTTAGTAACAGCAATTACGATGAATTATGTCGAAGAAGCGATCGGGATTGTTCTTGCTGCTCGATCGATCGGAATGCCCGTAGCGATTTCTTTTACTGTCGAAACAGATGGTAAATTGCCGACAGGACAGAGTTTGAAAGATGCGATCGATCGAGTTGATTTTGAGACTGACAATGCACCTGCATATTACGCTATCAATTGCGCGCATCCGACCCACTTTGCAAATATATTAGTGGCTGGCGAACCTTGGCTGGAACGCATTCGAGGTATTCGCGCCAATGCTTCTACTAAAAGCCATGCGGAATTAAACGAATCGGAAACATTGGAGGACGGCAACCCTAACGAACTTGGCAGTCAATACCGCGAATTAAGAGCGCAATTTCCCCAAATCTCAATTTTAGGAGGTTGTTGCGGCACGGACGATCGACACGTTGAAGCAATTTGCAAAGCTTGTTTGCCTGTGTTATGGACGCATCTTTCACATCAAACTCACATCAAACTTTGAGGCAAAGTGTTTAACTTGCCTGCAATCTTTTTGCTAAATCTAACCGATTGGAAGTCAACCCATGCAGCAGATCGCATCAGCGGTGTCTAGCTGTTTTTTTGGTAAGGTTATTTTTAACTATTAGGAGGCAACCTATGACAGTTTGGTATAACGAGGATCTTGCTTATATTCACGATGTTGGCTTTAGGGATTACGCCCTCAAGTCAGCCCCCGGAATTGTAGAGATTCTAAAACAACACCAGATTCGAGCGGGATTAATTGTGGATTTGGGTTGTGGGAGTGGACTATCAGCCGCAATACTGCATCAAGCAGGCTATCAAGTTTTGGGAATTGATATTTCCGAAGCAATGATTGCGATCGCTCAAACTAGAGTTCCCACTGTAGAATTTCGCGTGGCATCGTTGTTTACTGCTGAAATTCCTCCCTGTGCTGCGATAATTTCCATTGGGGAATGTCTCAGTTATGCGTTTGATACTAATTCGGATGCGGCATTAGATTCACTGTTTCAGCGCATTTATCATGCTCTTTCACCTGGTGGGGTATTCATTTTTGATGTTGTTGTTCCCGGACATACGGCACCCGGAGAAATCGTGAGAAATTTCACGGAAGGCCAGGATTGGATTGTTCTTGTTGAAAAGCAAGAAGATTCAACCCAACAGATGCTTACCCGTCGGATTATTACACTACGACAATTTGAAGATCTGTATCGACGAACTGAGGAAGTTCACTGCCTGCGTTTATTCAATAGGTCAACTTTAGCTGATGCCTTGAGACAGAAAGGTTTTCAGGTGAACATCAGCGATTGCTATGGAGAATTTAGCTTGCCTCCTGCACGAATAGCAGCGATCGCCTACAAGCCAATCTAGCCGAATGCGGTATGATTTAATCCTTGATGTATTCAGCTCAAAAACTAAGCAGTTTGAACTTGAGATTTTTAACCGCGGATTAAGGCAGATGAACGCAGATGAACGCAGATTTTTAGCAGAGGCTGATGCGATCGCTACAGCAGCGGCGGTTAAGAGTGGTAAGATTACAGCTAAATTGGCAGTAACTGCGGCTTTAGAACGAATTGCCGATCGAGATTCAACTCTCAACTGTTTTACCGCAATCACCGCAGAAAGTGCGATTGCAGCAGCCGAAAAGATAGATAATGCGATCGCCCGCAACGAAAATCCAGGCCCTTTAGCAGGTGTTCCTTTCGCTGTCAAAAACCTGTTCGATATTGGTGGAATTACTACCCTAGCGGGCTCTAAAATCAACGCTGAAAATCCTCAAGCTACCCATGATGCCACCTCCATTACTAAGCTTAAACAAGCCGGTGCCATCCTAATAGGCACGCTCAACATGGACGAGTACGCCTACGGTTTCGTCACGGAAAACAGCCATTACGGCCCGACTCGCAATCCTCGCGATACTACCCGCATCGCCGGCGGTTCTAGCGGGGGTTCCGCAGCAGCAGTCGCCGCCGGTTTAGTACCCATCACCCTCGGTTCTGATACTAACGGTTCCATCCGCGTACCCGCTGCTTTGTGCGGTGTGTTTGGATTTAAGCCTACTTACGGCCGTTTGTCCAGGGCCGGGGCTTATTTATTTTCCAGCAGTTTGGATTGCGTCGGGCCGATCGGGCGATCGATCCGAGACATCGCGCTGCTGTACGATATCCTGCAAGGGCCGGATTCTCGCGACCCGGTTTGCACCCAGCGCCCGCCGGAACTTTGTTCGCCGCAGTTGGATGCGGGAATTGCAGGATTGCGCGTTGCTGTGGCTGGAGGCTATTTCGCTGCGGGGGCTGAACCGGAAGCTTTGGATGCAGTAAAAATAGTTGCCGAGGCCTTGACAAAATTCGTAAATTGTGGTAGTGAAACAACAGCCAGCCTCCCGAAAGTTGGGGGGCTGGCTGCTGTTAATATACCCCAGTCCGATCGCGCGCGGGCCGCAGCGTTTGTAATTACAGCTTGCGAGGGCGGAAACCTGCATTTAGAAAATTTACGATCGCGCCCTCAAGACTTCGATCCGGCGACGCGCGATCGATTTTTAGCTGGAACTCTCATCCCGGCGACTTGGTACTTGCAAGCGCAGAGATTCAGACAATGGTACCGCGATCGGGTGCGGGAAATTTTCCAACAAACAGACATCATTCTCGCACCCGCAACCCCGATTGCCGCCCCTGAAATTGGCGTCGAGAAAATGGTAATAGCCGGACAAGAAATGTTAGTGCGTCCCAATCTGGGACTTTTCACCCAACCCCTATCATTTATCGGCTTGCCCGTCCTTTGCGTACCCGTACAGCGCCCCGGTGCCTTGCCCTTGGGAGTACAAATCGTTGGTGCTCCCTACAGCGAAGCGCTAATTCTGCGAGTCGCTGCGGTATTAGCATCCCAAGGCATTGTATCGGCAGAATCAATAGAGTGCTAATTCTAGGGTTTGTTATTGCGGTGGAAGCGTCTCTTAGTCCTTCTGGCAATGGCTTTGCGTTTCTGCTTTTCCAGGGGCGTCTCGAAGTGGCGGTGCTTTCTCATGTCGGGAAAAATTCCCGCTTTGGAAACTTGTCGCTTAAACCGTCTCAGGGCTGACTCAATCCCTTCATTTTCGCCTATTACAACTTGGGTCATCTTTTCTCCTTGTGTTGGTCCGATCGAGTTCTATCATATCAAGGTTTTTCGCAGCGCGTCTTGTCGGCAGTGAGATTTTCAAGGCAGGGAGTTGTAGGGGCGGTGCCAAGAGAGCCCGCCCCGATGGATAGGCAAAAAGCGATTAACTAATAGAAACTATTCAGGTCGATCGTACTTGGAAAAAAGGGCGATCGTACTTGGGGAAAATAAGGGCGATCGTAATTCCCTTTAGCTAAAATCAGTTTGATTGGATTTGGCGATCGTAAAGTTGCTATAATTTATGGATAATCCCACAGACTAGGAGATTAAGATGCAAGTCAAAGACATGACAGTGGAGTAACTGGGGACTTGATTCGGCATAATGCTACAATATTAAAACTAAAAAATCACTGAAAAACTATGAGTACCCAACGCTGGAATGATGAAATGTTAGACCGCTTGGCAGACAAAGTAGATGGTTTGGCCGATAGAATGGTGAGTCTGACCGACAGGGTAGAGAATATCGCTAGTATCGCGGAGAGTAACGCTCGCGTCATTCAAGCTTTAGCTAATGTGGCAGCAGAAGCAAGAGAAGAACGGCAGCAGTTATTTCAAAGGATGGATCGACAACAGGCTAATATTGACCGACAACAGTCTAATATTGAGGGTTTGAGGATTGAGACGAGACGAATACTTGATATCCTCTTAAATCAACGCAATCAAGATGATAATCCAACTGCTGAATAAAGAGCGATCGCAGATTTTGAGAGTGGTAACTATCGATAAATTTAAATCACTATACTACAAAGACATGACAGTTGAGCAACTGCGGGACTTGACTCGGCACACTGTTGAACAGTGTCTAGAAGAATATTTTGGCGATCCTGATGCAGGTTTAGAAGTTAAGGAAGAAGTCAGGCAGAAATTGTTGGAGTCGATCGAGCGCAAACAAGCAGGAGAAAACAGCATCGAACCTGGGGAAGTTTATCAAAAACTCGGCATGAAATCGTAATGAGCTATTCGGTTGAGTTGACAGCAGAAGCAAAATAACTAAAATTGAAGTTATACTAAAAAGTAGAGTAAAGGATAAAAATCCATGAGCACAGAGCGCTGGGATGATGATAGGCTAGACCGTTTGGCTAATACGGTCGAGAGTAATTCTCGCGCCATTGAGAATAACGCTCGCCTGGTAGAGAGTAACGCCCGCGTTATTCAAGCTTTAGCTAATGTGGCAGCAGAGGCAAGGGAAGAACGGCAGCAGTTATTTCAAAGGATGGAGCAACAGCAAGCAAATATGGCACAGCAACAAACAATTATTGTCCAACAACAAGAAGAGATTCGCGGACTCCAAACTGAGAATCGTCGCATTCTTGATATCCTCCTCAATCAGCCCGATCGGGGAGATAATCCAACGGCTTAACTAAATAAGAAAGTACGGGCGATCGTACTTGGGGAAAATAAGGGCGATCGTACTTGGGGAAGTTAAGCGATATCTTATTAGATAAATTGAGAATTGCGAAAAATATTCGATCGAGCTATCATATAAAAGTCAGAGAGAAGCTGGTATCAATTATGCTGCGTACATTTGAGGCTCTACTGAAAGGAAAGGTTTTAGAGTGGACGAACGATGCTCCGCAACAGAGCGATCGCCCCCTGAAAGTTTACGTAACTTTGTTAGAGGAAAAGTCAAGTATAAGTGCGGAAATTCGCCGTCAAAAAATAGTTGAAATCTTGGAAAAAATCGCGGCAAGTCAGACTTTTGCTGAGATGGCAGATCCGGTTGCATGGCAGCGAGAGATGCGTCAAGATCGTGTGCTTCCTGGTAGGTAGAGCTGAGGCTTTTCTCGGAATCTCAGTTAAGGTATAATACAGAAATAGCCACAAATCTCAACAAAGAGCCTATGTCTACTTACAAGGAGATACTGGATCGAGCTCAAACTTTAACGCCTGATGAGCAAGATCGTCTGTTAGAAGAGCTGACAATGCTGGTTCGTCAGCGGGTAGCAACCCAGTCTCAAAAAAGCAGCAAAAAATTACCTGGACTAGATTTAGATAGATGGCGCGGTTTTTTGCCTAAGCGTGTGGATGCTTTGGAATTCCAGTTGCAACTCAGAAAAGAATGGGATGAGTAATAAATATCTTCTGGATACCAACATTCTAATTTACTACTTCAATGATGCTCCGGAAGTTCAGCCTATATTTGATGAAATTAAATCTGGAAATGCAGAGGCTTTCTACTGTCCGATTACTTGGGTGGAATTACTTTGCTACCCAGCTTTAACAGAAGAACAAACGAATAAGATGCGAGAATTTTTGAGGCTTCTTAACTGCGTATCATTGACAGAATCAGTTTTAGATAGTGCAGCACAAATTCGCCGAGATTATCGATTGAAACTAGCTGATGGTGTAATTGCAGCTTGTGCTTTAGTTGAGGGATGTGTTTTGGTAACTCGCAATGTGGATGATTTTAGGCGTGTTAAGGGGTTAAGCGTTTTAAATCCATTTAAGTAAGAAAAGGGCGATCGCACTTGGGGAAGATAAGGGCTATCGCACTTGAGGAAGAAAAAGGCGATAGCACTTGGGGAAATAAGGGCGATCGCACTTGGGGGAAAATAAGGGCGATCGCATATTTATTGACTGCTTTTTACGTGATGTTCCACATAAGAGCGCAGCACGGAATTCATTAGAGATTGATAACCTTTTCCTTGGTTTTTAAACCAATCTAATACATCGCTATCAACTCTTAAAGAAATAGCTTGTTTTGTGAGGGGTTCTACCAATTTTGCTTGTTCCCAAAAACTCGCATCTAACTCAGGAATATCAGAGGTATCGATCGCAGATTCTGGAATATTTTCTAATTCTTCAAGTCGTTTGCGCGAGATAGTCATAGTAGGTATTTTTTTCTTGACGAGTGGCTTTTCTTGCAGAGATGATGCGGATAGCTCCATTTCTTTCAGTATGCGCTACTGTGACGATAACGACACCTTGTATGGCACCAATACTGATTTCTCGGATTTCTCCGTAGTCGAAACGCTCATCAATGGCATTAAAAACGATTCCGTCAAAGATTTCTTGAGCTTCTTCAAAGCTAATGCCATGTTTTTTGAGATTTTGGGCGTTTTTATTTTCATCCCATTCAAACTGCATAGTGTATATACAAAACGTATCTACTTATAATATAGCATAACCAGATCGAACTTGGGGAAGAAACGGGCGATCGAACTTGGGGAAGAAAAGGGCGATCGCAATGCAGGAAAAATAAGAGGGATCGCATTTCCCTCGATCCTAAATTGCTATAATGACAATCAGCCCAAAAATCTCAACATAAAGCCTATGTCTACTTATAGCGAGGTACTGAGTCAGGTTCAAAGTCTCACTCCCCAAGAGCAACAGCAACTTTTAGAAGTATTGTCAGCATTGATGCGCGATCGGGTAACAACTCAAACTCAGGGCAAACGATCGGAAATTGATGCAGCACTGATTGAAATGGCACAAGATCCAGAGTATCAAGCTCAAGTGCTACAGATGGAGGCTGAGTTTGCGGTAGTGAGTTGGGAAGCGTTGCAGTTGGGAGAATCTTCTGTATGAACCGGGGAGAAGTCTATGATGCTCGACTTGAACCTGTTGAGGGTTCTGAACAAGGAGGAACCCGTCCTGTTATCATCGTTAGTCGAGCTACAATCAATACATATAGCCCTGTAGTTTTGGCTATTCCCTTATTTTCTTGAACAACTATTCCAGCGTATCGTCAGGGCTAGCAATAAACCTTATTCTTTGGGCTATAATCCTCTCCGGTATTCTTCCATTCAAGCAGGGGCGATGACAAATTCTGAACTTGATGCGGAGGCACTCAGACGGATGCAGCTTTTGATGGATATTCCCTTTGAGGAGTGCCACGCTCTGACTCGTGAGTTTGCGGTGGTGACGCAACGCTCCGGAATTTATGCCTTCCGGCATCAGCAGGAGGGAATTCTCTACGTCGGTAAGGCAGTGAATATTCGGCAACGGCTGCGCGGTGGACACAAGGCATTAGGATGGGCGTTTATTGATAGGTTTGACCCCGATGACGTGAAAATTGCGACAGTCAGGCTTGGGTATCAGGCTTGGCTCCATGCGTTGGAAATTGAGGCACGGATGATTCAAGCTCTCCGTCCGCGCTATAACATTCGTATCAGACAACCGGAGTAACCTAAATGCAAGCAACCACTCCCCACCTTTCCTCTACGGCGGCATACGCTTTTCTTGATGCCTTGCCAGACAAGATTAAAGGGGCAATTATTGCCTATGCTGCTGATGGGGATTATCCCGTTGAGGCGGTATTGGAGATGGCAATCGCGGGTTTCCTCGACCCGGATTCCATTAGTTTTGTCGATTGCAACCCCCTTGCTGTAGTGAATGATTTAAAAAAGGCGGGTTAGGTCTAGAAATAGCCAAGACAGTACATTCTGATTGCTACTGCTCTTAACCTTGTCCGCTTGGTAAATAATTAAATAGTGCGATCGCCCTGATTCAAAGCTTGGGAAAGAGAGGGGCGATCGAACTTGGGGTAAAATAAGGGCGAGATCCCTTTCCTTCGATCGTAAATTGCTATAATCACAATCAGCCCAAAAAATCTTAAGGCAGAGTCTATGTCTACTTACAGCACGGTACTGACTCAGGTTCTAAAACTTGCACCAGATGAGCAAATGCGACTCATCTCTGAATTGTTTGCACATCTTCGTCAACGGGTGATTCCTAAGCCTAAGCGCAGTATTTTAGAATTGGAAGGTTTGGGTAAGGAAATTTGGAATGGGATTGATGCTCAAGAATATGTCGATCGGGAACGAGATTCATTCCAGGGATAGTTCAGCTACAAGGAGAAGTTGTCGGATTAGATACTGCGCCGCTGATTTACTTCATCGAGCAAAATCCTACCTATTTGGAGATGATGAGGTTTTTCTTTAGAGCTTTCGATTGCGGTGATTTTAGAATAGTCACATCAACAGTAACACTGGTAGAAGTGTTAGTTCATCCACTGCGACAAGGAAATACAATCTTGGCTCAAGAATATCGTGAAATATTGCTGAATCAAGAAAATTTAACTGCGATCGAATTAACTTCAGATATTGCTGAAATAGCTGCTCAACTGCGAGCGAGTCATAACTTGCGATCGCCAGATTCTATTCAAATGGCTACAGCTATTCGTGAGGGTGCTTCGTTTTTCTTGACAAATGATGCGCGGTTGCCTTCTTTACCGGGGTTAACGGTTTTAGTGTTGGAGAATTTGAGAAATTGAAGGATTATTTTTGGAAGGGAAGAGAGGGGCGATCGCACTTGGGAAAATAAGGGCGATCGTACTTGGGAAAAAGAAGCCATCGCACTTGGGGAAAATAAGGGCGATCGGCTAGAAGTGTGAAAAAAGACAGGTTGCGATCGCCTACCTGATGACTTAAAATAGAAGAGACATAGAGATTTTGAGAGAAGAAAACTTAGCCGATGAGGAAACATGGGAAACATTAATCGCTATTTATCAAGGCAATCCCCTGTGGTTGGAGTTGACTGCAACCCTGATTCGAGAGTTATTTGACGGGAGAGTTGCCGAGTTTTTGCAGTGCGAGATGCCGATTTTAGATGAAGGGCTGCAATTTCAATTATCTCTCGCTTTTGGGCGCTTGACTCAGCCAGAATTGGCTGCGATGAGTTACTTGGCCGATCGCACTGAACCTGTTGCTGTGTCGCAAATTTTAAATAAAATACAATTGTCGCCGTCAGAGTTAGTCAATGCAGTGCGATCGCTCAAAAATCGGTTTTTATTGGATGCGATCGAACAAGAAAAGATAACTTTGTTTAGTTTAAATCCCGTGTTGAAACAATATGTAAAAACTCACTATTCTTAGTCCGCGTAGGCGGACAAAAGTTTGTGTAGTAGGGGCAATCCCCCCGTGGTTGCCCTCAATCGCCCAAATCCCTAAATCAGACTAATAATTCGATCGATAATTCTATCTACATCTCTCACCAACAATCCTGCTTCTGCCAAAGAAATCTGTTCTTGAGGAGATTTATAATTATTTTCACCTTGCAAATAAGGATAAAGAAACTTACTTCTGTAACCGTTTTTTTCCACACGAATAATCACCGTAGCTAGATTTTTTGCATTGACTAAATTAGCAAAATTTTTCTGGCACAAGCCCAAAAACATTCGCAACTTAGTCTCGTGGTTCATGGGAATACTACTTTTAAAATGAACTATAACAGCAACCGCGATCGATTCCAAAGCATGATACGCCAGAAAGCCAATAACTTCTTGAATATTTATTCCTTGAGATTGGTGCTGCTTGGCACTAGCTATGTATCTCTGCGCTATCTCGATGTAAGCTTCTTTTTGCTTCATAAACTATCACACTATCTTTGATATGTTCCAGAAAATAGCTAGGCATTTCCTGAAATCGATCGTAACTAATATTGTTCAAAATCGGGATGAGCAGATACTCAATAAAAAAGTCTGCGAAGATTTCTGACATTTCCCAAGTAATCTCAGTATCTTGTTCAAAATCTCCAAATATGAAAACTTGAACGACTTCACGTTCTCTTTTTTGCAACACTAAATTGTGACGGTCGAGCTGTTCGTAATCATTGTATAAATTTTCAACAACAATCAAATCAACAGATTTTAATTTTTCGATTCTTTCCTTTTCCTGAGAAATGCTGTTAGCGATGAACTTATAAAATCCCAGGAAGTCTTGTTCGTCAGACGGAGTATCGATCGCGACTTCCTTGATATTGTCAATAATCTTTTCCGCTTCTATAACTGCCATATTCGATATCCTTGATGTTTTGTGGCACAGACATTCTGCCTGCCAGGGATGCTACAAGTAAGTAAAATGCTGACTGCACGAACATTTTAACTCTATTATGACTAATTCTGGCGCAGTCAGAAACCGGGTTTTTACGAAAATCCTTACGTCGTAGTAACCGACAGTATTCAGGAAAAAACCCGGTTTCTTTAGTCTTAACGTGCAGTCAGAAACCGGGTTTTTTACGAAAATCCTTCGTCGTAACCGAGAGATTCAGGAAAAAACCCGGTTTCTTTAGTCTTAATGCGTCATTGCCTGACTAATGACTAATGACTAATGACTAATGACTAATGACCGATCGTTAATTACTGCTAACCAACTGATTTTCCTGCCGCAAATAAGCTTGAATAAACGGGTCTAATTCACCGTTCATCACATCGGCGATCGCAGTTGTTTCCACACCAGTCCGCAAATCCTTTACCATTTGATAGGGGTGAAAAACGTAGTTACGAATTTGGTTGCCCCAAGCTGCCTCCACCATGTCGCCCCGAATCTCAGCAATTTCCGAGGCCCGCTGTTCTTTTGCAATCACCAATAGCCTGGATTTGAGCAATGCCAGAGCTTTTTCTTTATTTTGCAACTGACTGCGTTCTTCTGTACAGCGCACAGCTAAACCGGTGGGAAGGTGAACGATGCGCACTGCGGTTTCTACTTTGTTCACGTTTTGTCCGCCCTTACCGCCTGCGCGGGAAGTAGTGACCTCCAAGTCTTTTTCTGGGATGTCCAACTGTACGGATCGATCGAGAATTGGCATTACTTCGACACCCGCAAAACTGGTTTGGCGCTTGTCGTTAGCGTTGAAAGGCGAAATTCTCACCAAACGGTGAGTGCCTTTTTCCGATCGCAAATAACCGTAAGCGTAACGGCCGGCAATTTCCAAAGTTGCAGATTTTATGCCTGCTTCTTCTCCTTCAGAAACTTCAGTTAAATGTACTTTGTAACCTTGACTTTCTCCCCAGCGCGTGTACATCCGCATTAACATTTCTGCCCAATCTTGAGCATCAGTACCGCCAGCCCCAGCGTTAATTGTCAAAACGGCTCCGCTTTGGTCGTAAGGCCCTGATAGTAACTGTTGCAGTTCCCATAAATCGAGGTCGCGAGTTAACTGAGAAAGGTTGGATGAGGCTTCTAGAAACAGAGATTCATCTGCTTCTAGCTCTAGCAGTTCTAAGATGGCTCTAGCATCTTCTAAGCTAGTTTGCCAACTGTCGTATTGTTCTAAGTGAGATTTGAGGTCGTTAAGTTCTTGGAGAGTTTCTTGGGCTTGGTTTTGGTCTTCCCAAAATGCTGGTTGAGCGGCAATTTGCTCTAAATCTTGAATTTTGGCGGATAGTGCGGGGAGGTCAAAGATAGTCCTGGGTTTTACCCAGGCGATCGGACAATGTTTCGATATTGTGCTTGATGTCTAGAACTTCCACTGTGAGTTCTCCTAGTTGTGGGGTGTTATGTTAATTTTAGCTTGCTGCTGACTTGTTGTTACATAAATACTGAGAAAGTTTTTTTGACCGCAGATGAACGCGGATGAACGCGGATGAATGCAGTAAACCAATCACTGTTCCGAAGCTTAATAAAAATAAACAACCGCAGGTCGATCGAGCTACGGTTGTTCGCGTCAAGTTTGTTGAATTAATCGCGGCCGTTGAGAGCAATCAGCAGTCGCAGTTTAAAGATTTGATAAAGAATCGGGGTTCGATCGCTAAAAGGAGGGAAGTGATTGTTTATAATCAACAACGTACAGTGTGTGCGGTCTCGCTGCCGTGTCGGTAGCAGCAATATCTCAGATAATTGTCTAATGCCGTAGAGCGATGATTTAGCTGAAGCAAGCAGGGTGAGGTCAAGGTCGATCGAATTCAAGATTCAGGTCAGTAGCTAAGGTAGCTCAGACATGGGATGCCCCGACAATTAATTAATCGATGTAGCTCGATCGACAAAATGCCAAATAGGTAATGTCAAATGCCCACCTTTTTTCTTAACTATTTTTTAATACCTACGACCGGAGTTTTGTTTGCCGTGGTGACAGTGGTGTCTGGAGGTAAAGCTGCGGTTGGAGCACATTTCGGAGCCGTTTCGATAGTTGCCAAATCGTCGGTTTCGGAAAATTTGCTGCTGGCTCAGGTTAATCAACCTCCCCAAGGTAACAATCCCACAAATCAGACTGGGGGAGCCGTAAACCGGACGCCTCTGCCTGTGAAAATCCCTGAACCTTCGACTATGGCAGGGCTGGGTTTAGTTGCGAGTTCGCTGGTGGTGACTCGTCGGCGTCGATTGAGAAATTAGATTGTTTACAAACAGTCTAATTTTTTGGATTTTTTAACCGCAGATTAACGCGGATTAACGCGGATAATTGCGACTCTAATAATTTTAGCCGATCGCGTCTCGCAGAGCATTTTTAGTCATGGCTGCGATCGACTGTTCGGTAGCTTTCGGTAAATGATAGTATTTCCCCCCGGAAGTCTTGGCTAATTCCTTAGCAAAGCCAGTAGAAATAAATTTACTCTCGGTATCTATCACCAGCAATTGCATCCCCAACCCGCGAATTTTGGCAGCAATTTCCAATAGTTCGCCCTTAATATCTGGCTTTTCTCCCTCTTCAATTGGTTCACCCAAGGAACGAGCCAGGGGAATATTCCCGCGCCCGTCGGTAATCGCCACAATCGCAACTTGACCGATATCTCCCGATTGTCGGGCGTTTACTCCGACGCGCACGGCTTGCGTCAAACCGTGGGCTAGGGGAGAGCCACCACCGCAGGGCAGCCTTTCCAAACGCTTGCGGGCTAAGGCTATGGAACGTGTAGGCGGTAACAATACTTCTGCTTGCTCTCCGCGAAAGGGAATCAGAGCAACTTGGTCGCGGCTTTGATAGGCTTCTGTGAGTAGCTGCATGACTGCACCTTTTGCCGACTGCATCCGGTTGAGGGCCATCGAACCCGAAGCATCGACGACAAATACAACTAAAGCCCCAGCTTTTCTGGCTAGTCGCTTCGCCCGAATGTCTCCCTGTTCGACAAATACCCGACGCTTTTCTTCCCCTTGTCTCTCGACGTTTTGGGGTTGAGAATTCCTGTCGCGGCGGGCTTTTTGATAGGGTGCTGCGGCTCTGAGTGTCGCGTCAACAGCGATGCGACGAACGGGGCCTTTGGGCAATACTGGCTTGACGTAACGGCCTCTATCTTCTGAAAAAATGACGCTGCGACTTCCCGATTTGCCTTGGCGGTTGGCATTTTGGGCGAAGAAAAGAACGCTGGGATCGAGAATTACGCCTTCAGGATCGAAGAGAAATTCTTCGGGAATGCTAGTCTCTTCTTGTTCTTCTGGAGGTTCGTCTTCTTTGTCTTCTTCCTCGTCTTCTTCTTGTTCTTGTTCAGATTCGCTTTGGGGAGGCGGTGGCGGGGGAGGAGGAGGAGGAGGGGTTTCTTCTGGGGGAGATTGAACGATGGTGGCGCGAGGTACGATGACTAATTCTACGGCGCGACGCAAATCTTCGGCATTAACTTCTGTGCGTCCTTCGATGGCGGCGCAGGCTTTAGCAACGCGAACTGCGAATATTTCGGCGCGGTGTCCTTGGACGCCACCGCGGATAGCTTCTTCTACTAAGTAACTAATTTGTTCGCGTTTAATGCTGACATCTTTGAGCCATTCTCTCGCTAGGATGATTTGGGTTTTGAGGTTGTCGGTATCTTCTGTATATTTGTTGAGAAATTCTTGGGGAGAATTAGAGTAAGATAGAGCTTGGTCTACGGCTTGAACTCTTTCTTCTAGTTCAAGTACGGCGTCTGCTGAAAGTGCGATCGCGATTCTGTCTAGTAAATGTTCTCTCAGAGGCCCTTCTTCGGGGTTATAGGTGGCAATAAATAGAGGTTGGCAAGGATGTTGAAAGCTGATGCCTTCGCGTTCTATTTGATTCCTGCCTTCTGTTAATACTGTTAGCAATTGATTGGAAATATTGTCGTCGAGGAGGTTGATTTCGTCTACATAAAGTACGCCTCGATTTGCTTGAGCTAGCAGTCCTGGTTGAAAGACGGTTGCGCCGAATTTTACTGATTGTTCGACATCGACCGAACCTAATAATCTATCTTCGGTAACTCCCAGAGGAATTTGGATGAAGGGTGTGGGAATTATTTCGGTAGTGAGATTGGTATTTGTGGTGTGGGTATCTTGTTGGCTATTTTCTGCTAACAGCCCAGATGCCTGTTCCATCATAACTTCTTCAGGTTCGGCGTTGCAAAAAGAGTCTTTGATAATTTCAATGGGCGGCAAGAGGGAATGCAAGGCGCGGGCCATTACTGATTTTGCGGTACCGCGACGGCCTGCAATCGCCACTCCTCCTAATCCGGGATCGACTGCTGCTAAGAGCAGGGCTAGTTTAATGGCTTCTTGGCCAACAACGGCTGTTAAGGGAAAGGCTGTCACGATTGGGGTTGCGTAGAGGGCGGACATCGAAATAATCTTATGTTAAAGAGGCTTTGAGTAATTATTATACTGCTATTGGGAGGCGATCGCATTTCTGATTTGTATTATAAAGCTCTCTACGGTCAAAAATATTAAAAATTGTATAGTATTAGGATGACATCTTGTCATGACCTCTCATGAGAAAATATAATCATAAGATCGTTTAATAAATAAGTAAGCTGTGAAACTAATAGTAACAATAGGTCTGTTAGCAGCAATTGGTACGATCGTTTTTAGGATATGGCGCGATTCCCAAAACACAGAAGGGATAGACAGAAATTTGTTACAGGCCCTCAAGGGAGATAAAGCTTTAGCCGAACGACTTCTAAATCATGCTAGAGAGAGGTATCCCGGAAGGTCAGAGAGATGGTACGCGGAAAAGATCATTTATGATTTGCGACGGGGCAGGTAGAGGGGGGCTTAGTTCGAGTTACAGGAGAAAACCGCTATACTTCTTGCAGTAGCTTAACTTCTAGAGGTAAAATCACTGTAAAAGTAGAACCTACTCCGATTTCTGATACTAGCTCTATTTTGCCTTGCAGCAGTTTTACTAATCGCGATACTATTGCCAATCCTAAGCCTGTACTGTCTGGTGGAAATTCTTGTTTTTTCGGTTCTCCTGCTTGAAAGAAAGGGTCAAAAATACGATGTTTATCTGCGGGGGCAATGCCGATTCCGGTATCTGTAATTGCGATCGCCCAATTTTCGGCTCCGACTGGGCGACAATGTAATTCGATGCTACCAGATTCTGTATAGCGAATAGCATTACTCAGAAGATTGGTAACAATTTGTTGCAATCGCTGGGAGTCGGCGATTACTTGTTTTGGGGCGAAGTTGCTAGTTACTATGAGCTTTAATCCTTTAGCATCCGCCATTGGCTGCATTACTTCTACTACGGTATTAATTATCGATTGTACATTAGTTGGTCGCAGGCGAAGTTGAATTTTTCCAGCGTCGGCGCGGGACAGTTCGAGGGCGTCGTTAATCAGGCGTAGCAATTGTCTGCCGTTGCGCAATACTCGCTCTATATGTTCAATGCCGGGGAGGGTATCTTTAATTTCGGCTTGCCATTTTTCTTGCCGCAAAAATAGTTCTGAATAACCGATAATTGAGTTGAGAGGTGTTTTGAGTTCGTGAGCTAAATGGTAGAGGTTTTCTTGATTGACGCTGACTAGGCGATTGAGTTCTTGATTTGTGAGTGTTAACTGAATTTGGATTTGTTGAAGTTCGCGCAGTCTCTGAGCAACGTAACTATTGAAGCACTGGGCAATTGCTTCATCTACTACGGCATCTATTAGTCGAAAAGCTCTGACTACTTCTGTGGTTGTTCCTGCTAGCAATTCGGCTTCTATATTGGAGAATATGACTTGACGTAATAAATGATATTCGCGGGCTACTTCTGCTGCATCGTAGCCTTGTTCCGCTCTGAGAAATCCGTGATCCAAACTAGCTTTAATGATGATTCCGATTTCGCTGTTTTGATATTGGGAAAGCACTGTTGCCATCGCCGCGAGGAGGTGAGGTATGTGATTGGTTATCGCTGAGTGCGGTAATGTATCCGCACTTTCAATCTTTCTATCCTGACGTACTGCTTCAATCCAGTTTTTGAGGATAGTATCAGTTTTTTCAGCGAGCAGTTGGCTGTAGTCCATAATGTCTACGGGGGGTGGAGTTTGACTGAGATTGCCCATGCCTCATTGTAGTTGAGCGATCGCCCAATTGAGTTATCAAACTTCGGGCAATCGCGCTCCTGCCAAAAGAAATAGTTTTTTGGTGATTTTTCTCCTGTGCCACCTCTCAATTAGCTGATTCTGGCTGTTTGACACTCAAAAATAGCACTTAAACCTATTGACATAATGACCAAAAAGTAGTATGTTTCTTTTGCCTATATGGTTTTTAATTTTTAATTTTAATTTTATCAGGAGACTAAATGGAAAACGTGCAAACTGCGATCGCTGCGGTCACATTTATGGGTGTAATTGTCTTAGTAATGACAGAGTGGGTAAACCTAACTGTTGCGGCTTTTTTGGGAGCGCTGATCCTGGTTTTTACCCATGTTATGACTTTAAATGATGCGATCGAATATGTTGGTCGCAGTCACGGTACACTGGGCTTATTTTTCGGAGTCATGGTAATGGTGAGAGCGTTTGAGCCGACCAAAGTATTTGAATACTTGGCAACTAAAATGGTAATCTTGGCTCAAGGAAAAGGCAAAAATCTGTTGCTAGGTATTGTCGCTATTACTACGCCAATTTGTGCTGTTTTACCAAACGCGACCACTGTCATGCTGCTAGCGCCGTTAATTCCGCCAATAGCCGAAGAAGTCGGTGTAGATTTTGTGCCGTTACTAATTTTAATGGTATTTGTAGCTAACAGTTCAGGATTGCTGACGATCGTGGGCGACCCGGCGACATTTATTGTCGGCGATGCGATTAATATGAGCTTTGCAGATTACCTAGCTCAATTAAGCTTGGGCGGAGCGATCTCAGTAGCAGTCCTAGTAGCTATCCTACCTTGGCTGTTTCCCGAAATTTGGCGGAAAAAATTAGATAATTTGGAGAATTTGCCACACCCAAAAATCAATCACCCGCGAGTTTTAGCAGTGGGCAGCTTAATTATAGGTTTAGTCCTAACATTTTTTGTAGTGGGAGAGTCTCTACCATCGCCAATTTCACCAGCAGCGATTGCTTTGTTGGGGGCGGCTTTGGCAATGCTGTTAGCTCATCAATCTAAAATAGATTCTGTTAACCATATCTTGCGGGATTTAGATTGGAGTACGCTGTTATTTTTTATGTCATTTTTTGTGCTAATTGGCGGTTTAGAAAAAACCGGAATTATCGGCAATATGTCAGGTTTTTTAGCAGTTATTTTAGGTAAAAATATTTTTATCGGTTCTTTAGCTTTGTTATTTTTCGTGGGTTTGCTGTCAAGCTTAGTGCCAAATATTCCGCTGGTGGTGGCGATGGTGCCACTGTTAAAACAGTATGTTGTCAACGTCGGGCTCGCACCGGCCGAAGTGCTGAATCCCGATTTTTCTGGACAGTTTCCAATGGAAGTGCTCCCGCTGTTTTATGCGATGATGTACGGGGCAAATTTAGGGGGAAATGGCACTTTGATAGGAGCTTCTTCTAATGTAGTGGCGGCGGGAATTTCTGAACTGCACGGACGGCGAATTTCTTTTCAAACTTTTCTGCGTTACGGGCTGCCAGTGATGGTGCTGCAATTAATAACTGCTGCTATCTATGTAACTTTTCGGTTTTTGGTTTGAAGGAGTCATTAGTCGTAGGGTGCGTCGCCCTCAAAAAATTCCTAAAAAAACAGACAATCTCATAGCGACGCACCTGAATTTCATTAGTCATTCGCACAGGGCAAGGAAGTTTGGCAGGGAGATCCCGATCGCGTTTTGGGAGTTATGGCATCTTTCATCACCGAAAATCAGAAGACTTATTACTCGCTGGTTAAGGCAATGGTGGAAGCTTGTCAGTTTGCTACCTTGGCTGACAGTGCGGGAGAATATTCGGCTGGCAGTTGATGAAGTTTTGCAAAATCTTGGTCGCGCGGACAAGATTAGTCTTGTCAACGAACACTTAGCAATGGTAAACTTAACATCGGCAGCAGACAAATATCCCGATGAAATGAGAGTTGCGGGAATCGAAGGAGTATTACGAACTCCGCAACTATGCTTTGAATTTTCTCGATCGCTACTTTACACAAGACGAATAATGCCCAATAAATAACCGCAGAAAAATAAGGCCAGACGAAGACAGAAAACAATTTACTTAAAACAGAAGAGGTCAAGCCTGTGAATCTCAAAACTATGTTAGCGCGTTTTGAAAGTGCATTGGGATACCACAATTTAGCTGAAGAAATGCTGTTACTACCGGAACCCAAAACACCCATTTCATCAAAAGGCAAATCCGCTAAATCTGTTAACTTTATCGTTGGGTATAACAGCTCTCCCAACAGTCAAATAGCTCTGGATATTACCCTCTGGATTGCTCATCAAACTCGTTTAGTAACAACCGAAGAAGTTACGGTTCAAGTCGTCTACGTACTCGACGAAACTCAAGATAATTACTGTCAAGATTTGTGCAAATTGGCTGAAGAAAATCTCTTGGTTGGCGAGCCAAAACTGTCAGATTCAAAGACGACTTCATCTGCTTTGAACTGTGCTGCACCTGCGCTCGCTTTACCCGCAGTCACAATCGAATCGATATCTTCCCAGACAGCTTGGATAGACTCGCTTTACCTTCAGGCTATTTTTTGTCAAAATAATCAGTACGAAATAGCAGACAGACTGTTGTGGCAAGCCCGCTGTTTGGCAGAGGAATGGCGCGGTTTATTTAAAGCTCACCTACGCATAGGACAGGTTGCTACTGAATTGAGAAATGTGGTGGAATTAGAGTCAGCAAATGTACTATTTTTAGGCTGCAATTCTGTCAACGATCCGCTGGTGCGGGCACTAGGCAATAATTTTCCATGCTGTGTGCTCGGCATTCCTTTGACACTCACCTATCATATGGATTTGCAGCCAGAATACAGTTCAACTAAGTTAGAACTTTCAACAAGCTTACCCAGAGTTTAGAGTGAGAGCGAAATTACCTGACCATAGATAATTCGTTAACTAATTTTATTTTTCCTCGGCACACGGCGCGTAAAAGTCGATCGATCGATCGTTTTTCTTCGTCTGTCAAAGAGTCGTCGAAAATAGCAGCCATTAAACCGTAGCGATCGGCTAGAGTAATACAGCCGGTATCATTAACTTCGGCAAATAATACCAAATCCGGGTTACTTACCCCTTTTATAATCTCGTAAATGTAGTAAATGTAGGGTGCGTCGCTACGAACAACTCTCGTTGCTATTGGCAGATCTCATAGCGACGCACCATACCAATTATAA
>JAAUPI010000088.1 GCA_012035135.1 Microcoleus sp. CSU_2_2
CCGACGATATATTGGTTATTTCAGGCATTGGGGCAGCCACGGGGGGGCTGCCCCTACAAAAGAATGAAACCGCCCTGCCTTAAAAGGGGGGGAACCGGAAGCTATCAAAGTCCCCCTTAAGAAGGGGGATTTAGGGGGATCGAGACTTAGGTAACAGCGAGATTTTCCGACTCGCTAACTGTCAACTGTTTAAGCAGCAACAGCCGGTACTTTGACTAAACCGTTCAGGAAAGCAGCAGTTTTGTCTACTCCCTGCAAGTCAAGCCTCACAGGATTCGGCGTTTCCATCAAACATTGCACAATCTTTTTAGCAAAGTTTCTGGGTTCTAAATCGGCTGGGCGAATCACATTTAAAATTCCCAGTTTTTCTAGTTTTTGGCTTCTGATAGTTTGTTCGAGGTCGCCATTTCCCACAAATGGCAGCATCATCGATCGCACCCCGGTTGTCAAAATATTCATTGTGGTGTTGTAGCCTCCCATACTAATAGATAGATCGGCTTTTTCCATGTATGCCAGCAGATTTGGGGTGTATCGCTGAATGTTGATATTTGGTTGATTTGCGGTGCTGGCTTGCATCTGGGCAAATTTTTCATCCGGAAAAAACGGACCAGTAAATATCTGGATTTGATGCTCAACAATCCACTCTATAATTGGTGCTGCTTCTACTAAAGATTCGAGCAATTCATGACCGAATCTACCGCCACCGATACTCGCTAAAATTATTGGCTTTCTCGATTTTAAAACAGCTTTGTCCTCATCGTTAAGTACCGGATTTACTGGCGAAGACTGGACTACATACCCGGTGTAGTGGACTTTGCAGTTTAAATCGCTAATTCTAGAAAAGCTTTCCTCCAAGGGTTGAAATTGCCGATCGCCATGAATCAATAATAGATCGAAGTATTGATTCATCAGCTTGCAAATTTTCTCCTCGTGCCTTTCTTGGTCTTGTTTGGTGACAACAATATCTCGCAAACTGCAAACTACTTTTGTAACTCTTCCTTTGGCTTTTACTTGTTCTAAAAGCGGCATCAGCTCAAAGGAAAACCGCCTCCTGCCAAAGGGAAATAACTCGATCATCAAAATGTCAGGTTGAAAAGAGTTGAAAATCTCTAAAAGTCGATCCTTCCTAAATTCTTGAACTTCCTCAAGACTGCGATTGTCGTCAACAACTGCAAGATTTTGAAATTCTGAATCGGTTTCGATCGCGGGCAAATTGACAACTTCAACTCCGGCGGGAATTTCAAAGCCGGCGATTGTTTTTCCACCGTTGACAAAACAAATCTCGAAGTCTGTAACTAAGCCGCGCACAATTTCCATGCTGCGGACTAGGTGTCCGATACCTAAAATGTGCTGGCAGTAAAACATGAGCTTTTTCATCAGACTTTTACCTCTATTTTTTGAGTAATTGTGATTGTTTTTTCCTGGCTGGATATTGCATTTAAATTCAGCATTTTATCGAACAACTTGCGAATTTCAATGACATTTCGTTCCAGGGAAAACTGTTGCAAAACCCGCTGTCTTCCGGCTTTGCCAAACTGCGCCCTCAATTCAGGCTGAGTTAGCAATTTTTCTAAAGCCTCGGCTAAAGCTGGCGGATTTTTTTCAGGAACCAAAAAGCCATTTTCCCCGCTTTCTACCAGTTCGCCAATGCCGGAAATATCGGTAGAAACAACCGGAATTTCCATTGCCATTGCTTCTAATAAAACATTGGGAATTCCGTCGCGATCGCCATTTTCCATGACTTGACATGGCAGCACAAATATGCTGGCTCTCTCATACACTTTGACTAGCTCGTCCTGAGTCATTTTTCCGGCTAGAGAGACAACATCCGCGACATCTAAATCGGCAATTAATTGTTCGAGTTCTGCTTGCAGAGGCCCGTAACCAACGAGATCGCACTGAAATTTATGACCTTGTTGTTTCAACTGCCGACAAGCTTCGATTAAGTAAGGAAATCCTTTCTTTTCGCAATACCTACCGACGCTCAACATCAAGGGAAATTCAGTTTCTTGCTTGGCAAATGCTGAGGTGAAGCGGGTTAAATCAATGCCGTGATAGGACAAGTAAATCGGCGTGTTGCTTTGAGAAACAGATTGCAAATGGCGGTGATTGAATCCTGTACAGGTAAGCACAAATTCTGCACTACGAATTCTGCGATCGAGTATTTCCGCTTCTGTCAAGTAAATATCCTTAGCATGAGCAAAGATATTGTAAGAAAAATCCCCAAAAATCTTCGCAATTTCTGTCGTTGCTGTCGGCACATTTGCAAAGTGAGCTTGCAGGTGAGAAAGTCCCAATTTCTGCATGGTTGCTGCCAAATATCCAGCTTGCAAAAATTCATTCCAGCGCTTCTTTTCGGGACGCTGCAAGTGAAATTGCAGTGCTTGCCAATATTTCCCCGGACTTTGAGACAATAGTTGCCAATGAGATTTAAGCAAACTGATTAAATCCTCAAAGTTGAAGTTTGGCAATAGCGTCGGAATGTAAGTAACGCTGGCTTTCACTTTGTCAACATCGGGATGATTTTTTTCATCCGTCGGTTTGCGGAGGGAAAATAAGTGCAAAGATACCCCTTGACGCTCTAATTCCAGAATTTCATTCAAGATGAAAGTTTCCGAAAGTTTGGGATAGGTTTTGAGTAAATAGCCTACGGTTTTGTGGTTGTCAGACATATATAGCAGTTGACAGTTGGTAGGAGCGGTGCCTGTGAGTGCGGGCCCTCTTAGTTGACAGTTGACAGTTACATTGTTTCCTTTAGGGACGGGTTCACCAATGTTTTCTGTACAAATCCGATATCTAATAAACCTGCCCTGGCCGGATATTATGGTCGATAGCCTTATTGAACTGTGACAGTTGGCTTTGGCTTTAGTCTTGAAAAATAGAGGTTTATGGGAGTCGCGGGGTTCGATAGCAGGTGAGAAATATAATGAGAAATCCGGGGCAGTCCACCCAAATATAAACCGGGAGCAACTGGGCAAGAATTCGTTTTTTCTAATTTAATTAACAGCAAATCCATCAAATTTTCGGGAGTCACTTCGTCAGGATGAATCATTTGAAGCAAACCGAGTTTTGACATTTTTTCGGCTCGCATCAGTTGCTCGCTAGCAGGTTTGATTCGAGGAATTGCGATCGCTCTTTTCCCTAAGGAAAGCACTTCTGTAATTGTGTTGTAACCGCTCATACAGACGACTACATCCGCTGCATCTACATAACTCATGAAATCATTGGTAAAATCCAATATTTTAACCTGCGGGTTCGATGCAGCTTTTTGATAAAGTTGATCTCGCTGCTGAGGTGGCATTTCTGAACCGCAAATAATGACGCTGCGGAAAGTTTTTGCTGTCAGTTGTGCAACGCCTGTTAAGTAAGTGTCAACTAACTGATAGCCATCCTCGCCACCGCCCGGTGTTACCAAAACTAACTGTTCGTGCTCTTTTATTTGCAATTCTTGCCGTCTGGCTTCTCTACTTTTTAACCCCGGTTCTTTGCGAAGATAGCCGCAATAGCGTACCTTTTGGGCAACGGCTGGCGGAAATTGATACTCGCGGCAAATATCAAAAACTTCCGGCATTCCGACTACCAAAATCTGGTCGTAAAACTTTTCTATTGCTCCGTAAAAACCGTGTTCTTTCCACTCGCTCACAGTCTTTTCAGGACTATCCAAAATATCCCGCAGTAGCAGCAACAATTTGGTTTTTGGCAACTGTTTTTTCAAAAATTTGAGCGTAGTTACCAACTCATTTTTGATGCCGTAAGGTTTTTTATCGACTAAGATTGCATCGGGTCTAAAGTTTATTGTTGCCATCAAAATTAAGTCCGATCGCAGTTTGACAGTTTCAGCAATATCAGTCTGCAAATACTTGACCGATATTTCTCCACTTTCGCCTCGATTCAAACAGGGAATCTTGATGTAGTCAAGTCTCGGCGGCAATCTAAAACTTTGCAGCATCGGCGAACCAGATACGACCAAAATTGAAAGGTCGGAAATAGCACTCAGTAAATGTTCGCAAATAGCCAGCATCCTGCGGATGTTGCCGAGACCAAATGCGTCATGGGAGTAAACCATCAGTCTCATAATCAATGTGCCTCGATAAGTTAACTGAATACACGTAGATACTGTTAACTAGATCGCTCTAGAAACCTTGATGAAAAAGCCGTTATAAATTTTAAGGGACTGGAACTTTTAGGGAATTGTCGGCCACAGAATAACTTTTCAAAATATCCTGTACCGATAACGCAAATACCCATGATGGTAATTTTCCGATCCGGTTTTAAGTTGAGGACGGACATCAGGGAAGTTGCGATCGCCTTTGAGTTTCCTAAAGTTTTATAACGATTCTGTAAGTATACTTTCGCAAGTCTTCATGAAATCTTCATTAAGTTTTTATGAGAAAAATCTCACGGAACTCCGGGGATTTACTTAAATAGGACAGTTAGGCAACAGATTTGGTAACAGATGTAATCTATGTAGTGTAGGGTGCGTTATACCAAATCCGGGCTTACTACCCCCGTGATATCATGTTTGGTCGATCGACTGTAATTGCGATCGAGTGAGGAGCGGGAGATTGGGGGAGTGCAGGAAAATTATACTAATTCTCCAAACTGATGCAACAATCATGCTCCTCTCCCCCTCTCTAGAGATTGAAACAGCTCTACTTCTGGGAGGGGGGATTTGACAAAAATTGCTTCGGTAATGACTCGGCAGTTGAGTAATCAAAGCTACATTTGTGAAGAACCAGTATTTATCAACTTCACAAAAACTTTTTAATTAGCGGCAGGATAGACAAGATGCTGTTTTCTCTAAATGCGATCGCACCCGCAACAGCAAATCGCTAAAGCTAAAAGGTTTGGTAACACAGTCGTTAGCACCCGATTCCAATGCCGAAATCAATTCTTGCCGATCCGTGCGGGCCGTAACCACAATAATCGGTCGCTCTTCTCCTCGATTTCGCAGTTCCCGAAGGACTGTCATACCGTCGATCGTGGGCAACCCCAAATCGAGCAATAACAGGTCAAATTCACTCTCTGTTGCCATTGACAAAGCTTGCAGGCCATTTTCTGCTACGGCAGTCCCAAACCCTTGTTTTTTAAAGCCTTTTTCCATAAAAGCAGCAATTTTGACCTCATCCTCAGCAATCAAAATTCGGTACATAGTTTTCTATTAAACGACAAAGTTACCTATAGCTTTTCAATTATGACAAATTCCGATCAGACAATCATTAGATAATTATGAGAGTTTTCTCACGATCGCAGCCGATAACCCATGCCACGAACAGTTTCAATTAGATCGGAGCCTAATTTCTTCCGCAAATAACCGACATAAACATCGACAATATTGGAACCCGGATCGTAATCGTAACCCCAAACTCGATCTAACAACTGTTCGCGACTCATCACCTGTCCGGGATGGCGAAAAAAGGTTTCTGCTAAAGTAAATTCGCGGGCGGGCAACTCAATACTCCGATCGCCCACTTTCACTTTGCGAGTCCGCAAATCAAGAGTTACATTCCTAATTTTAAGTACGATTTCATCGGAATTAGTGTGATTGTCCCGGCTGCGCAACCGCACGCGCAACCGCACCAACAATTCTTCAAAACGGAAAGGTTTAGTTAAATAATCGTCAGCACCGCCTTCAAATCCTGCTACCTTAGTTTGGATGTCATCGCGACCGCTCAAAATAATAATTGGTAATAGTTCTCCCTGTCCCCGCAATTCCTCAAGAATCTGCAATCCATCCTTGCCAGGGAGGCCCAAATCGAGAATCATTAAATCAAATTCACCGTCAATAGCCATCAGCAAGGCATGCTTAGCATCACCAGCAATAGCAGTCATAAAACCGTGCGATCGCAGTCCTTTTTCGATAAAAGTAGCGATTTTTGGTTCGTCTTCAACAATCAGAATTTTACTCATAAACTTGACCAAAAATGATTTATACGATCCATAGCCTACCTTCTACCTTCAAATGGCTCGATCGGCAAAATGACTGTGAAAGTCGAGCCAGTTTCCAATAGACTGTTAACATAGACTTTTCCGCCATGAGCTTCTACGATTGCCGTGACAATAGACAAACCCAAACCAGCACCTTCGGAACGGCGGCGGCTGTTTGCAGCCCTAGCAAACCTGTCAAAAATCCGCTGTTGGTCGATCGGGGATATACCTTCCCCCGTATCGCGCACCCAAAATCGGACATTGCTGCCACTAACGGTAGAGCCGATCGCAATTGTATCCTCAGACTTAGTGTGTTGCGCGGCATTTTGAGCCAAATTCATTATAACTTGAGTAATTCGCTGGCGATCGGCAACAATGCAACATGAAGCCAAAGCATCCAATACCCAATTTCGATTTCCTAGAGCTTTTGCCTTCGCAAAAAGTTCCTCAGTCAGCGCACCAACTTCCACAGTTTCTAGCTGCAAAAAATCCGAATGTTCGGCCTTAGCCAGCAGTAGTAAATCCTCCACAAAGCGACTCATGCGATCGAGTTCATCCATCACCAGAGCCATAGTTTCTTGCTGTTCCTGAGGATCGTCACCCATCAACTCCAAATGCCCCCGAACGATCGTAATCGGAGTGCGGAGTTCGTGTCCCGCATCATTAATAAAATTGCGCTGAGTAGCAAAAGCTTTCTCCAACCGATCCATCATTTCATTAAAAGTAGTTGCCAGTTCTGCAATTTCCCCTTGCCCTTCCACAACCAGGCGCTGACTTAAATCTGACTCTTCGATGGCGCGGGCAGTTGCTGTTAGCGATCGCAGGGGAGCTAACAATTTTCCGGCAGCTATCCAAGCCAGCAACACAACTAAAATCATGGCAACCAAAGTTACCTCAATCACAACTTTGAAAGCTTCCAGCGCTTCTTCGCGTTCGCCCGCAGTCGTGTGAGCTACAACGAATCCTCCCACATTCTTGCCCTGAATTTTAATCGGTTCTGCAATGTAGAGAATGCTACCCACTTTAGTGTCTGAGACTTTGTATTCGCCGCGCTCTAACTGGCTCAATTGCGTCCAACTTTTGACTAAATCGGAATCGGGCTGAAGCACTTTTGGCAATGCTTTGGAACTAGCTTTATAAACTTTGCCTTCTACAATAGCGATCAGAAATGTATCATCTTCGGTGATTTGCCGGGAAAGGTGAATCTCGAAGATTGCCGACAATTTCTCAGGATCAGAGTAAGTTTTGATCGAGCCGTATTTTTCGGTTAATTGCTGTTCTATAGCCCGGTTTTTAGTGTTTAATTCGGTTGCCAGCAGTTCATTAAATATTGTTACTTCTTCAACCAACTCCTGTTTGACCCGGGCATCTACCAGCCAAAACAAGCGCTGGCGAATTGCGGGAATAGAAAGGGACAGGAAGAATGCCATTAACAAAACGTACCAGATCAGAATCCGGGTGCGCGCTTCGCCCAAAAAGTGCCGCCAGTGGGCCAAGGAGTTCATTTTTGTTTGAGGAGAATTGCGATCGGTATTCATGGCAAATTGGGCTAATTTTTCATAGAAGTGTGGCAGGGGGATTTAGGGGGGATCTGGATCTGAAAAAGGAGGCAAGAAAACACGCCCTAGTCCTAATCCAGTAAGTGATTCCCAATCAAAAATTGAAAATGGTATGATTTAGGTTTGCTATATAAAATTATTACGTCCTTCAGGCAAACTTTTCGCATTTTTTTGTCAGGTGCTTATGCCCAGCCCGTGTCTTGATGCGCACTTTTGCCCGCCTAGGGCGAAGCCTGACGGCATCTAACTTATTGGCGATCATCTAATACAGCAGATTGCAGATTTATGAGGTACATTCAACAACCCCGTAGGGACACGGCACTGCCTTTCTGCGATAATTTACGCCTGCTCACGAGATTTTTCGTAGAAACCCGGTTTCTGAGTTCCGCGCGCCCTTAGTCCGAGAAACCGGGTTTCTGTGAGCATTTACGCCTCCTCACGAGATTTTTCGTAGAAACCCGGTTTCTGAGTTCCGCGCGCCCTTAGTCCAAGAAACCGGGTTTCTGCGATAATTTTGGCCTCCTCATGAGATTTTGCATAGAAACCCGGTTTCTGAACCCCCACGCGAATCCAAAAAACCGGGTTTCTGCGATAATTTTGGCATCCTAATCGAGATTTTACGAAGAAACCGAGTTTCTTAACCCCGTGCGATCGTGCGGTTTGAGCAAACTCGCCGCATCGGGCCCAGCCGGGATAATGCAGCCCGGATTCAGGGGGAACAAATTGCCATAATAATCGCGCTTCACAGCTTCCAAATCGCAAGTACCCGCAACTCCTGGTAACTGATACAAATCGCGCAAATAAGCTCCCAAATACTCGTAATCTTGAATGCGGCGCACATTACATTTGAACAAGCTGTAGTAAACTGCATCAAAACGGAATAGAGTAGTAAATAGTCGCACGTCTGCTAATGTTACCCGATCGCCACAAAGATAACGACTCGTCAACAGCGCTCGATCGATCTCGTCCAAAACACCAAACAATTCGCTGCAAGCCGAGTCATAAGCAGCTTGAGATTGCGCGAAACCGCAGCGATAAACACCGTTATTCACCGATTGGTAAATCTTCTCATTCCACTCGTCAATTTGCGATCGCAACTCTAGAGGATAAAGATCCATTTCAGGATTGCTAGCAAACTCGTTAAATTCCGAGTTTAGCATCACAATAATTTCCGAACTCTCATTATTAACGATCGCCTTTTTGGAGTCATCCCACAACACCGGCACCGTACATCGCCCCTGATAGCCCGGTGATGCCAACTGGTAAATTTGTGGCATCGTATTGCAGCCAAATGTTTCCGATTCGAGCACCCACATTCCCCCTTCTGAGGGATAGACAACCGACACCGATATCGCATTTTCTAAGCCTTTGAGCGCTCTCGTTACCAGAGTGCGGTGCGCCCAAGGGCATCCCGTACCCACAAACAGGCGATATCGTGCCGTGGCTGGCCCGTAAGGGTTATCGGCTTCTGTGCTGACAAAATTGCGGAAACTGCTGCTAGGGCGAATGTATGCTCCCGTGCGATCGGGCGGTGCTAGTTTTGACATCATTAACTGCCACATTGATGTCCAGACAAATTTGCCAAGCTTGACTGTTACTGATGGAGGAAGCGATTTGCTTTTCATAATGCGATTTAAAGTGGTTTGCTAAACATAATCTGCTTATTTTAACTTATTTATTTGATCGAAACTGAGGTGCGATCGAGAATCTGACGACTATAAGATTGGCAAACCGTCCTGAAACACTAGCAATTCTCCCGGCTGAATTTGCGTCCAAACTTCATTATCAGTAAGTGGCAAAGTAGCAATTACGGCAACGCGATCGCCCTCGTTGGTCAGTTCCCGAAAATCCACAGTCACATCTTCATCGATTGAGTGAGCGCTAGCAAAAGGTGCTTGCCTCACAATGTAATGCAGATTAGTAGAACAATGTACAAATAAGTGTTCTCCATCGGAAAGTAAATAATTAAAAACTCCTTTAGCTGCCAATATTTTAGTAATTTCGTCTAGTACCGAGTACATCTCCGTCAGAGTAGGCTTGTTTTGAGGAAAGCTTTCTCGTAACTTTTCTAAGATCAAACAAAATGCTTTTTCACTATCTGTTTTGCCGACAGCTTGATAAAATCCGGTATGGTCAGGATCAAAATTCTCCAGATTTCCGTTGTGAGCAAACACCCAGTAACGTCCCCAAAGTTCCCGACTAAAAGGATGGCAATTTTCCAAAGCAATTTTGCCTTGAGTAGCTTTACGAATATGAGCAATGACATTAGTTGAGTGAATGGGGTAGCGGCGCACCAACTCAGCGACTGGAGAAGCAATGGCAGGTTTAGAGTCTATAAAAATGCGGCATCCCAAACCTTCAAAGAAAGCAATTCCCCACCCGTCTTCATGAACATCAGTTTTGCCACCTCTTGCAGAAAAGCCCTCAAAAGAAAAGCAAATATCTGTTGGAACATTGCAGTTCATTCCCAGTAATTGGCACATAGTTTTTTATTTTATAGAGTTGGGAGCGATGTGGCCACTATTGGCTGCTAAACACCTGTGATGATACTATGTTAGGAACGAAAATTTAATAACTTAAACAGCTCCTACAGTCCTCTCTCCTACAAGCTGGTTCGTAAAAGGAGGCAGAGCCTCCGGATCTGCTCTGCCAGGTAGAGCGAAAGTAACAAGCAAACCGGGTCGATCGGTTTCTCAGTGTTATGTTTTTTGTTTGTGGAGTTATAAAGTCTGGCGCGCCGATTGTTGCTCCCGAATTCGCTCCAAATTCCCCGCAGGAATAGAATCAATAAGCTGCCGCGTGTAAGCTTGCTGCGGTTGGCGGTAAATGCGCTCTGCCGTGCCAATTTCCTCAATTTTACCTTTGTTCATCACGATCGCCCGATCGCTCATAAACTTGACCACGCTCAAATCGTGAGAAATAAAAATATAAGTCAATCCAAACTCTGTCTGCAACTCCTTCAGCAAATTTAAAACTTGCGCTTGCACCGACACATCTAATGCTGAAACCGACTCATCGCAAATAATAAACTTAGGATTCAAAGCCAAAGCCCTAGCAATACAAATTCGCTGCCGCTGGCCACCCGAAAACTCGTGAGGGTAACGCCGCATCAAATCGGGATTTAAACCCACTCTATCCAACAAATAAGCCGCTCGATCGCGCTGTTCTTTCTGATTCTTACCAAACCTGTGAATTACCATCGGTTCCATCACCGCCGCCCCAACATTCATCCGCGGATCGAGAGAACTAAAAGGGTCTTGAAAAATAATTTGTAAATCCCGCCGCAGCCACCGCAACTTGCGATCGTACTGTTTCTGAATCCGATAATTAGTCATCCACTGCCATCCCGAAATGTTGTTCGCAGGCGGCGTAATTTCTTGACCTTCAAAAAACACTTGACCGCTAGTAGGCGGAATTAATTGCAACAAAGCTCTCGCCAAAGTAGATTTGCCACAGCCAGACTCGCCCACCAAACCCAAAGTTTCGCCCGGATAAACCTCAAAAGAAATATCGTTCACTGCCATAAACAAGCGTTTGGTTTCCCCAAATACTCCCTTTACCGGGAAACCAACTCGCAAGTTATTAACAGTCAGCAAAGGCCCGGAAATATGCGGTAGCCGAGGAGATTTTCCTGTAGCCAAAGCCGACAATCCCCCGCTATTGTCACCATCTAAATCGATAGTTTTCTCAATAATTACTAATTCACCGCTAGCATTTGTCGTAACTTCCATAAAATCCGAAACCGTCGGTAAGCGGCGCATTTGTCTCTCTAGAGTTGGGCGACAAGCTAACAGCCCTTTCGTGTAAGGATGTTGGGGATTACTAAAAATTTGTTCGATCGCACCCCATTCAACAATTTTGCCTCGGTACATCACCGCTACCGCATCAGCAATTTCAGCAATCACCCCCAAATCGTGGGTAATAAAAATCATTGCCATCCCTCTAGAGTCCCGCAACTCCCGCAGCAGGGTCAAAATAGTTGCCTGAACAGTCACATCCAAAGCCGTCGTCGGTTCGTCAGCAATCAATAAAGTCGGATTGCAAGAAATCGCCATTGCAATCATCACCCGTTGGATTTGACCTCCCGATAGTTCGTGGGGATAGCGGTCTAGAATTGCCTGTTTTTGGGCATTGATTAGCTGCATCAACTCGCGCGAGTCCCTTCGTTCTCCTCCGTTGCCAGACTCCTGCCTCCCGGTCAAACACCGCAGTCTGAGTTCCTCATCGCTAGGCAGCAGCTTCACCTCTTGCAGCAAAGCAACAGCCTTTCGTCGTGCCTCTGTTTGCGACACCTGTTGGTGCAGACAAATCGCTTCCGTAAGTTGAAATCCGATCGTGTAAACGGGATTGAGCGAACTCATCGGCTCTTGAAAAATCGTGGCCATCTGACTGCCGCGGTATTTTTGTTTTTCCCTTTCCGGCATTTCCAGCAGATTCACTGGCTGATGGCTAGTACCGTCTTTTGTCGAAGAGAACCACATTTCGCCCGAAATTTGAGTTGACGAACTCGACAGCAAACCCATAATAGCAAGGGAAGTGACTGATTTTCCCGACCCCGACTCTCCCACAAGTCCCAGGGTTTGACCTCGCTGGACTTCAAACGAAATGCCGTCAACAGCTTTGACTATCGCAGATGCATCGCTGGCATCGGCAGATTGAAATTGAACCCGCAGGTTGCGAACTTCTAGGACGGTTTCACTCATGGAGGTAAGGCGCAAAAATTAAGGGAAATTAAATAGATCGTAGCAAGCTCGATCGAAGGAAAAAGGAAGAAGGAAAAAGGAAGAAGTCCATCGATTTTAGATTAAAAAATTGAAGTTATCTAGGAGAAAAGGTATTCGGCAGAATCAAACAAAAATTTTATCCCTCTGCTAATTTTAACAGTGGACAACTGTCAACTGTCAACTGTCATTCTGTCTTCTGCCGAATACCTTCTTCAAATAACTTCCTCAGAAACCTATTAGCTGAGTGTCAGCAGGTAGTGCTGTTGCCTCAGATACTTTTTTAAACACGGTTGCTTCAGCATTCAAGGAATCAGGTCTGGGCTGTCCGGGATTAGTACCTTGCAACTGGAGGCGCATTTGACCTTCGGAAGTCAATTCAAAAACAGTCTGAACGGTTTCAGTATTGCTGAGTCCGACATCCAAGTGCATCGGTTTGGCACCGAAATTTACTTTGTACCTCATTTCTTTGGCGCGGGCTGCCCCGTCTGGGCCTTTAGCCATGAGGAACAATTTGCCTTCTGGGGCAAAGACGAAGGTGAAAGACTGACCGGAAGGGACTGTTCCTTGCCATTGGCCGAGGAGTTGCTTGTCGATATTGCTGGTAGCTGGGGCGGTAGCTTCGGCAATTGTTGGTGAGGCTGCGAATGCAGGGCTGAGTGAAGCGTTGAAGCTGGCGAGGATGCCGAAGCAAATGCCACCTGCGATCGCTTTACCTATCATTTTTGAATTAGTCATGAGACCGATCTCAAAATTGGTGATCAGGAAATTGGGTTTAAAACCCCGTCCTTATAGGACGACTTTAATTGTAAACCTTAAAATCAATAGACATCTCCTAAAAAGAATCTTAAGCCATTCGATCGATGTAGGGGTGAAGCATTTGGGCGATAGTCTGTGTCCCCAACCCTCTTAGTTTGTGTCCAAATGCTTCACCCTCCCCCGCAGATCGATCTCGATCGCGATCGCCTAATTTCTTTTTAGGAGATGTCTAATGCACATTTTCTCTTCAATGCCAGAGACAGCATCTTGAAATTGCCGATCGATCCGCACCCAGGCATCAGCCAGTTCTCGCGCTTTTTTTAGCACAATGCTTAGCTTCCTTTTTGGATTAGTCTAAGACTATTGTAGATTAAAACATTGTTTATTCACCGATCGCCCCTGAATTCCTCGCCCTAACCAACAAACCGTGTTTCGGGGCAAAAATCATCGCCAACACAAACAACAGCGTTTGCAACACCACAATACATCCGCCTGTAGAACCATCAATATGATAGCTGATATAAGTTCCCATGACGCTGGAAAATACACCAGTCGCGATCGCAATTAGCGTCATATGGTCAAAATTATCACTTAATAAATACGCCGTTGCTCCCGGAGTTACCAACATTGCCACTACTAAAATAATTCCCACAGTCTGAAGTCCCGCAACTGCCGTGAGGGATAGCAAAGACAGCAAAACGTAATAGAGAAAAGTGATATTTAAACCGATCGATCGCGCGTGAGTCGAGTCAAAACAAAACAGCACTAAATCTTTGCGTAAAATTGCCAGTGTCACGATAGTAATGACACTAATAATTACAGTTTGAGTAATATCCGCATCCGAAATTCCCAAGACGTTGCCAAACAAAATATGCGTTAAGTCGATCGAGCTTTTGACTTTAGAAATTAACACTAAACCAAAGGCAAAAAATCCGGTAAACACTAAACCGATTACCGTATCTTCTTTAACACGAGTTTTCGCTTTGATAAAGCCGATCGCAATTACCGAACCCACCCCAAACACAAACGCCCCCACCGCCAAAGGAATATTTAACACATAAGCAATCACAACTCCCGGCATCACCGCATGGGAAACCGCATCGCCCATCAAAGCCCATCCTTTCAAAGTCATGTAGCAGGAAAGCGCAGAACAAACAAGCCCTACTAAAGCGCTAACTAAAATCGCCTTCACCATGAATTCATGCTGCAACGGTGCCGCAAACCACTGAATTAAATCCATTATTTTTTCTCCCGATCGACTTGAATTAACCCACTTTTTGTAGACGAAAAATCGCCAACAGAACCGCCAAAGGTGCGGGAAAGATTCTCTTCGGTAAACACCTCAGAAGTATCACCGTAGGCCAGAATGCTGCGATTAATTAATACTACTTGGTCGCAAAATGTGGTAATGGATTCTAAATCGTGAGTTGAAACGAGAATTGTATGTCCTTTTTGACGCAGTTCCATTAACAAGTGAATCATCATTTTCTCGGTTTTGATATCGACTCCGGCAAAGGGTTCATCGAGTAGCAAAACAGTTCCTTGTTGCGCCAAAGCCCGCGCAAAAAAGGTGCGTTTCTTTTGTCCGCCGGATAACTCTCCGATTTGTCGATCGCGCATGGGCCACATTTCTACCCGTTCCAAACTTTCTCGCACGGCTTGTTTGTCGATCGATCTAGGAATCCGCAACAGATTCATGTACCCATAGCGTCCCATCATCACCACATCATAAACGTTCACCGGAAAATTCCAATCTACCTCTTCCGACTGAGGCACATAGGCAACCAGATTGCGTTTTTGCACTTGACGAATCGGCAAGCCATTAATTAAAATTCGTCCGGTGTTTGGCTTCACAAACCCCATAATTGCCTTGAACAGCGTCGATTTTCCCGCGCCATTCATCCCCACCAAACCGCAAATCGTCCCTGCTTTAAGTTGCAGCGAGGCGCTGTGCAAGGCTACTTTGCCATGATAGGCAACCGTCACATTCTCAATATCGATGCCGATTTCATTCATCTGATTTTCTCCCTATTATCAATTACCTACAGAACTTACGCACAGAGCTAAAAACCGGTTTCTTCCGAGATCCCTCGTTGCAGAAGCCAATATTTTTGTAGAAACCGGGTTTTTTGGGGACTATCCATGCGCTTCTCCTTTACTTACCCTGTAGTCCTTTTATCAGAGTATTGATGTTGTATTCAAGTAACTTAAGATAGGTTGATGCCGGCCCGTCGGAGGGAGACAGGGAATCGACATAAAACACCCCGGCAAATTTTGCGCCTGTTTCCTTTGCTACCTGAAGCTGTGCTTCGTTGTTGACGGTACTCTCGCAAAATACAGCAGGTATTTGGTTTGCTTTGACTGTATTAATCACCCGTTCAACTTGTTTTGGTGTGGCTTGTTGTTCGGCATTGACTGGCCACAGGTAAACTTCTTTTAAGCCGTAATCGCGGGCAATGTAGGAAAAGGCTCCTTCGCAACTTACTATGTAGCGTTTGTCCGGTGGAATGGCTGAAATAGCTTGTTTGAGTTTGGCATCGATCGCCCTTATTTGCTGGCTGTATTCGATCGCATTTGCGTCATAGGTTGCAGCGTTAGCCGGATCGAGATTTCCTAATGCTTTACGAATATTTTCAACGTAAATCAAAGCATTTTTGGGCGACATCCAAGCATGGGGATTCGGTTTGCCTTGATAGGCATCCTCTGCAATATTGACTGGTTGAACTCCGTCACTTAGGGTAATGTGAGAAACTTTGGGGAGACTGTTGTAAAATCGGGTTGCCCAGCGCTCTAAGTTCAGCCCGTTTTCCAAAATCAAATTAGCATCTTGCCCTCCTTTTAAGTCGCTGGGCGTCACTTCATAGCCGTGAATTTCCGCCCCAGGCTTGGTAATGGATTGGACGATCGCCTTGTCCCCCGCAACGTTCTGAGCCATGTCTGCCAGGACGGTAAAAGTGGTGAGAATGACTTTTTTATCTTTGCTGGTCAAATCGCTGGCAGTGGGGCTAGAATCGCGATTTTGCTTAGTTTGAGGCTCAGTCGTCTGAGCGTTGCACCCGCTGAGCCAAATTCCTAGTAATAGCCCGAATATACCAATTTGATAGGGTTTCCAGGCTGAAGAGGCATTGGGGCGATCGATATCACTCATGGTGGTTTTTCATAATTCTTTCATTTTTTCAATTTAGCATAAAATTAGAAACAATGAAAAGATTATGAAAACAGGTAGCAAAGGGCGATCGGGTTAGCAGAATTGACAAAAGCGATCGTGCCTCCTGAGTTTTGAAGAGCTATTGGAGCCTTAGAACTTAGGCTAGGAATGGAAATGCTATAATCATTCATAAGAGCCGCCATCACAGAGGAGCTAAAAAATGCCACTTACGCCTGTTGAAGAAAAAATGTGGGAGAAATCTCTCTCAAAAATTTGGGCTAAAACATCTGAGGTTGAGATTAACGAGAAGTATGAATCTGGAGAGAAGAGAATACTTACGGAAATCAACCGTGAAAAGCTTCCCAGTTTTGTCGAAGCGCTGTCAAAAAATCCTAAGTACATGAATTTGCGCCCATTTTATCAGAGAAGGGCGCGTTGGGATATTAAGATGCAGTCACGACTAATTGAGTCGTTTCTGATTAACATTCCCGTTCCGCCTATTATTCTTTATGAGATAGATTACTACTCTTATGAAGTAATGGATGGTCAACAGAGAATCACCGCTATTCAAGATTTTTATACAAATAAATTTGCGCTGACTGGACTTGAACTTTGGCCAGAACTAAATAAACTTAAATACGAACAGCTTCCTGGTAGAACTAAGGCTGACATCCAATCTCGAATTAGGATGTTTGACGAAATGCTATTGAAAGTTATCGGAGAATAATTTGAGATGTTTGATGAGCTTCTCAAGATATTAAGTGTGAGTATTTCCACAGTACATAAAATTATCAATACCAACGACAGGCTGAGAGAAATTGTATTTAGAAAGGACACTCCAACACAACCGGAAGCCGACGAAAATACGCAATTTACTAAACTAATAGAAGGGGTTCCTAGCGAACAGGAGTGGCTAGTTTACGATCGCTGTGCTGTAGTTACACGGTTGTATGCTATTTACGAACGCTTTGTTGAGGATTTAATTGCAGAGTGGCTGGAACTTTTACCCGATATTGTTACAGAATATTCAGATTTGGAAAAAAGCATTAAAGATACCCATCAGATAGGTGTGGGAAGGTTATTACTCGATCTTAAGAAAAAGAGATTTGAACACCTGTCTATTAATGAGGTAATTCAAGGTTTATTTGATGGAGTAACAGCTCAAGGAAAATACAAATTAATACCTGATGCTTTTCTTTTGCACGAACAAAACTTACGCAGAGAAGTGCTAGAAAAATTATTTGCTGATGCTGGAATATCGAATGCTTGGGATTGGGTGAATAAGCATCGCAAAGTTAAGCAATTTGTAGAGGAGGTTCGAGGGAGCCAAAATACTGCGGCAGGAGAACTAAATGAATTAATTGCCTATCGAAATGATGCTGCATACGGAGCTATTGTAGATGATATTTTAGGTACTAAAGAACTGCTAGAATTGGGTGAATTTGTTGAAATATTGTGCCAATCTCTAGCGGAATTAGTAACTTTTCAAGTGATATTGCGGCAAACAGGAATCGGTAAAGCTAAGGAAATTGGTCAAATTACAGAGTGGTTTAAGAAACCGAGAGCAGGAGTTGCGAAAGTTAAGGAAATCACTTTGTCTGTCGGAAAAAATATTTTTCTAGTTAAGGAGGCATCCTCATACTGTCAGTTGGCTACGATTGAAAATATTATGATTAATGATGTTTGCCAGGAACAAGTTGTCATTACCAACGAACAGGAGGTGGGATTGAAGTTTGATATTGATGCGAAAAAAGGGTTAAGCCTTTATGTAGTTGAATAAAAAACGATCGCCTAAATATTTCTATTTTCGATAAGTCTAATCAACATCTGGTGAAAATCCAGCCAAAGGCAGGCAAGATACCTACCCTACAAGAATTGTTGCAGATGTCTAATCACTCTTTTGTCAAATATCTAAAATAGTGCTACTATCCCCGTATATCGATCGGCTCTGATGAGGAACAGCCATCAGACGTAAGGGGGAAAGTTCGGTGTAAATCCGGCGCTGTCCCGCAACTGTAATGAGATAATTGCATCTCTGAGTCAGGATGCCCGCCGATTTGTTTACCTGTTGTTTTTCATCTGCGAGGTATGGATGATGGTTAGTTCAGTATTTTTACAATTAATCTACTGTTGCGCTGCGTTTCCGGCTCGACAATAAAATTTTAGTTGTAGGGTGCGTCAGATCAATTTATATAGCTACTGTTAAGGGTTGATGGTTTTGACGCACTTTATACCCAATCCGGGTTAGTTACCCCCATTATAAGTTGTATGGTGCGTCGCTCATTTAATCTCAGTTAATAGCAAGAATTATTCAGGGCGACGCACCCTACTTCCCTCAATTCTATTTAGAACAGGAAACGAAAAGAAATGCGAATTCAAGATAGTGTTTGGCAGGGTAGTTTTGGCTACTGGCAGAACTTGTTTATTCATCAGAATATTTTGTCGATCGGATATACTGCTTGGCATGGTTTTTTGCACCTAGGACGGGGCATTGTTGCTTGCAAAATAGATACTCCCATTAATGGTTCTGTTAATTGGAGCGTCGATACTATAAAATACGATCTGCAATTTATTTCCCAATTGCACGCAACTGCTTATTTGCAACAACTAGAACTAGAGGAAAATACTGTTTCAAATTTGCTCCAAATCATTGCTAGTTACAAACCAAACGAAGCAATTATCTTTTTGTCGATCGCCCGCAGTCAGATTGATATCAATTTGTTGCAAAACTTGGCAATTTCTCCGGTTGAGTGCTATGAACAAGTATGCAACCGCTGGGAAGAATTTCAACCCTGCCCGAAATCCTAAAACTTACGGAATTTTCCCAATGTCCCAGCCAAAATCAATCTCTATTTCCAAAGTAACTCGCTACCAAAATGCAGCGCTAAATTACTATTTGGGCCTGACAGAATCGCCCTATCTTCACTATGGCTATTGGGAAACTTTACCTGTGCCTGCTGAGGAATTAACGATCGCCCGATTGCGCAGCGCTCAGCAAGCTTATACTGTAAAACTATTGGATGTCATCCCCAAAGGAACTCAGACTATCCTGGATGTGGGCTGTGGGATTGGTGGAAATGCGGCTTATTTGCTCGATCGAGGTTTTGCAGTGGAAGGACTCGCACCCGATCCGTTTCAACAAGAACGCTTTCTTAAGTGTACGGGCGATCGCACAATCTTTCACCTCACAACCTTTGAAAATTTCCGAGCAACCCAATTTTACGATCTGATTCTGTTTAGCGAAAGTAGTCAGTATATGTCGGCTGTGGATATTGCTAAAGGTGCCGCCAAAATCCTTAATCCTGGAGGCTACCTGTTGCTTGCCGATATGATGCGATCTGATGCTAATTATCAAGAGGGAATGTTCTCTAATTGTCATGTTGTCACTGAACTTCATGCAGCTTTAAAGCAGGCTGGATTTACTTTAGTAAAAACTGAGGATATTTCCGCCCATATTTTGCCAACGATCGATTTGTATGTCGATACTTTCCGTAGATATGGACTGAATACGATGATCTATGTTGCAGATTTGATTGCGATCGCAGTTCCGCCCATTCACAAACTCCTGCGCTGGATATTTCGCCGCTGGTTCAAAAGATTGGTTGTTGAAGGATTGGAAGCAGGTCAACTTTTTGAGCAGCATTTATGTTATGAAATTCAACTTTGGCAGTTGACAGTTGATAGTTGATAGTTGACAAGTGAAAGTAAGGTGCGTCGCTGCGAGATAGTCTATTTTTTGAGAGATTTTAGGGTAGCGACGCACCCTACGACTAGTCAGGTGCGTCGCTGTGAGATAGTCTATTTTTTGAGAGATTTTAGAGTGGCGACGCACCCTACGACTAGTCATGTGCGTCGCTGTGAGATAGTCTATTTTTTGAGAGATTTTAGGGTAGCGACGCACCCTACGACTAGTCAGGTGCGTCGCTGTGAGATAGTCTATTTTTTGAGAGATTTTAGG
>JAAUPI010000089.1 GCA_012035135.1 Microcoleus sp. CSU_2_2
TCTGTGCCAGTAAGCTCTCGCTAGCGGGACTTACCGGTCAGGTTTGTATGTGGTATGCTGGTTACGAAATTATGGGAATGTAGGGAGTTCGGACAGCTTTGCCCGCTCGCCGGCCGTTGGGTTGAACAACCTCGCCCCCCTTGGGGGATGACAGTTGACAGCTTGCCCGCTCGCTGGCCGTTGGGTTGACAGTTAGGTTTTTAGACTCTCGAAAAAACTGTCCACTGTTCGATTTTCACTGTCTGCTGAAAAAGTGCTAATCCCAAATTACTAATTAATTACTAATGAATGACCAATTGCGAATTATGGAGATAATCGATCGCCCTTCTGTTCCTCCTGCACCTCCGCTTCAAGTCGCCCGCGCCGCCACCGTGAAGCGCACGACACTGGAAACGGATGTCAATGTCACTCTCAATCTCGATGGTTTGGGCACTTGCAAAGCAGCGACAGGAATTCCGTTTTTAGACCATATGTTGCAGCAGATTGCATCTCATGGATTGATCGATTTGGACGTGCAGGCGATCGGCGATTTAGCCATTGACGATCATCATACCAACGAAGATGTGGGAATTACTTTAGGACAAACCCTCGCAAAAGCTGTCGGAGATCGATCGGGCATTTCTCGTTTCGGGCATTTCGTCGCCCCTCTCGATGAAGCCCTGGTTGAGGTAGTCCTAGATTTTTCGGGACGGCCTCACTTAAGCTACAATTTGCAGATTCCTAATCAGCGCATTGGTTCTTACGATACTGAGTTAGTAAGAGAGTTTTTTTCGGCAGTGGTAAATCACACTCAGATGACACTGCATATTCGACAGTTAGAAGGCATTAATTCTCATCACATTGTAGAGGCGGCATTTAAAGCCTTTGCACGGGCTTTGCGGATGGCCGTAGAAATCGATCTGCGGCGCGCCAGTCGGATTCCTAGTTCTAAAGGGGTTTTGTAGTATCGGGTTTGCAGTTGTGTCGATCGGGCAACTGCAAATCTGTAAATCAAAGTTAATACAGTCCAGGAACATGAGATTTTTGGCGATGATTAACATACCGTTTGTTTTGTCACCTCGACATAAATATGTTCCAACCGCACCGGATACCGAGCGATCGAATCAATGGAAATCCCGTCAAACCGCAAAATAATCTCTTTTAATTCTAAGCTTTCCGGCAGCCAAAAAGCTAAATCGCTGCCGTAGTGGCGGGGAATGAAATTGTACTTTTTAGCGCGGGCGATCGTTTTTTCTTCTTCCTGCGTTTTTACCACTATAATTTCTTGAGCCGGAATCAGTTTTTGCAACTCTTCCAAGCTGCCCTCAGCTAAAATTCTGCCATTTTTTAAAATACCAATTCTCTGACACAAACGCTCGGCTTCATCCAACAAATGAGTTGTCAGCAAAATCGTAATTCCTTCAGATTGCAAGCGCTGAATTAACTCCCAAATTTCATAGCGAGCTTCTATATCTAAACCTGTTGTTGGTTCGTCTAAAATCACTAATTTAGGCTGGTGTACCAAAGCCACTGCAATATTCAATCGCCGCTGCATTCCTCCGCTTAAGGTTTCTACTGGGCTGTCAGCGCGATCGCTCAAATTTACTGCTTTCAAACAATGTCTTACTTGATAGCGTCGCTGCTTGCGAGGCAATCCATAAATTTGAGCGAAAAAGTTGAGATTTTCTTCGCAACTCAGGCTTTTGTAAAGCAAATTTTCTTGGGGGGCTACACCGATTAACAATTTGGTGGATTCGGAAACCAATTCGCCATTGATGGAAACTTTACCGCTATCCGCATTTAGTAAATTGCATAAAATATTGATAGTTGTAGTTTTTCCAGCACCGTTTGGACCGAGCAAGCCGTAAATTTCTCCGGCTTGAATGTGCATGGTTAAATCTCTAAGCACCGAACGATCGCCGTAGGACTTATTTAGTTTTTCTATTTCTAGCAATGTTTTAAATCTCCTTATTTTTGATGAGTTTCAAGTACATTATAATCGTGATAATCGTGCCAGTTGCATATTCTAGGGTGCATCAGGCGCAGCTACAGAGCGATCGTTGAGGATTTTGGGTCTGACGAACCTTACTAATCATGTCAGTTACATAAGTCCTATTACAAATTAAAGTCTTTTTTCCACTCTCAACATCCGGCGGTAGGATAGCCATGCGGCTACGATCATTAACATAGCAAAAATACACAAAAACCAAAAGTGTTCCTCAATATCGGCAAAATCTTTGCCTCCCGCCCACACGCCCATTAATGCTTCATTCATGTGATAAATGGGATTGTATTTAGCAATTTCCAGCAGGTTTTTGGGAAATAGGGAAGCGGGCAAAAAAGCACCTCCTAAAATTAACAGAGGGACGCCGAAAGCTGCTACTAGCGAGTTAACATCTTCTGTGCGTCGTGCAAACTGCGTGCCTAGCAGAAAACCGACGCCTACGTAAGATACAATACTGAGTAGAATAATCGTACATCCTAATAGAATAGAACCTTGAAATTGTGCTCCCAAAAAAGAGGCGATCGTATATACTAAAATTACTTGCCCGATGCCGATGCAACTGTGAGCAACAAAAATTCCCAAAAAGTAGGAAGTGCCGCTTAGTGGCGAAATAAACAATCGTTTGAGAGTGTGCTGTTCTCGCTCTGAGACTACTGTAGCGACACTGCCACCAAGACAGCTAAAAAATAGAGCTGCTCCCACTAAACTTCCAGGTGCTGCACTTTCAAAAGCTTTTGCTGTTGTCAGATTTGCGCGTTCTGCTAAAATTAAGGCGTTAATTACCAAAATTGAAACCGGAAAAATAGCCCAAAAAACTAAACTCCGACGCCGCCTTCCCAATTCAATTAAAATTCGCTGCGCTATGGCTAGAGTTTCGTACCAATATTTCATTTTAAGTTTGTTAACGTTGTTAGTGTGTTGATTCAAAAGAAGAATTGAAGAATTGATGAGTGACTTTGATCTAAAATCTGCCAATGACTAATGACTAATACCAAATCCGGCTGATTCATCCCCGTTATAAATTGTATGGTGCGTCGCTCGTTTAATCTCGGTTTAAGCGCGAGAATTATTCGTGGCGACGCACCCTACGCTCCTGCTGATTATAAAGGGGGTAACAAACCCGGCTTTGGTATAATGACTAATTTCAACTGTCAACTGTCAACTGTCAACATATCATTAGACATCTCCTCTCAAAGTAAGTTTTGAACAGGCAGGATGCCTGTTCCACAAAAATTATGCCACAGGTCTATTGTAGGCGCTATCTTTTTCCGATCGTCCCATACCGTAGGTGAGGGCATAGCTGACAGCCAAAAGCCACAGCCAAACAGCCGGATACCGAGGTTCTAACCAAGGCTGTATCCTGCGGGTGAATTTGGGCAGCCATCCGAATAGCCAACTTGCTAAAGCCAGCATAGTAAAACTGAAGTAACTCCCCAGCCAGCGCCAAATATCCCCCAAACTCACAAAATCCAAAATCCACAATAGAAGAACAGGATTTTCGATCGCAGCTTGTACGGCTAGGCGATTGAAAGTTAACCAGTCCGTCCGATCCTTAATAAAAGTTTCGGCTACGACGAGTTTTTCTCCTGCCAAAATGCCGAAAAATGTATTTAGAATCGAATTAATTCTTTGCGGTGGCAAACTGCGACCGGTGGGAACCATCATCCCCTTAGAAAACAGCCAAGTTACTGACACATTACTCTGGTAGGCACGAATTTGGTTGAGGTGTTTTTTACTCAACAAATCGTGTTTTAAAGCAGTATCCAAAAGATCAGTTAAGCGGAAAAGATTGCGCACCAGAGAGCCGAAACCGGTGAACACCAAAGGAGATTGCAGGGAAGCGGCATCGCCGATCGAAATTAGTCGATCGAAAGCCACCGCGCGATCGGTGCTGTTCGTACTAAAATGCCCTGGGATGTAACCAAATGTCGGTTTTTTCCACACTAATTTATCGAGGTCGCAACGGCGGTACTCCGGCAAAATTGTAAAAAAATCCTCGTACAATTCCAACAAAGAACCGGGATTTTCTGGATGTACTTGGTGGTAGTGAAACAGATAAACAGTCAGTTCTCCTCCGGCGCCGGGAAATAACTCCCAAATAAGCTGGCGTCCCCGCGAAATGTCCCCGTGACTGTAGAGTACGTCCCCGTAATCGGCATCCCAAACTCCCGGCTCAAATCCCCCGTCAATTACACATCCCACGGTCGGACAAACGCTATCAAAAGCCCTGCCCCCGTTCAACTGCCAAGCAATGGGAGAAGCCGAACCCATCGCATCCACTAACAGCCGTCCCGATGCAGTTCGATCGGATTTTGTCGGCAGATGACAGCCATAAAAAATTACTTTTTCAGCTTCTATATCGGCTCTGATAAACTCGGTTTCGTCCCAGATTTTGCCACCAGCTTCGGTTAGTTTGACTCCTGCTAAATACAGCAGTTTCTCGCCATCTAAAGCTACATTTAGCACCTTCGGCGTATGCAGAATTGGCGATCGAGCAACGGGCGGATTGTTAGCATCAAAAAACTTGTTGAATCCGTCTTTGTATTCTCTGGCTATCAAAGTTTCTACTTCCGCAGCCGTAAATAAACCCAAATCAATCAAGCTTTGAATTTCGTCTCGCGAAATATTCCACTCGCGATTCATCCGCCCGAAAGGCATTCGTTCCACCAGCAGCACCCGGTAGCCCAATCTAGCCATAACTGCGGCGTGAATAACTCCCAAAGCCCCGCCGATATAAATTAAGTCATAAATAGAAGAATCAGAATCGGGTTCAGACACCAAAATAGTGTCTTCTTCCTTCTTCCCTTGGGGGGGGGTAGGGGGGGGGTTCTTCTGGCTTCTTCTCCCCTTGGGAAGGGTAGGGGAGGGTTCTTCTTCCTTCTTCCTTCTTCCTTCAAAAAAATTACTTGTTTGGGCTGTTGAGGATTGCGGGTGCCTTCACGCCAGCGCTGCTCCCACCAGTAAACGCGTTTGAGGTCATATTCGCCTTTAGGCATTTTTTGGAAATATTTGACAGTGAGGGGGTAATAGGGGGCAAGAGCGTCAAAAATTGACTGTTTGGAGAGATCTATAACAGGGGGTTCAGGGTATCGATCGGGAAACTTGTTTCTCAAGGCAAGATGCAAAGATTCGAGGAACTTTCTTTCCCCAGCAGGTGCATCTTCAAGACGAAAGACTTTGAGATAAGTTGTTCGCTGCACTGACCAGACAAAGGTGGAAAGTTCTGTTGATTTGAGATTGTATTTTCCTGAATTGATGTTGCCCAAGGCGGATTGAGTATTGGCAATTTGGGTTCCTGACTTAATCACTTCGGTTCCGGTAACGGGTGAAAGCAGGCGAAAGCCGTCAGGAGTAATAATTTTTTCTCCGATTCCGGGATCGAATTCCTGCTGCAACCAATTGCATACGGCTGCTGTATCCGGTGTGGGGACTTCTAGATAAAGAATTTCTTGCATGGTTGAGTTCTCAATTTTGCATAAGTTAATCAAGGTGGGGGAGTTGACAGGGGAGGAAAGTGCGCTATACTCCGCAAATACTTATTTTGTTTTAAATAAGTTTACAACTTTCTCAGATTTTTAAATTTTCGATCGACCTTGTTCTGGCTTCTCTCCCGTGCCTGACGCTCTAACGCTGAGGCGTAAACTCTGATGAATTATCCTATTCCTAAAAATTCTCAAGAAATGATTGCTTTGCGACAGCAGCCGCTAAATGAAGAATTGGTGGCAACAGCTATTGCGGGCGTGGTTCAAATAGCTCGATCGCGATCTCAGTCTCTCGATGAGTTAAAAGCTGAGGTGCTGGCGGACGATAATCTGCTCGATTTGGCTCAAAGACTCTGGCTGAGCGATGTTGTGGCTCAAGCCTGGGAAAATTTGCTTTAGACTAGGCTGCTGTTAAAAGATCGACCTAAATTATAGGTGAATTTAACTGAACAGCGGAATTCCCCTTCCTCAGCTTCTCCGAAAGGGGATAGTGTGCTGAGGGAGGCGAGAAATCCCGCAAATTGGTGGCTAACGCAACTCAGCTTCTCGTTTGACTTCTAGCAAAACTCGATCGCCCCGCATCAAACGATATTCCGCCCGCCAAACTCCCGGAGAAAAAGGGGAGTTTGTATTGTTTCTTTTGCCAATATAACCCAACCAAGCGCGATTAGGAGCTTGAATTTCTTTAGTCTGAGTGGCGATGATTTGGCCGTTGGGAGCAAATAATTGATATTGTTCGCGATCGCCCTTTAACACTCCGTAACTTTGCACCCAAAATAACAAAGCAGGACTGTTTGCAGGTAGTTGAGTTTCCGAAAATTGTCCTTGCCAAACAGCGTTCATATCCGGTGGTTTCGGTGCAAAACCGGCACGAATTAAACCTGTAGGAATATAGTCGATCGGCTTGTCCCAAATTGGATTCCGGGCAGTGTTGCAGCCCTGTTTAGCATCTGGCCCGACAAACGGATCTACGACTTTGCCTTGATAGCGAAAAGTTACGTGTACGTGGGGAAAAGATGTCATCCCAGAAGTTCCCACCATGCCTAACTTTGCGCCTTTTTCTACTTGCATTCCCGGTTTGACGACAACGCTACCTTGGCGGAGGTGGCAGTATTGGGCTTCCCAGCCGTTGCCGTGGTCAATTACCATGCCGTTACCGCATTCAGTACCTGCTATGTTGGCTTTGTCTGTATCGTTTTGCAAACGTCGATCGACCACACCATCTCGTACTCGCAATACTTTGCCGACGGCTGAGGCTGTGACGGCAACTCCTTTTGCCATTGTTTTTTCGTCGGGAATGCCAAAGTCTATGCCGTCGTGGCCGTTGTAGGTTTGACGCCCGCACCCAAAATCAACGGCGGTAGGGCTGGGATCGCGATCGACATAGTGGAAAATAAAGCAGTCTTTGCCGAGGGTACAGTCGATCGGCTGACCGAATTTGGGGCTGTTGACTGATGGGGCGGCTGCTTGCTGAACAAGACGCTGGGCGATCGTATTGGCTTCGACTAAGGGGGTTTTCGCTCCTGTGTCCCTAGCACAGCTCAAAAGAATTGTCAACCCTAAAGCCAGCAGGGTTGCGGAAATGTGTTTTTTTGATAGTATAATCATTCGCCGGTAGGATGTAAAAACTCAGGTGGGCAACAGAAGATAATTTAACGGTTAAAAATTACTCGCTCAGGAATTCAGACGCTAAAAGGACGGGCACGGGGCACAGCTCTTACCACAGGCCAACTGTCAATTGCCAACTGACTAACAATTTGCTTTTGGGTAAAACACATAGCAATTCCTTTTTCGTAGTAAGCTGCCTCGTTAATAAAAATTGGATAGACAGTTGATTTTCCTTCATATAAAACAGACTCGCCGTCAAAGGTCAAAAACATCGGATCGCCGGGATTGAGCGGTTTATAATCTCTGAATTGCAGATCTGGATGAATCATTGCCTGAATTTCTCTCTTCTCGTTTCTGGGATAGTCGATCGCCCGAACGGTTTGATAAATAGTCAGGGGACTTTTGATCGGAGCGATCGTACCTTGGTTGTATGTTTCTACCCAATCTAACATTGTGCCAATAATTTCCTCAGTTTGCTGGAATAACCGGGCATCCAATACCCCTTGGGCAACTGGGCCAACTTCTAGCGTAAAGCCCCATTCGGAAATCGATCGCAGTGCCGAACTATCTTGATTGCTTGTGACTGAAGCCACTATTTTTAATTCGGGATAAACGGATGTTAAATAAGCTGCTAGACTCAAGTTAAAAGGATGCTGTACCGCCAGAATCAGCGTTATCCCCATGTTAGCAGTGGTGCTATGCAAATCAACTATTAAATCTGATTTTTGAGCTTTTGTAGAACTAAAAATGCGGTAAATTTCTTGGGCTCGCAAGGCTTCATAACTAGAGAGATGGGTATTTTCTAAATCTTGTCGCAAAAAGCAGCGATTGAGATCGGTATCGACGTAGCGTTTCCCGATTTCGCAAGCTTTGGGATTAGCTAGCATGGCGATTGTTTCAAAAGTCGATCGCTCAATTAAATCGGGCGCGCGATCGAACTTCTTGACCAAGTAAATTCCTGTGAGTTCGTTGCCGTGGGTTCCGCCAAATATGACAACACGCTTAATTTGATTCATAGATGAATAACTTCCTTTCCTCAACCGCAGCAATGTGTGTCATCTGTGGGCAAAAAACAGAAGATTACAGAAGATTGAGGTTAATAACGTCTCTCCATTTAGATTAGCTAAGTTGATACTATATGTCAAATACTTTATAAAGAAGTAAGGTATATTTAAAAGATATAGTAGCGAGCGACTAATGGAACTTCGACATTTGCGGTATTTCATTGCAGTAGCAGAAGAGTTGAACTTCTCACGGGCTGCCGAGCGTTTACACATGGCGCAACCTCCTCTGAGCCAGCAAATTCGGGCGCTGGAAGATGAGATTGAGGCGCAGTTGTTCGATCGCACCAAACGACCTCTTCAATTAACCTTAGCCGGACAAGCTTTCTTAGAAGAAACTCGTTTAGCCCTGGCCCAGGTGGACAATGCTGTCAAAACTGCAAAACGCGCCAGTCGCGGAGAAATTGGGCGTTTGATTGTCGGTTTCAACAGTTCGATGGCAAACTGTTTGTTGCCGGATATTTTGCAGGTTTATCACGATCGCTTTCCCCAAGTTGAACTGATTTGGCGGGAGTTAGCAACTTCGCTACAATTGCAAGCATTGCGCGATCGACATTTGGATGTTGGGTTTTTCCATTTAATGTCATCAATGCTGCAAGAACCAGATTTATGTTCGGCGACGATTTGGCAAGAATCTTTAATTGTGGCATTACCAGAAAATCATCGGTTAGTCAACAAAGAGCGAGTTTCTTTAAAAGAATTAGCACAGGAATCATTTATACTTCCCTCTCGTCAATTTGCGCCCGGTTTATCGGAACAAATAGAACATTTGTGCCAACAATTTGGTTTCTTGCCAAATGTGATTCAAGAAGGAACAATGATGCTTACCATCCTCGGTTTAGTCGCGGGTGGCGTGGGAATTGCTTTGCTGCCGGCTAATGCTCAAAATATTCAACGGAAGGGCGTTATTTATAAAAGTATTGCGGAATCTACGCCAACTGTGCCGATGGCGGCGGTGTGGAGGGCAGACGATAATTCACCAATTTTGCGGGAGTTTTTGGAAGTGACAAAGGCGATTGGGAAAACTGATTCTTTTTTTAGATGACGCGCGGGTGGCCAGAAACCGGGTTTTTGTGAGAATATTCGTTACAGTCGTAGAAACTCAAAAAAACCCGGTTTCTTAGATTGTCATGTGTAGCAGCCCAGGACACGGCAATGCCGTTTCCCTACGAGAATTCTGGGGTAGGGAAACGGCATTGCCGTGTCCTCTTTCGGGCCGTGTCGTGATTCTTTCCCCACCAAGCAAAAAATCCTTTACATCTTCTATCGAGGGCTGATGATTATTTGGGGGTAGGGAAACGGCATTGCCGTGTCCGAAAATTAATCGGGCGATGGTGATATCCAAAAAAGGCGATCGATTATTTTGGGCTAGGGACACGGCAGTATTGATAATTGATAATTGGTTTGTTTTGGGCGACGCACCCTACGGTATATATACTACAACCATCAAGATTTTCTATACCCATAAACATGATTATTTTCCTCAAGTAAATCCACAAAATAATCTGAAAATCTGATATCCTTCTAGCAGCCCGATTAACTTCTACATTTGACGAAAGAGTAGCCTTGACCAGACTTGCTGCCTTTTCCATTACGGTTTGATAGCGATTTGGATCTCCGTCAAGCATATATTTGATCCAAAAGTTACCTATTTTGACGTGAACAGCTTCGTCAGCATTGATAAAATCCATACACTTAGTCATTTCACGTTCGCCAACATTTTTAAAAGCTTCAGTTAGCAAAAAATTGGACTCCAAAGCATTGCCTTCTTGAAATACTTGTTGAATTGCTAAACGTTCAGTTACGTTTTCACCTTTTTCGCATTTCTGCCAAACTTTGGCACTGTAAGTATAATCGGCTTCTTTCCCGCCGATGTTTTCCAACAATCGACGCATGATAATTGCGTGTCTTGCTTCATCCCAAATTTGTCTGGCCATATCCAGTTTAAAGTCTAGAGGCATTTCCCGATAAGCGACAATATTTTTGGCACAAACCTCCATTGCGGCAATTTCTACATCCATATAAACATAGTGGCTAAAGCGCTGCATTTTTTCGCGATCGCACATCAAGTCAGTATAAGATTTGTGCATAACAATAGAAGTATCGCTGAAAAGTAACTGAGAACCTCTCCCTGGAAAACTCGCAACAGTCGGAATTTCTTCGGAATTTGAGTAAAAACATTTAGTTTGCGACCGAGAATCTAATGTTTCGATCGGCAAATACCGCCGCCGATATTTGTTGAGTTTCTCCAACTGCACTAACAAGCCAGACTTAATATTTTTGAGAGTGAGATAAGTTGGCTCGTCAGTAACGCGATCGACTTGGTTCAAGTAATCATCAATATTTTCGCAAAAGTCTTGTGTTAGGGAGTACAAGAAAGATGAAATATCGCTTTCATCTTGAAACTTAACAGCCTTAGTAAAATTTTTACTATAAGCTGCACTGACTGTAGGCAAATATCTGGAAGCCAGTTTTTCAAACATTCTGTTGTGGAGTGCTTCTAAACATACTGCGTCGAAGCCAATCTTCTCACCTAACAAGATTTTGAAGTCGCTATTCGGACAAGATATTAGCCAGCAAGCCTCAAATTCGATCGTTCTCAGTAAGGAGTAAGTGTAAGCTGAAATTTTATCTCTCAAATTACCAAACTCTTCACTTTTAACCAGCAGTAATTCATCATCTTCCCAACCGTGACGCACTGAATCAGAAAAAGATTTGTGTTCGCCAGCTAAATTAGAAAAATCACCAAAAGCAATATTAGGTTTCATTTTTATTTCTCCTTGGTTAATGCTATATATTGTCACACTCAATTCGAGTTGTATCCTGCATCAGACTCAGCAATGGGTGATTTTTCAGAGTCTCATGTCTGACGAACCCTACTAATTATGCTCATGGCAGAAGTCCTAATAGTTTATTTAAATATAATTATGATTGACCGAAATTTCATTGTCAATCAAATTCCTTAGATTTCCTGAGAATAAATGAGGTTTTATGAGGTTTTATGAGGTTTGAAAATCATCCATAGTTTTTTGACTGAATGTTATTTAATAAAACATCCAAAACTTATGAGTTTTCCTGGTGATACTTTCAGATAAAATCGGTAAAGATGAGATCAATATTCAGGATTTAGCTTAAAATATCATGATAACTATATTGCGAAAGCTCTGTAGTCTCTCGCAATTTGTATAATCCTTTAGAGATGAAGGAGTTTGTGATGAAGATAATACTGCTCAATTCCACTAACTGCATTGATGAAATACAGAAATCTATCGAACTGATTTCAGCGATGTTATTTCCAGAACCCCTGGACTTCATATTTGACTGTACTCGCGACATATTGGCGATCGCAACTGATTTTGAAGGTCATCCCAAACTGGTTGAACATTTAACAATCATAGCAACAGACGATCGATTCCAAATTGTTGGGGGACGCTTTGGTAGAACAAGATCTGGCGAACTTGCTACTTCTGAATGGAGTGGTCACTACGGTCATGGTTGGAATGAATTGAACAGAAACTCTTTTAAAAACTTTATGCAAAAATGCAGCATTCCAGTGATTCATAGAGAATGGCATAGTCAGCAGACAGCTTATGATGTTGGTTGACATGACTTACGTAGAAATTAGAGTTAACCAAAATGAATAATAACGTCAGAAATATTGCTTTAATTGGTCTGGGGCCTCACGCCAAGCGCATTTATTATCCGCTTTTGGAGAAGTATAGCAGTCAACGAGAAATTAATTTAGTAGCGATCGTCGATCTAGAAGGCAATGAATCTAGTGTTAGTAAATTCCTCGAAAATCGCATTTTGCAGCCGATGTACAAACTTTTTGTTCCTCGGAATCTAGCATATCAAGAAAGTCTAGACTGCAATTCAAGACAATTGTTAGATGCTCTCGTCGAAGAGTATAAAATTGAGGGAGTGATTGTCGCCAGCGAACCTAAAAGTCACAAAGCTTATTTAAAGTGGGCCTTGGCAAAGAATTTGCATATTCTGGGTGACAAACCAATTACTTGTCCGGCTAATTCTGAAAGTGCGATCGACAATGCTCGACAAATTGAGCTGGATTTTTTAGAATTGAAAGAACTTTATGCCAAATCTCACTCAAATTTTATTGTTCAAGCACAGCGACGGGGACATTTAGGCTACCTCTATATTTATAAGTATCTCGCAGAATTTATCAAAGAATTTCAAATTCCCATCTCATATATAGACATAGCTCATGCTGATGGGGTGTGGGTAATGCCTGACGAGTGGGAAAGAGAAAATCATTCCTATAAGTATGGCACTGGTAAATTGATGCACTCAGGCTACCACTTTGTCGATTTATTAGCTTGGTTTTTGACTTTGAATCAGCAACTCGAAAATCGACCAGATGAACAAAATATATTTGTTCAAAGCTTTAAGCCATCTGACTTTGCAAATCAACTGCAATCTCATCATTATCAGCAACTGTTTCAACGAGATTATTCGCAGCATTTTTCAGAAAATAAGCTCGAACAACTCGAAGGTTATGGCGAACAAGATATTTTTATGCTGTCTCAACTGAAACGGCGTTCGTCAGTAGTTACTACTGCTTCTTTGAAATTACAACAAAATTCTTTTTCGCGGCGTGCTTGGTCTGATTTACCTTCAGATACTTACAAGGGTAATGGTAGAATCCGCCATGAATGCGTAAATATTCAACTTTCAACTCTGTTAAACATTCAGGTTCACTCTTATCAATCTTATCAAGTTGGCGACAAAGTTGTGATGGATTACGGTGCCGGTCATATCAATCATTTTGATATTTTGATTTTCCGAAATAGTGGTGTTACAGGAGGCAAAACTTTTGAAAAAATCGAGATTGGCAAACATCTCTCGGAAAATAACTATTTGTCTGAAACTTTTTTCAGTCACAATGAAATGGCTAGGGAGCAGCTATTTTTAGATTTTCTCAATTGTTCTCATTCAAGATCGGATTTTTTGGATCATGCTTGTACCAGTCAATTAATGAGTAATATTTATGAGTGTCTTGCTTTAGGTAGAAGCGGGCAAATACCGTATCTGTCACGCTAACACTCAGGCGTGAAGATACAGCGATACTTAAGCAAGGTTTCACCAATTAATCACTGTATCAGTATCCTAATCCGTTTCGTGCCTTCTGCCTTCTGCCTTCTGCCTTCTGCCTTCTTCTCCCAAATTCAACTTTGCCCGCAATTCATCCTTAATTCGATTTAAGATAGAACCCTCATCCAAAGAAGACAAAATCTTGCTGACAACAGCCTTAGGCCCGTCATCTCCCCAAGAGGCGCCATTAGCCAAATAAGCTTTAGTAACTTGACCGATTCCGTAGCAAGAAACTCCGCCGATCGCAGCTTGCGTCATAGCTACAGACACGTAAGGGCCTAAAGCCAAACCTCCGGTTGCGGGAGTCGCTAAACCTAACAATCCTTTCAACGAACTCAAACCAAAATTCGCGATCAATTCACCAGCAGTAATTCCCCCCATACTAATTGCAATTTTTTGCAGCAATTCCACAGCGCCCGCTTCCGTCATCGCAATCCCGTAAACTTTAGACAGAGTTAAGATCATCGCCACATCAATTACTGCACCGCTAAGAATATCAATTACAGTAATCGGATTGAGGGCGATCGCCACCGCTTTTGTCATTACTCCATTCCAGATAATCCGATTAGCAGCATCATCTCGAATCTCCATTTTTCGCTGCACCAAATGCTCGTTAATATCTCCCGCGCATAGCATCGTATTCAGCGCCACCAAAGACTTACCTTCCCGGTCTAAAATCTCCAAAATTTTTAATTTTAAATCTTCAACTTGTGGCAAACCGCGAGTCATTTGCACGCCCATACTTCCATCGGGACGGCGCACCGCCCTCGCCGTTAAAGGCGACGCCGCCGACATCACAATTTCATCGGGAGATAACAATTCCCGGACTCGCTCGTCCCGGATTTTATGATAAATTGCCAGCCTGTCTGCATCGGGATACTGATCGATTTTATTAAACACTAATAACATCGGTTTTCCGGCTTCTCGCAATTGCGAAAGAGCTTCATATTCCACCTTCGTAATGTCACCAGCAACCACAAACAAAATCAAATCTGCCTGTTGAGCCACTCGGCGGGCTAAAGCTTCTCTAGTTTCGCCATCAACTTCATCAATTCCAGGGGTATCTATTAGTTCAACTTGCGACAAACGGTAAATAATCGGCGAAAATCGATCGGGTAAATTCTCATCAATTCCGTCTCCTACTTCCCATTGTCCGATCGTAGTCGTGCGAGTAACTCCGTGAGTCGGGCCAGTTTCAAACACATTTTGACCCAAAAGCGCGTTCAAAACCGAAGATTTGCCCCTTCCCACCATTCCAAACACGGCGATTTGTACGCAAGCGCGCTCTAGCTTGTCGAGCATTTTCTCCAACCCGCCAATTTCCGGTTCCAGCCCAGTTCGCTCTTGGGGCGTCAAGTCGAGATTTTCGACGATATCTCGCAAAGCATCTTTAGCGTGGCGGAGGTTGAGTTCTGCCTGAATGTCTGAGAAGCTTAAAATTGTGTTGTCTAATTCTCGATCGACATTTGCAAAATCGGAGGCTTCAGTCATTGTTCCCTTATTTTTATTGTTCTGTTTTATCTAAAGTTTCAACCAATACAATGCTATTCTAGCTTTTTATGTCTGCTTCGTACATGATGGATGTGGGCAATGCCGTTTCCCCAATCCTGGTAGGGACACGGCATTACCGTATCCTCATTTTCCTATAAAAACGGCATTGCCGTGTCTTCATTTTGGTAGGGAAACGGCATTGCCGTGTCCTTTCTCATGGGAAATATGTGTGTATTTGGCAGGTAAACGGTATTACCTTGTTCGTAATTTTGGTAAGTAATTTACAAACAATGACTAACCATATCAAAATAGCAAATTATCCATTTTTTTTTCGAGTCCCCATTTTTTTGTTAATCTTGCTCTCAATCTGGCTGCCATTAGCAGCACCAATTTATCTTTTAGTTAAAGATAGTAACCTCGCCACTATTCTCACAATGGGATTACTGTTTACAGAGTTTCTGTTCTTAATACGGGTGTGGGGAAAAAAGGTTTACGGAGAAAGCCAAGTGCTGAAAAGCTATGGTTTAATTAATACCAGACAGAATGGTTTAGAGTTTTCGATCGGATTGGCGATCGGCACTTTGCTCACTTTCAGCTTATTTGTGGTGCAAGGACTGCTTGGTTTCGTCTCCTGGCAAAATTCTGATAATTTGCCGAGAATCATCGCAGAAGGGCTATTAAGCGCTTTAGGAGTGGGTTTTTTCGAGGAATTGGTATTCCGTGGTTGGTTGCTCGACGAGTTGCAACGGGATTACAACGATCGAATCTCTCTGTGGGCGAATAGCCTGTTGTTTGCCCTATCCCATTTTATCAAACCTGTGGCAGTAATGCTGCGGACTTGGCCTCAGTTTCCGGGGTTGTTATTGCTGGCTTTGATATTGGTTTGGGGAAAGCGATCGCGCCAAAATCGCCTCGGTTTGTCGATCGGCTTTCATGCAGGTCTAGTCTGGGGATATTATATAATTAATGTCGGGGAATTAGTCCGATATTCTGACTCAGTTCCCGACTGGATTACAGGAGTTAATGGGAATCCGCTAGCAGGGGCGATCGGGCTATTGTTTTTAGGTACATTGGCATTCGCAATGCGAAAATCAGCAGGCAGTTGACAGCTTGCAGTGAGCTTGCCGAACTGTTGACTAATGACCAATGACTACTGACTTCTTCGCTTTTACTTTTTGCGAAATTGGCAATTCGATCGCCAACTCTGTTCCCCTGCCAAATTCTGAATGACATTTCAATTCACCGCCGTGTTTGTCTTTAACAATCTGGTAACTAATTGACAATCCCAAACCAGTGCCACTACCGACATCTTTTGTAGTAAAAAACGGGTCAAATATCTTTGACTGAACTTCAGGAATCATACCGAATCCGCTATCCGCAATGCGGACACAAACTGAATTTTGGTCGATGACTTCAGTCGCAATACGAATCTCTCGAATAACTTCGCCATTCCGGTCTGCTGGTGACTTTTCCAGCGCATCGATCGCATTCGATAGTAAGTTCATAAATACCTGGTTTAATTGAGCTGGATAGCACTCAACTCGTGGAAGTTTTCCGTACTCTTTAATCACTTGAATTGAGCCATGTTTTGAATGTTCTTTCAAGCGGTGCTGCAACATCACTAAAGTGCTATCTATACCTTCATGAATGTCTACTACTTTGCGCTCTTTTTCGTCGAGACGAGAGAAGTTTCGCAAAGACAGCACGATCTGCTTAATTCGGTTAGCACCTTCTCGCATTGACGCCATTATTTTGGGAAAATCTTCTACAATAAATTCTGTTTCTACTTCTTCCAGGAGTGCTGCAATTTCTGGAACAGGTTCTGGATACTTTTGCTGGTATAGCTGTAGCAATTTTAGCAAGTCGCTAGCGTATCGCGTAGCGGGAGTAATATTGCCGTAGATAAAGCTAATTGGGTTATTGATTTCATGAGCAACTCCCGCTACCATTTGCCCGATACTTGACATTTTTTCGGCTTGAATGAGCTGCGATTGAGTGCGTTTTAACTGTGCCAAAGTTTGTTCTAACTGTTGTGCTTTTTCTCGTTCTCGCTGTTCGCTAAATCGCAAAGCTGCTTCTGCTTGTTTACGATCACTAATATCGATATGCGTACCCGTCATCCGCACGGGATTTCCAGAAGCATCGCGTTCCATCACCTTACCTTGAGCCAAAATCCACTTCCACTCACCCGATTTGGTTAACATCCGAAATTCCACTTCATAAATAGGTGTTTGCCCTTGAAAATGAGCTTGAATAGCTGCTTGAGCAGATGGTAAGTCTTCTGGATTTACAAGTCTCTCCCAGGATTGAAAACAGTTTTCTACATCCTCTACTTCATACCCCAGCATTGTCTTCCACCGCGAACTGAAATAAACTTCTTCCGTCTTTACATTCCAATCCCACAATCCCATAGCACAGCCTTCAAATGCTAGATAAAAACGTTCTTCGCTGATTCGCAAAGCTAATTCTGCTTGTTTGCGTTCAGTGATATCCATTATTGTTCCCAGCAGTTGGATTACTTGCCCGGTTTCGTTGAAAATGGCTTCTCCCCTTGTCTCCATGTATCGGATTTGACCGCAGGGACGCAAAATCCGCGACTCAATTTTATAGGAAGTTCCTTTTGAGGTAGCGTGGTCGATCGTTTGGTGAAAAAACTCTCTGTCGTCGGGATGATACATCTCCAAAAGTTGGAGGTAGGTCGGTTCAGGTGCAGCTAAATCAACACCAAAAAGGCGAAAAACTTCTTCGGACCAGGTGATTTTTCCTGTAATTACGTCAAATTTCCAACTGCCAATATGAGCAATTTTTTGGGCGGCGGCTAAACTAGCTTCGCTCTTTTGAATTTGAATTCGCTGCTGTTTCTCTTGTTCGAGAAGATTAGCTTGAGCGATTGCAATTCCCATTTGGGCGGCAACTGCTTCAAATAATCCGATCTCTTCTTGTGTCCAGTTGCGCGGGCGATCGTAATGCTGCAAGCACATCACTCCGTTCGCTTTTCCCTGGTAGGAAGTGCGAATTGCGAGCGTCGATTTTAAACCTATTTGATGAGCCAAATTTCTGGTAGATTCTAGCAGCGGTTCTGTCAAAACATCGTCAGAAACCACAGCTTTGTCTTGAGACAATACAAACTGAGCGTGAGGATTACCTTGCACTGGAATTTCTGAATTTAGCAGCGATTCTGATTTGGATTCTGATTTTTTATATTGAGCAACACAAGGAATTCGGGGTATTGGGTTTTCTGTGTAGGTGTGAATTAAGCAGCAATCGGCATTAAAAACTCGACCGATTTGGTTAGCTGCTGTTTGAAAAAATTGCTTTGAATTTAGGTTATATCGAATTTCCAAAGTGATTTTTTCGAGCAGAAATCTTTGCTTAATTTGCCGTTCTAAAGCTCTTAAAGCTGCATTAATTTCTTGTTCTGCTTGTTTGCGATCGGTAATTTCAGTAGCAGTTCCTAGAATTTTCCAAGGCTTACCATCCGTTGTTCTCTCAAACACGGTATCCCGGCTGAAAAACCACCGATATTCACCGTTATTATGCCGTAGTCGATATTCGATATCGAAGTTTTCGCCGTCTTTGGCTGTCTCAAGTTTTTTCATGTGTTCTGAGTATGTAGCCCAATCGTCAGCGTGTATTAATTTAGGAATAAATGCTGCTACCATTTGCTGTATTTCTTCAAATGTGTAGCCGAGTTCGCTATAAAATTCGCGGTTGAGATAGAGAGTGCGCTGTTCTATCAAATCGGAAACATACAAAAGATTAGGATTGGTTTTAATGACTGCCGACAGCCAGCGCTGGCTTTCTCGCAGTTCTACTTCGACTTGCTTGCGTTCTTCTATTTCTGCTTCCAGTCGCGCATTTTGTGCTAAATTTTGTTTATAAAGCCGATTAATCAGCAGTTGATTTTCAACACGAGCCACAACTTCTTCTTCCTGAAATGGCTTGGTAATATAGTCTACCGCCCCCAGTGAAAAAGCTTTAACTTTATCGAATACTTCATTTAACGCACTAATAAAAATAATTGGAATGTCTTTAGTTTTAGAACAATTTTTTAGCTGTTTACAGATTTGATAGCCATTCATGTCAGGCATCATAATATCCAGCAAAATCAAATCCGGTGGAGTCTTCTGGGCAGATTTCAGAGCCAGTTCGCCATCCCGTGTTGGTCGCACTTGATATCCCTGCTTAGACAAAAGCTGGGATAAAAGGTGCAAGCTTTCTGGGTGGTCATCAACCATTAAAATATTTTGTTTTAAGGCAGTGCTTTGAGATGCCAGCAGTTTGGTTTTGGCGTTTTTTTTAATAGGTTTATGCATGGTTTACCCTCAAAATATTGATGATTAATGTGTGGATAACCTTCTTCAATCCAATGATTATTGGGATATCTAACTGTTAGTTAAAGCAGCAAGATGATTGCTAGAGGTTGATTTAATTAGCGAATTTGAGCCATGCAAGTTTTAATCCGATCGCATCGCATCCTATTTTTCGATCGCTTGCAATTGTTGAGCTACTAAATCCGGTGGCAAGACAGCTATGGCAGCAGGAGTAAGAACTTCAGCCTCAATTGAGGTTGAGGTCGTGGAACTGTCGGACTTAATCGCAGACAAAACGCACCCTATATACTTGTTAATTGTATCAAAAATATCTGTCTTTCTCAATACTGCTAGTAGTGAAAGCCACTATTACTGTTGCTTGCCTAATTGCTGTCAATTTAATACGTTTAGTCGCTTCATAACCGTATATTTACTTACATCATATTTACTTACATCGGCATATTCATCAAGATTAAGTGCTACAAATATGGTTCCCAAAGTCCGCGCGAGCGAAGCTATGCTACCTAAACGCGAGTTCCCGTTCCGCACAGCGGTTCGGAGAAGGGTAGGGTAGGGAATTGCCTTTATGGCTTACTGGTAAACATGGAGACACTAACATCTGTTTCAACAAACACGTTAAACCCGCAGTTAGGCAGGGGTTGAAACCTCTTAATCTGGTCAACTGCGACTTAAGTCTTGGCCTAGAAGCGAGCCTGTCTTTAGATCTGGGTTGCTGACAATGTATTAGACATCTCCTAAAAAGAAATTAGGCGATCGCGATCGAGATCGATCTGCGGGGGAGGGTGAAGCATTTGGACACAAACTAAGAGGGTTGGGGACACAGACTATCGCCCAATAAGAAGGGCGGG
>JAAUPI010000353.1 GCA_012035135.1 Microcoleus sp. CSU_2_2
TGGTCGGAGTCGGAGGATTCGGCGGTGTCGGAGTCGGAGGATTCGGCGGTGTCGGAGTCGGAGGATTCGGCGTTGGCGTCGGTGCAGTGTAGTTAATAATAGTTGTGGTAGCGGTATCAGTGGTAATTACCGGTGTTGCCGCTGCGATTCCTGTGGGATTTGACAGGGTGATGGCAATAGTTTCATCGGGTTCAACTCGAGTGTCACCCAACACATCCAGAGTTATAGTTTTTGATATTTCACCTGTCACAAAATTAATCGTGCCAGCAGTAATTCGTGCCCCAGAAGTGCCACCGATGTTATTATAATCGGTGACGTTGCTAGCTGTTCCTCCTATTGCATATTTGACGCTACTTGCCCCGTTAGTGACGTTGCTGCGAGTCACAGTGAAAGTTAGAGGTTTTTTGCCACTATTACCTTCGTCAATGGTGGCTGTATCGGTGGCAATGGCATAAGCAACAGAAACCTGGTCTGAAATAGTTAATGTTGTTGTTTTTGTGGGGCCTGCGATCGCACCTGTAATTGTCCCCAAGTTGAAAATTGCGGTTTCTGGGTTTCAGAGATATTGTCAGACTTAATAGTAACTGCAATATTCTTGGTGAGTGCGGCACCTGTTGAACCTGCGGGGAAGGTAATCGAAGTAGGGGAAAAGGTGTAGTCTGAATTTTCGGTGGCTGTGCTAGTGGGGTCGAGTACAATTGGCACAACTACATCGTTTAAGGGAGTGCCACCAGTGAGGATGACGGGAATATTAACTACTGTGTCTGTTGTTCCTTCCACGCTGCTGTAAGTGGCCGCACCGAAATTAACTGTATTCGATGTATTCAGCAGAACCGAGACATCATCAGAATTGGTGTTCGTCGTAGCTATATCCAACTTGCTGTCACCATTAAAATCTGCCGCAATCGTAGAAACAGGATAGTTCCCGACTCCCGCGACATTAAAGTAGCTGACATTACCAAAATTACCCGTACCATCTCCTACCAAGACTGAAACGTTGGCAGAAGCATTAGACGTAGCTAAATCGAGTTTGCCGTCGCCGTTAAAGTCGCCTGCCACCAAAGATTGGGGGTTCAACCCGACAGTAAACTTAGTAGCAGTACCAAAATTACCCGTACCATCTCCTAAGAAGACTGAGACATCTCGTTCATCGCTGTTACTGGCGGCGAGATCGAGTTTGCCGTCGCCATTAAAGTCGCCTGTGACGACAGTGTGATCCCCTCTCCCGGCGGTAATGTTAATGGGGGAGTTAAAGTTGCCATTACCATCTCCTAAGAAAACCGAGATGTTGCCAGTTGTTTCCTTATCCGACGTGACTAAATCGAGTTTACCGTCGCCATTAAAGTCGGCCGTGGCAACAGTATTCTTGCGTGTTAATGTATTAATCTGAAACGGCTTACCAAAGTTACCATTACCTACTCCGAAAAGTATTGAAATTGTTTTAGGGTTGGAGGCTGCGGGGGAGACTGTAGCTAAATCTAACTTGCCATCTCCGTTAAGGTCGCCGGCTGCGATCGAATGATGACTTATCCCTTGACCAAAGTTGCTAGGATTGCCAAAACTGCCAGTACCAGTCCCCAGGCGGATGGAAACGCCCTGGCTGTCAGGGGCATGCCCACCATTCGCTACAGCTAAATCAAGTTTGCCGTCTCCATTAAAGTCGCGCACTGCAATGGAAAAGGGATCCTCGTTATCGGGGCTAAATAAGCTGGTAGGAGTACCAAAGCTGCCCGTAGTACCCGTCCCCAACAATATGACAATCTCGTTGGTGTATGTCCTGTTTACCACGGCTAAGTCGAGGAAACTGTCGCCGTTAAAGTCGCCCGTGTCAATGCCAGAAGGCACTGCGCCCACACTATAGTTCCTGACTGGACTGAAGGTTGAGAGAACGTGGCTGTATGCCGCTAGAACTTCGGGCCGAAATGCTAAAGGTGCTGCTATTTTCCCGGTTGTGACTTCCAGTTCCCAGTCGCCACCTTTTACTGCACTTCCAGTGAGGTTTTTGGAGGCGGCAACGTTGGTATTTGTGAGTTGGGCGATGCGCTGGATGAAGGTGAAATTGTCTATTTTGTGTTTGGGTTCGATCGCCCATTCAAGATCGATCGCCCATTCATCATTTATCGCCCATTCATCATTTATCGCGTGCTCATCCGATCCGCCGGGGGTTGAAACCCCCGTCTCATAGCGAAAGTCCTCTGAAGAGGACTGAATACCCGCCTTGTTTTCAGTCGGTTTCAACCGACTTGCGCTATGAGACGGGGAATTAATTCCCCGGCAGACTTTCGGGTAAACGCGAGAATCTGATGCGACATTGCAACCGTAAATCAGAATATCCGCACCAGGATTTAAAGCACTCCGCCACTGCTGCAATTTCTCGGCATAATTTTCCAGATTGTCAGCACACAATCTCGTTTTTCCTAATTGCAAGCTGCCGGGAGATCCGTGAGAAACGATGTGAATGCTATCTATATTGGTGCGAACAGCTAAAATTTCCGTAATTTGGTCGATCGCATCCTTATCTCCATCCAAAATTACTACTTCCGTACCCGGTGTTACCCCGGTCATCAAACTCTGATAATCTGCAACTTGACGATCGATAAAGGCGATCGCACTTCCTGAAACTTGACAATTAAAGTTTGGCATCACAGCACTATTCCTGATTGAACTAGAGTGAAAATTTGTTGCATCAACCCTAACTGTTGATTAGAGAAAAGTCTGTAAAGATTTGATAAAGATGTACGATGTTTTATACAAGCACAGCTTCTAACGGAGGGATTACCCCCGTGCTTTACTCCTCGCCCGCGAGGACAAACATAATTCAAATTTGCACGCGCCTACTGAGTAGGTAGGCCCAATTAAACCAAACTACGTAACAGTATGGAAATAGGGCTAAATTACCCGCCTAGAGTTAAATTACCCACTTTTAAGGGATTTGCATACTTTACAATCATTTACATAGTTACGTTTTACAACGCCTAGTTTCTGGATTGCCGATCGAAAATGCTGCAAGATCTTAAGTCGATCGCACTTTCTACCGTATTGCTATTAAATCAGGTGGCTATTTGAGTTCTTGAGTGACTTCTCATCGACTTCTCATCGACTTTTGATTAGACCTATCCCATACTTAGGTTTTTGTACAGATAGGGCAAGGCGTAATCCTAAATCCGGGGCGTGCCAGCCCTGTCAAGGTGGCGAAGAAGACCCTTAAAGCGTTGAAATTTCGTAGCGGGCGATCGTTAAATCTCTGTTTTTTCATCAGTGATTACCGTAGGGGCGAAGCATTCCGGCAGTAAATATTAGA
>JAAUPI010000090.1 GCA_012035135.1 Microcoleus sp. CSU_2_2
TTCATCCCCGTTATAAGCTGTATGGTGCGTCGCTCGTTTAATATTGGTTTATAGCGAAAATCATTCGTGGCGACGCACCCTACGAGACTGCTGATTATAAAGGGGGTAAGTAACCCGGATTTAGTATAACTTACAGCAGATTCCACAGTTATGAAGTACAGTAGGGACACGGCTGAGCCTAAGTCCCTACAGGATTTATCGCTCAGTTTGTACCTCATAACATCGGGAAACGCTATATTGGCGATCATCTAATATTTACTGCCGTCAGGCGAGAGCCCCTACGGTAATCATTGGTGAAAAAACAGAGATTTAACGATCGCCCGCTACGAAATTGCAACGGTTTGAGGGTCTTCTTCATCACCTTGACAGGGTTGGGTTCCCATTACCTATTACCTATTACCCATTACCTATTACCTATTACCCATTACCAATTATCCATTTTTCAGTTCTGGCTAAAACTTCGGTACTTTTTTTGATAGCAACACAAACTTTTAGATTCACTTCCAGAATACTTGAGTCATGCCACAATCTCCTGAGAGGTTCTATTTCCTTGGCAGAACAGCCCAGCATTTCCATGTAAGCTAGCGTCCACCCAATAGCTGCAATGTCGCTGACATTGCCTTCTCCAGCGCAAAGGTGACAGCCATTTTCGCCATCGGGGGCGCACTCGGGACACACCCAATTGCTGAGTTGTGAATAGGGCGAATTTGTGCGGGTGGCGGATGCAGTTTTTAAGGCTTTAATATGGTTTTGAACTACTTGTTGAAAACCTCGGGTTCGATCGATGCGCTGGGCAGATTTGCTGTACGATCGCACGGGCTGTTTGACTTGCTGTTGGGGCGCAGCCAGCATCTCTGACGAAGATGTTGCTTGGTTCTCAATTTTAAGCTGAGATTCACATAGGTTCGCGGTGAGCTCAACTTCTGGCTTTCTAGACTCTCCAATCTTCCCAGAAGCCTGAGGATTTGGATCAGAGGAATTGGGATGGTGAGGTGTTAAAGGCGGTTTTTTTCGATCGACTTCTCCTTGCCTGGAAAGGTGATGTTCGATCGCCAGAGACCAAGTTCTTCGATGTCGAATGTTACCATATTTTTTGGCTTCTTCTTCGGTAATGCCGATCGCGGCGGCTTCTTGGCGCAGCATATTTAGTGTAGTCGTTATATCTGATATCATGAGTTTATTGATAGTTGACAGTTGACAGTTGACAGTTGACAGTTAATAGTTAGAAGAAAGGATGTATCTGAGTCGCAATCCCCCAATCTAAAATCGAAAATCTAAAATTGAATGACTTCAATTCTTCCCGATCGACTTTTTCCCGATACAGCTTTGTCTGTTGCTGGACTAACATCATACCTGCAAGAGTTGTTAGAAAACGATCGCTACTTGCAATTATTGTGGGTGGCTGGCGAGGTGTCGAACGTTTCGGAACACCGCAGTGGCTGTTTTTTCACTCTGTGCGATCCTGACAAAAGTGCTGCGATTCGCTGCGTAGTGTGGACTTCTCAGCGGCAGAAATTAACGCAACAGCCACAAAAAGGAGAACAGTTGCTAGTTTTGGGAAGCCTGCGGGTTTACAAAACTCGCGGAGAGTACCAGTTGACTGTTTTCCAGTCGCTACCGGCTGGAGAAGGGTTGCAGGCTTTGCGATTGCAGCAGTTACGATCGCGCTTGGAGGCAGAGGGTTGCTTTGATCCTGCCTACAAGCGCCCGATTCCCGCACACCCGCAAATCGTTGCCGTTGTGGCTTCCGATAGCAGCGCAGCTTGGGGGGACATTCAGCGGACTCTAGCTCAAAGATATCCCGGTTTGCGGGTGTTGCTGTCGCCGACAGGGGTGCAGGGAGAACCGGCTGCTGCGGAAATTGTCAGGGCGATCGCCCGTGTAGAATGGGACGGTAGGGCGGATGTGATTATATTAGCCCGCGGCGGGGGTGCTGCGGAGGATTTGGCTTGTTTTAACGATGAGAGGGTTGTCAGGGCGATCGTCAATTGTGCAATCCCAATTATCACCGGTATCGGGCACGAAAGAGATGAATCGCTAGCCGATTTAGCTGCCGACAAACGAGCTCACACTCCAACAGCAGCGGCCCAACAAGCTGTACCAATTTTAGCAGATATTTACTTTCAACACAAGCAGAGAACGATCGATTTAGCAAGTGCTGTGCGGGACAGATTTGAGAGGGAAGAACAGCATTTGCAACAGTTGCAAAATAGGTTAAAACGGTTGCCTGTGACATCGCGAAGTTTGCGCCAAGCAAGTCGTAAAATAGAAGTATTGCAAGAAAAGTTATCTGCACTAAATCCGGCTGCGGTTTTGCAAAGGGGTTATGCTGCGGTTAAACAAAGTGACGGTACGGTAATTCGCACGGCTGAGGGTTTGCAGTTGGGAGAAGAATTGACCGTGAGGTTGAGGCGGGGCGTTTTGAGAGTTAAGATTGTAGAAATATTGGATGCAGAAGAAACATGATTGATTTGCCCGGAAGTCTGCCAGACTGGAATTATGAGCAAACGGTCGATCGCATAGAAGCAATTATCGATCGGGTAGAATCGGGAGAATTGCCTTTAGAGGTGGTTTTCGAGGAATTTGCAGTAGCTGTCGAATGTTTGCAGCAGTGCGAAAGTTTTTTGGCGCGGGGGAAGCAACAGATGGATTTGTCGATCGAACATTTGGCTGCGGAACCGGAATTTTAATTGCAGATTAACGGAAATTATGTCCCTAGGTGTCAACTTAAGACGACAACCCTTGATAAGTCTCGTTCCAGGCTAATCTAAATTTTACATTCAAGGCGCGATAAAAATATTGTGGGGTGAGCATCTCGCCCACCCCAAAAATACAGTTGAGATGCAGGAAAGCTTACAGTTTGTCTATCTCCTTTTTGGCTTTATCCGTGACATTTTTCACTGCATCTTTCACATCTTCTGCTGCGTGGCGGGCGGCTGCTTCGGCTTGTTTTGCTTTGCCTTCAACCTGGTCTTTTTTGTTGCCCGTGATGTTCCCGAAAATTTCCTGAACCTTGCCTTCTACATTTTTGCCGATCGCCTTTGCTCTGTCTTCTGTACTCATGATACACTCCGCTGAGTAGTTAAACGCTACTGCTATTCTACAATTAACTCAACTGCAATAGCTGAAAAACTTCATATTAATTTATAACTAGGCGATCGAAATCGCTGCTTGTGATCTAAAAAAAGAGAGATCGCCCTTGTCTTGAGAAATAGCGTTCTCCCATTATAGTTGTTATTAAGGGATTATTTCTAGCCTTTCCCTCAATTCAGCATCCGATAACTGTGGCAATTGTTCCACAAATAATGTTAATTCTGCCACAGGCAATGCCAATAAATTAGTTATGGCTATAGGTAGCATCTCACCGCATTCATTCAAGTGCATTTTCAGGACACTTTCGGCTAACAACTTCACCGCTTGTTCGCGCCCTGCTTGATCTTTATTGGAGTTAAATTTAACTTCCAATACTAAATAGATTATTAAGTCTTTTTCTCACCCAATCTACAGGATTTTCATCATCTTCTTCTGGATCTACCAATTCCATTTCTCGCAATTGCTGCTGTCTATCGCTTAGTTCTTCTTTGTGTTTCACTATTTCTTGAATAATCTGTTCGTATAAATCTGGTCGTTCAGTTAAAACTTTTTGGAATCCTTCTTGATTGATGGCAAACAAAATTGTTTCTTCCAAAGCTCTCACCGAAGCAGTTCTGGGGATTCCCAGCATCAAAGAAAGTTCGCCAAAAAACTTGCCCCTACCGAGGTTAGTCAAGTGTTTGTCAATTGCTTCGACAAAAACTTCTACGAAACCAGAAAGAATTATATAAAAAGCATCTCCTGGATCGTTTTCTCGGAACAAAAATTCTTGCGATCGCAGCCGTTTACGACAGCCAACCTCAATCAGTTGTCGCAATTCTATATCGTTCAGATTTTCAAAGTATTTCACCTGTCTTAACAAACTACTGAGAGATGATTGCTGTTGGCTTTCCTCTGCAACAACAGGCATTTTTGGGGCTAGTTTCTGAGATATTCTAGTATCTTGACTGTTCAAGTCCATTGCTGTTTTGTTTGGGTCGAATAGCTGCAACAAAACTTCGGGATTTCGCAAATACAAGTCTCTGTCATTGAACGGGAAATCGATTCCCTGCTGGCGAAAATGATACTTGATCGCAAAATTCAAAGAACTTTTAATAACTTCTCGATCGGTGGGTCGATCGGTCCACACTAAAAGTTCAAATTTAAAGCAATCATCCCCAAACTCAACAAACAATACTTTCGGATTTGGTTCGGACAATACTCCGGCTTCAGCGTAAGCAATGTTTAAAAGAGTTTCTGTTACTAAAAGTGGGTCGCTATTCTCGGCTACTTCTATGGAAAGTCGCAAGCACAACAGCGGATTTTCGTAACTCCAGTTAACAATTTTGTTGCTAATCATGTTACTATTGGGAACTATAACGCTGGAGTCGTCGTTGGTTGTAATAATAGTCGATCGAATCGAGATTTTTTTGACTATTCCCATCAATCCTTCTAATTCCACAAAGTCTCCCACTTTGACAGGTCGGTCTAAAAGCAGCGTCAGTCCGCTGACAAAATTGGTGGTTAAATCCTGGATTCCGAAGCCAATCCCCACTCCCAGTCCGCCAGCAACTACTGCAAAAGAAGCAAGGTTGAATCCAATTCCTTGGATGGCAATTATCACTCCCAAAGCTACGATTAAATAGCGAATTATTACTGAAATTGCTTCGCGGTTTCCTTCATCAATTCCTAGTCTGACGAGTAAGCGTTCTTTCAGAAAGTTAGTAAAAGCTCGCGATACTATCAGCACAACCATGAACGATATAATCAGTTCCAAAAGTGACCGCAGCGATACAGGATTTTCCCCTGTCTTAAATAAGGTTGCTGTAAAGAGTTGGGAGATATCTGTTAGTAATTCTTGGGGTATTGTCTTCACTTTTAATTTAGGAAATAATGTTTTATATAACCAGCTTGAAACCAGTTTGTAGTAATGACTTTAATCCTTAGTCGCAAGTTAGATAAGAAAAGACTGAAGTCCTTACTACGAACTTTTATTGATTTCTCGCCGATAGCGCGGACGACAGGGAGTACCCGTACAAACAAAGCCGGCTGGCATATTTTTAAAGACGCTGCTGCGAGCTCCGATTAAAGTATTTGCACCAATTACGACACCAGGGCCAACAAAACAGTCGGCGGCAATCCAAACGCCGTTATTAATGATAACAGATGCTGTAATTAAGCCAAAGGCTGGGTCTTGAGAATCGTGAGTGCCGGTGCAAAGGTAACTTTTTTGAGAAATGACGCAGTGTTTGCCGATCGCAATTCGCTCTAAACTGTACAAAACCACATCATCCCCAATCCAACTATAATCGCCGATTTCAATTTTCCAGGGATAGGTAAAACGGGCGGTAGGGCGAATAATGACACCCCGACCGATTTTTGCTCCAAATAAGCGTAGGAGCCACCTTCTGATGCCGTTAAAAGGGTGTGGAGTTAACGGAAATACGATCGCCTGTACCAACCACCAAAGCAAAATTAGCCAACCAGATCTTCCGCGATCGAACTTCGATTGGTTGTACTTGCACAAATCAACTAAAGATTCATCTGCGATAATATTTGATTGACTTTGGTCGATCGGAGTATAATCGATCTCAGTATTCGCAGCATTTGCGATCTGATTTGGCGGTTCCGGGTCGGAAGTTGGCGGATGAGAAGTCATCTAATGTTTAATTGAAAATCGAGTTTAAGTTTAAGGACTGCTGCATGATATTTCCGGTTGGGGACAATTTTAACTCTCACAGCACAAAGGCGATTCCCTACGGGATAGCTTCGCTTAACGCACATTGCCAAAATTCAAATCCCAGAATTCCCAAAGTGCGACTTTTACAAACAGCTTTGGTATTGCTTAGCAGTTTTTTTGTAGCAGAGTTAATCGCCGCACTTAATTCTCATAGTTTGTCGCTTTTGGCAGATGCGGGTCACGTTTTTTCAGATGTAGCAGCTTTAGCGATAACTTTGGCCGCTACTTTGTACTCGTCACTCAAAGCTAGAAAGCATTCATCAGCCGGCAAAAATAACACCACAGATCATTTTAGAAATCTCCCCACCCGCCCAGAAATTATTGCTGCTTTAGTTAATAGTATCAGTTTAGTGGCGATCGCCCTGTGGATTGCCGTCGAATCGATCGCCCGTTTGCAGTCCCCAACCCCCGAAGTAGACGGCTTTCCGATGTTAATTACCGCAATAGTCGGTTTAAGCGTCAACTCAATCAATGCTTTTTGCCTGCATTCCTGCTGTCACGGCGACTTAAATCTCAAAAGCGCCTTTCTGCACGCAGTAGCTGACGTTTGTTCGTCGATCGGAGTAATTGTAGCAGCGATCGCCGTCGCATGGCTGCACTGGAATTGGGCTGATGGCTTAATTAGCTTGCTGGTATCGGCGTCAATTATTTTATTAACTCTACCGCTGCTAATAGAAAGCATCCAATTACTGCTAGGAAAAGTATCAGCCATATCCGCAATTCAACAACCTTGCGACTGCGAAAAAGTGAGCGCCGAAAAACTGCTGTTTCCATCCCTCGAAGAACTTATCAAATAACATCCTTTCCGGTTGCATCGGAATTATTTAACCACAGAGGACACTCCAGAAGGCAGAGGAGATCCTAGAGAGATGAATAATTCCGATTCAAAACTAAGTAGGTAGTCAACTCGCCCCGTTCGTACACGAAGGATACGACTTCCTACGCCGTACCTCATTCAAGCCCGTAAAAACGCCTGGGATTGTCCCAGAGAATTTTTTGCACAATGTCCTTGGAGAGGCGTTTTTCAAGGCCTACGGCTTGCATTGTAATATCCGAGTGAAAGTCTATGTGAGGATAATCAGTTCCAAAAATCAAATTATCCTCGCCAATATATCGGATAACTTCTGATAAATAAGGTTCAGAAGGTTCAACTGCAATAAAACATTGACGCCGAAAATACTCAGAAGGCTTCATTTTTACATTGTCTTTGACTTCCCAAGACAAGTTATGATACTCCTCATCCAATCGCCACAGCCAGTAAGGTAACCATCCGCAGCCTGATTCGAGAAACGCTACTCTTAACTGAGGGTGACGTTCTAAAACTCCGCCTTCAATTAATGCTAAAAGTGCCATCATTTGTTCGATCGGGTGCGAACAAGCGTGCATCCCAAATCGCGTTTTAAATCGGTCCGATCCGACAGTTGGTAAGCGACTGTGAGTGCCTTCGTGGATGCTGACAGCAATATTTAATCGCTCGCATTCTGTCCAAAATTCTTCGTAAGCTCGATCGCTTAACAATCGTCCTTTCACGGGATTGGGGCGCAGAAAAACTGCCTTCCAGCCGAATTCTGCAATCCGCCGCAATTCTGATACCATTTCTGCGGGTTCGTGCAGGTTAATTGCGCCTATACCTCTGAGCAATTTGGGTGCGCAACTACAAAAGTCTCGCAGCCAATTATTATAAGCGCGGATGAATGCTCCTGCTACTTGGGACTCCATTTTATCGATCGCAAATAACCAAAGTCCTGCTGTTGGATAAAGAAATGCCAAATCGACTCCCAATTGCTCCATTGCTTGGAGTTGAGATTCCGGACAGTAGGTACGATCGTCATATTGAGCTAAATTTTCGGGTGCTCTTTCTCCACCATTATTCCAGACAGCATCGGAGATGTTGTAATAGATTCTTTCGCCGGAAACTGTGAGGTTTTTAAATGCCGGTTCAAACAAGTCGATTTCGATAACTCGGCTGGATGCAGTTTGGGCGATCGTCTTTTGTTCTTTTTTGGGTGCGAAGCTTTTAAATGCGGGTTCTAGATATTCTTCCCACATTTCAATGGGCTCCATGACATGGCTGTCTGCATCGAGAATTTGATAACCTTTGAGCATTTATTTTCTGATTATTATGAATTGCATTTGAAGCGTGTCAACTTAAGGCTAAAACTCTCTGTTTATCTCGTTTGTAGCTAAGTCTAGATCCCCCCTAACCCCCCTTCTTAAGGGGGATTTAGGGGGATCTAGACTCGACTAAAAGCGACATTTAACTGGTTCCCAGGCTCTGGCCTGGGAACCCATGTCCAGAGGCTCTGCCTCGCAAGCGAAGCGAGCTGGAAAATTGGAGGCAGATCCGGAGGCTCTGCCCTGCCAGGCAGAGCCTGGTAACGAGTAGTCCCGCCTTTGTAGGGGCGGTGCCCCCGTGCTCGCCCCGCTTTTTAGAACCAAAAAGGGATAACTGGTTCCCAGGCCAGAGCCTGGTAACGAGTAGACTCGCCTTGTAGGGGCTGCGCCCCCGTGCCCGCCCCGCCTTTGTAGGGGAGGTGCCCCGGCGCCCGCCCCGCTTTTTTAGAACCAAATTGGAAAGGGATTGAGTTGATTTTCTGGCAGCGGTGCCGACAGCCAACCCAATTTAACCGGCACATCATAAAGACGGCCAGGGCCCCATCTTTTCCAAAACATTCGCATTCCGGGGACGACAACTCTGACGACATTGAGTCCGATATCGGGGCGAGTTTGGTCTAAAACTAGCACTTCCATGCCCAGGTTTTTCACAATTTCTACGCAAGTCATGACATCGGATTTGATGTCGTCGCTTAATAGCTGGGTAAAATCAGCCGCAGTTTTAGGTTTAATTCTCGGATCGGGAACTAAATAAGGCTGATTTTCCAGGGTTGCATTCTGCCACCAAGAAACTGCTAATTTGTCAGAGTCGGGATATTGTACGCTGCCATCTGGCATTTTTGAGGAAACAGAAGGCAGGCATTGGTTGACCTCTGTTAGCGCTCTATTTAACGCAATTTTGGAATCGAAATGAGATCCGAAACCGTAGAGAATATCTTGGACTGGTTTGTCAGTTCTCGCCGAAATCGCGACAAAAGTGGGAATGTTTAAATCGCAGGTAATATCTAAAACCCAGAGCGAGCGATCGATACTTTGATAGTAATTTTTCAAGTCGCGGAAATACGGCTCGTTGAAACTATCTAAATCGACGATCGGTCTTTGAATGCGATTGTACCACCACATAGAAGCTGCATCCCGCTCTGCCACTTCCATGAATCCTTGTAAAATTGCCTCTTCTAAATTATTGCCGGCAGCGCAACCATTGGAGTTGGCAATGCAAAAAGGTTTGTCTCCTGACGGATAGCCGTAATAGCAATAAGCGGTTGGCAAATATTTCCAGGTTTGATGAGTTAAGGACCACAACGGAGTCCACTCAATTTCTCTGGTTTCGTCGAAGGGTTCTGGCACTATTTGAGGTCGATCGCACTTGGTGTTCCATTCAGCGCGAGTTTGGTATTGTTCGCGACTGAACATCATACATCGATCGGGATGAATAGCCACATCTCCCATGTCGAGATAAGAACCTTTTTTCAGGATTTCATAGCCTTGAAACACGCCGGAATAACGCTCAATGGCTTCGCAAAATCCGCTAGCTTTTGCTTGGGAATCTGTTTTGCCTTTACCGCCGCTTCTGCCGCGGATATTTTCGCGCAAAAAGTACAGACTGTCGGACATCATGGCGAAATTGTGTCCGGCTATGTAGATGGGGGTTAGGTTATTTCCCGATGACGGTACTGCTATGAGAGATCGCACAGCACCTGAAATTGAGCTGATTTGGTGTCCGTACTTTTTGATGGTTTCTTCAGGGGAAAAGCTGCGGTGTCCGCCGTCGGCTGTAAAACTTTTTTTGCGGCTTTCTAGGATAACCGGAGAAGGATTTTTGGGCAACCAATAATTGCGATCGCCACAGCTTTTACATTGAGGTCGCCTTACTACAACGTGACTCTTTTTGTCAAGAGTTTGTACGTCTAAAGTAATAATTTGTCCTGTTAACTGTTGATTTTCGCCCGTAGCAATCCACTTGGCAATTTCAGTCGCGGCCAGACTCAAAGCAGTTTGCACCGTAGTGGGCAAAGCGGGTTTTGAAGTAGGAAAAGCTGTGGAAATATTCAGGCGTTTCTGAATAAAACCCTCAACGGGGCGATTGTCTCGCAGACGCTGGGACAGACATTCCCAACAAGCAGTTTTGTCTGGATAGAATATGGGGCCAAGCCAAATCGTTTTTCCGACTGGTTTGACGAGCATCCAAGGGCGTTGGGACTGCAATGCTTTTTGATTGAAATCCTCCAAATCTGTTTGCAGGTAGTCGTCTGTCAAGACAATTTCGATGTCTCCGGATGCCGATACTTCGATGTCGAGGGATTCCAAATGGGCGATTAATTGTTCTCGAATTTTTTCCGAGATGATGTTGCCGCTGATATTGACAGCTACTTTGGTAGTTTGGAGGCGGTTTTTGGTGTTTCCGTTAGCGTTTAACCCGTCCCAGAATGCTGCAACTGCGGGAGGAAAAGAGTTGTCAGCTTCGGTAATGTAGCCTTTTTGCTCCATCAGCATCAGAGCGTAGTAAACCTCGGTGGCTGGAATTTGCTCTGAAAGTCGATCGACTATTTCGTCAGCAGTATGACACCCATCAATCAAAGGTATTAACTGCTGGTAAATCCCATCTCCAAGTAAAAAAGCGTCTTGTTCTGATAACAGAAAGACGCCTTCTGGTGCGACAGTTTCCAAATGGAAACAGCGTTTAAATTGTGGCTGATTCAGCATTTCCCTAGATTCCGTAGGTGCTTGTTTTTTTGTCAGGACTTACGCAAATAATTTGTTTAAACACTACAGTTATTAGTAAGGTGCGCAGCGCGCACCCTACGAGTAGAATCTGTGCATCAATTCGGGGAAATTCAGATTAGCAACAGTTTGGAATTACTGTAATTCCTTTTACGCTACCCCAAACTGTTAAATCTTCATCTGCGATATCGCGGGGTTTGGCAGCAAGGGGAATCGTGTAGGTGACTTGCGCGCGAGAATTCGCCATGTCAAAGATTTCTTCTACTTTCAAATTGCCGTAAGCAGAAGGATCTACTTGCAGGTTGACACCTTCTGGGAGGACTACTCCCTGCTCCGCAAATTTGCTCTGGGGATTGTTGATAAACTCTTGCTTGAAGGCTGGATCGCACCAGGATTGGGCAATCATTTTAGACAAGACTTTGCTAAATTCTTTTTGCTCTTGTAGTAGTTGCATGGTTTTTCCTGATGATTGAAAATGAGTTGACAGCGATACAATTTTTCAAAACAACGACAACACTTGCAGGCTGGGTAAACAACAAATCTTCCGAACTAGACTTATCCCAAAAGCTTTCAGAGCAAGGGTTTATTGGTCAAAATGGATGATTCGCTGCGATTGATTTAACCAGAGCATTTGTTTCAATAACTTTCTGAAATTTGTACTTGGGAGGAACTGTATCACTATCGAAAAATCAAAGTCAAGCTTTAGTTTATTTCTTGTAGTTATAGGCTGTTAAGCTCTCGATCCCCGAAGCCCATAATGGTTGACACTCCCCATCTTAAAAGAGGTGTTCCTTGCGGTGTAATTGAAATTTCTTAGAGGATTTTAGATTGTAGATTTTAGATAGGACTTACTCAAAAAAAGAAATAATTTATACAGAATTTATAAAATTGAAATGTCCATCTGTCTCAAGATAGATTTTGTGTCTAAGTTCTGTAGGGTGCGTCAGGTTTGAAATTCCCACTCAGTACCAAAAGTCTGTTATGACGCAACATTTATTACTAGGTATGTCAGTTGTGAGATTGTTGGTTTGTCACGAAAATGATTGCAGATGAAGCACCATCATTGTTCTGATACTTAGTCTTTTATAATACACCATATTGTCGTTTCCTGGCGGCCACATCGACAACATGACAACGGAGGACACGGCAATGCCCAAAGCGTGTCAACTTAAGCTGTCAGTCCACCCAGTTCTCCCACCCGCCCGTCAGTCCGCCAGGGAATGAATTCCCTGTCTCATAGCGAAAGTCCTCTCAAAGAGGACTGAAGAGTTCTTGAGTCCTCAGGAGTGAAACTCAATGGGGAGAGGGGGAGAAAGAGTTTCTTTCATCCATAAGGGGCGTGCAGGGTCTGTGGGACACTCTCAAGAGGACTCAGAAGCAGAATTTTTTAAACTCATTAGTCCTCTTTCAGAGGACTTTAGCTATGAGACAGGGGTTTTAACCCCGCTTAGGACTGACGGGTGGAGGAGAGGAATGGTGGACTAAAAGCTGGTTGTTGACACCAATAGACATCTGGCAAAAAGCCTGTCTTGAACAGGCAGGATGCCTGTTCCACAATAATTATGGGAGAGGTCTAATGGTATTGCCGTGTCCTGATTTATTGACTCAGCGGGATTTCAACGATAAGTTCAGTCCCCTTATCGGGTTCAGAAATGCAGCGCAGTTGGCCGCCGTGTTTCTCCACGATCGAGTACGATACTGACAGCCCCAAACCAGTACCCTTGCCAACGGGTTTTGTAGTAAAGAAAGGGTCAAACAGTTTGGAACGAACTGCTTCTGTCATCCCTTGTCCGTTATCTGCGATCGAAATTTCTACTCGCGAATTATCTACAACACGAGTGCGAATCTGAATAGCAGGCCGAGGGAGATGGGAGGAAATTGCCGTACTGTTTCCAGTTTTAGATGCTTCGTATGCTATTTCCAAAGCATCAATGGCATTGCTGAGAATATTCATAAATACTTGATTGAGTTGGCCTGCATAGCACTTCACCAGCGGCAGTTTTACGTAATCTTTAATCACTTCAATTCCGCCTGCTGGCTGCTTGGGATTTTCTCCCTTGCTTTCCAATCGATGCTGCAAAATTAGCAGCGAGCTCTCCAACCCTTCGTGAATGTCAACTTCCTTGATTTCTGACTCGTCTAAGCGAGAAAAATTGCGCAAACTGAGGATAATCGATCGAATCCGGTCAGCCCCACCGTGCATGGACTTCAGGATTTTGGGGAAATCTTCCTCAAGGTAATCGAGTTCGATATCCTCTGTGGTTTCTGCAATTTCTGGGATGGCATTGGGATAAGTTTGCTGGTAGACATGAATTAGTCGCAGCAAGTTTTTTGTGTATTCTTCTGCGTAAGTGAGATTGGTAAAGATAAAGCTAATCGGATTGTTAATTTCGTGAGCCATCCCAGCCACCAACTGTCCCATAGAGGACATTTTTTCAGTCTGAATCAGTTGTGCCTGGGTTTGCTGTAACAATTCTAGGGTTTGGGCAAGATCCTGATTTTTTTCTTCCAATTCCTCAGTTCTGGTTTTAACTTTGCTTTCCAAATTTCGGTTGGCATCTGCTAATGTCTGCTTGGCTGCTTCTAAATCGTGGATCAGGCGAGCGTTGTCAATGGAGGTAGCTGCCTGAGATGCCAAAAGTTTCAAAACTTCCAGCCTCGCGGGGGAAAACATACCGGGAGCTAGATTGTTTTCTAAGTAAAGCAGACCGATAACTTTGCCTTGATTGACAATTGGCACGGACAAAATAGACCTCAATTGGTGACTGGCGATATAGGGTTCATTCGCAAATTTGCTGTCGCAGCGAGCATCATTTAGCAGCAGACTTTGTTGAGTTCGCCACACGTAGTTGAGGAGGCCGACTGGCACGGCAGAGGACATTTCCACAGGCTCGAAGGGTACCACGTTGATTTCGCTACCCGCAACTTTTCCGGTGGCAACAATTGCTAACTTGCCTGAGTCCACCAACACCAGGTAGCCTTTCTGAGCTCCAGCATTCTCAATCGCAATTTTGAGTAACTTGTTAACGAGTTGGCTGAGAACTATTTCACCGGAAACAGCCTGGGAAGCCTGCATGAAGGAGATAAAATCTACCGAACCCAAGCTGATATTGCCTGTCGTCGATGATATTTTTCGATTGCTATCAAAACCTGCAACTTTGTCTGACTGACTTGGTTTATTTGGCAATAAGTGAGGATACCTCGATTCTAAATCTTTAATTTTGGCTTGGGCACCCCAGCGACTGTAGCAGTAGCAAGCTTCTTTCAGGTAAAACTTAGCCATTCTGTTTCTGCCACAAGCGAGATGAAACTCGAAGGCTAATTCGCTGGCAATCGCTTCTTCTTGGATGTAACCGGAATCGGCTGCTCCTTGAATAGCGCGATCGTAATAATCGATAGCGCTTTCATTATGTCCCAAAACCCGCGCTTTTTCTGCTTCGACTAGATCGTATTTGTGCTGAAAGTTTGACGGTGCTTGGAGCGCCCATTGCTTCATGTTTTTTTGGAGAGAATCCACTTTTTTGAGGTATTCGCTTTGTTCCCCGGGCTTAAGGTTGGGATATTCAGCTAGAAGAGCTAAAGAGTAGTAGAAATTATGTTGGGCTACAACCAACAATCCAGGAATAGCATTGGCATATTCTTCAGCTATGTCGGCCATGTGAACAGCTTGACTGGCATCTTTAAATAGATACAGCAGCATTGCTTTGTACACGCAGACAAAGAAAATGGCTACCAAATTGTTATCTTTTTTTAAAGTTGGCAGCAAGTTCGACTCATCAAAAACTGCTCCTCGCAATTCAACTGGGGAAATAGATCGATCGAGCAAGTTTAGGAATACTTGCTGAAAGAGTTTCAGGAAAGTAAGTGTATACCCTTGCTGGTATTTAACTGCTAAGCTGAGATATTGTTCGCAGTTGTTTGCCACCTGTTCCAGAGGCTCTCCCAGGAAAAAGGTGTGAGTGCAGTAATTAATAGATGCTACACCCATAAATATCAGATCGCCAGTTTCAATTCCACTTTGAACTGCCGCGGATAAAGGTTCGATTGTTTTTCTGAGAGGTTCTTTCCAGGGTCTAATGTGAGTATTAAACATATTTAATACTTGACATCTGACTTCTTTTGCATTAAATTTATCCAACAACTCTAAAGCCAGTTCCCCGTAGCGATACCCAGCATCTATACCTCCCGTCGAGCCACAGAGAAGCATGGCATAATCAGCATAAGCCTTCGCAGCTAGGGGTGAATTTCCATATTTGATGCACAGATGGACTTTTGTAAATACGATCGCGCCAAATAATGCGGGATTCGTAACGAAAGCGGAGACGCCGACAGCATTTAAGATTTGCTGTGCCGCTAGTTTAGAGGCATCTGTCATTTCAGGAAGATTTGCTAAATCCTCAACTGTTACTTTCGACGACGGCGGTTGTTGTTCCAAGCTGCACTCCAGCATTGCCAACACTTGCAGTCCAGTGTCGATCGCAGTTTGCATTTGGTTCTGCGAAAAGTAACACTTAATCTTGACTGCGTAAACTTGAACTTTTTCTAACAGGGTTTTGGCTTCATGCAGCACTACGGCTGTTAAAAAGTGCGATCGAGCGAAATTAGTGTTGAGATATTCTGTTTCTACGGCTTCGACGTAAATTTCTACGGTTAATTCGTAATTGCGAATCCAACTAGACTCTAATGTTTCTCCGGCCGGGCGGGGAGGATTCAGGATTTCCAAGCTTGCATTCAAGTAGTTTGCAGCCACTGCGTAAGCGGTAGCATATTTTGCTCTCTGTGCTGCGATTAAATTGAGTTGAGCTAGCTCATCTTTTTGGGCTTGAGTATCCAGCAAGTCGATCGCAAAATTTAACTGCTTAACTACAGTAAATATTTGGTTTTTTCTTTGCTCTGGGGTGGTATTTGCTAACAACAGTTGACCGAGTTTCAGGTGTGTGGCTTTTTTATCCCGATCCGGGATGAGATCGTATACGGCTTGCTGCACGCGATCCTGCAAAAATTTGTAGGCAATTTGAGAACTAGAAATTATTAATTGTGAATTGGTGTCGCTTGATTGTTTGTCTGTGCTGTTATCTGCAACTAAGGAGTTTTTGAGGTCGATCGAGGGATTTTTGCGAGTTGACGGTACGGACAAAATTAGACCTGCTTGCAGTGCTTCCCACAACTCAACGGCTATGGTTTCGGTCGATGCTTCGCTGACAATTGCTAGGGATTCCAAGTCAAAATAACTGCCTATACAAGCTGCTAATTTTAAGATTCCTTGCGTTGTTTCAGGTAGTTTGCAAATATTTCTGGCAATTAAATTGACAGCGTTGCAATCGGTGATGCCGACGGATTGAATGTCTGTAATATCCCAGTACCAGGTGTTGTGAACCGGGCTGTAAATCAGTAGCTGTTCTGAGTAGAGAGTTTTCAGAAGTTGCGTTAATAAAAAAGGATTTCCTTGGGTTTTGTTGAACAGCAAGTCTGCCAGGGGCATACTATGTTTTTGCTGAATCAGAGCATCATCTTCGTAGAGAGTTTCTGCTACTAATTGGCGCACTTGAAAGAGTTTTAAAGGTTCGATCGCGATGCTCTTTGCAGTTGCGCCAGCGGTGGCAATTTTGTTAAGAGTTTGAAAGATTGAACGATCGGTACTGACTATGGAATCTCGATAAGTGCCAAGGATCAATAAATGTCCGAGATTCCAATGAGTCGCCATCATTTCGATGAATTTCAAAGATGCTGAATCTGCCCATTGCAAGTCATCTAAAAACAGGACGATCGGATGTTCTTCTTGGCAAAAAACCTCTAGAAATCGCTGAAATAAGATCTTAAATCGATTTTCATTTTCGACTGCTCCGAGTTTCAGCAATTCTGGCTGAGGACCGAGCATCAGTTCTACTTCGGGAACGAGATCGGCGATTACCCGACCTTGCTGACCGAATGCTTGTAATAATTTTTGTTTCCAAATCTCGACTTTTTCTGAACTTTCTGTTAAAATTAGGCAAATCAATTCGGCAAAAGCTTGACTAATAGCTCCATAAGGAATATTTTGTTCGAGTTCCTCAAATTTGCCAGAAATAAAATAGCCACCGGATTGAATAGTATATTGCGTAATTTCACGGGCGATCGAGCTTTTGCCGTTGCCAGAGTCACCAGTAATCATCATCACTTCGCTTGTACCCCGGCAGATGCGATCGAATGCCGATCGCAAGAGCTCAATTTCTGATTCTCTACCATAAAGTTTTCGGGGTATGACAAGTTGCCTGCCTTTGTCGCGCTTGGCTAGCGGGAAAGATTCAATTTTTCCGTTTTTTTCTAGTTGTTTGAGGCAAGTTTCCAAGTCAAACTTGAGTCCGATCGCCGTTTGATATCTGTCTTCAGCATTTTTTTCTAAAAGTTTCATTACAATTGATGAAACTACCTCAGGAATTTCTGGTTGAAGTTGATGAGGAGCAATCGGATCTTCCGCCAAATGACCGTGGATCACTTTCATCTCATTTTCTGAGAAAAAAGGCAAACTTCCCGTCAGCAATTCATAGCAGGTAACACCTAGAGAGTAGTAGTCGGTGCGGTAATCAAGTAATCGATTTGTTCTGCCCGTTTGCTCTGGCGACATATAGGCAATTGTCCCTTCAATCTCGCTGGGTTCGCAAAATTTTGGACTTTCCACTGGCACATGAACTGCGATACCAAAGTCGATGATTTGGACTTGTCCGGTGTCGAGGTTGACGATGATATTGCTCGGTTTGATGTCTTTATGTATAATAGGAAGCTTATGCAGTTCTGCTAAGATTTCAACGATCGTAATTGTGATGCGCAACAAGTCTGTAAGCGCGAGTTGTGTATTTTTAGCTACTTCTTGGAGGGATTTACCTGAAATGTCTTCTAGTACCATAGCTAAGCTGCGATCGTGATGTTCGACGCTGTAGCATTTGACAGCACTAGGCAAATCGATATTCTGGGTGATGTGACATTCTTGTTTGAATCTGGCAATTTCTTCTTTACTGGGATTTGCGGCGGTGAGGGCTTTGATGACGACTCGCTTCTTATCCTGTTCCCGAATCGCTCGATAAATAGCTGTTCTGCCTTCGAGTCGAAGAGATTCTGCCATTTTGTATCCAGAGATTTCGATTGCCATATTTGTTACTGGCTGTAAAGATCATGTTTTTATCTTTTCCCATTATCGCATTGTTAGCTACACTTACCAATCAGGGAAATTACTTATTTTCCGGAGGTGTACGATAATGGGTAATGGGTAATCGAACTTAACTTTCCTTTTTGCTGTCTAAATATTCTTTAACTTTTCCAAACATCCGCCGATTTTCATCAAAAGTAATCAACTTGATTGCTTCCTCATAAGATACCCAAGCCGAATTTTGAACTTCTTCCTCTTGCAGAACTACTTCCATCGAATTCACAAAACCCAAAAAGTAAATCACTGTTTTTTCAATGACTTCTCCTGGCTGAGCAACAGCATAATGTACTGTATTTTCGACAACTTCCTCTCGCTTAACAAAAGAATAATGTTCCGCAAAACTGGGTTCTTCCAGCATTTGAAAATCCGATATACCAGTTTCTTCTTCAAATTCCCGCCTCGCCGTTTCTAGTGCAGATTCCCCCGGATTCGCATGACCTTTAGGAAAAGCCCAATGTCCGGCTTGATGTTGGATCAGCAAAAACAAAGGCTCGGATTCAGTCGAAAAAATCGGCACAATTCCAAAAGCTTCATCTTTCATTGTTCTTCTCTTTGCTATTAATTATTTCGTTGCTTATAACGTTTGTAGTCAGGACTAAAGTCCTTAGTAAGGACAAGCTTTAAGAAAGGACTAAAGTTCTCACTACAAACCTATTTGATGGCGATCGTTCTAGCCGATACGATATTATAGCCCCAAACTAAAATTCCCATCCCAAGCGAGTCGGCTGTTCGTAAACCCGCTTCAAAGTATTCACGTCCCTTGCGGAAATAGGCGGCGGATTTCTAACTTGAGAAAAATAAAGTACATCAGTTTCGATCGAACTGTGACCCCAAATTCCCAAAGCGTGACCCAACTCATGGCGCGCTGTCGCCGCAATATACTTTCCCACTTGATTCGGATTCAAATAAACCGAAAACCGATGAGATAATACGGTTTTATCCCCTGACTGAGTGGAATACAATTCATAGACAGCTTCTCCAGAACGCGATCGCAACTGCCCTTGCCGCAAAGGCGGAGCCTGACGTAAAATTTTAATATCAGCAACCTCCGAATTATCCACCACTGCCAAAGGCAAATAAACCCCCCATTCTCGCACAACATCCAACATAGTCCGAACCCAATCTTCAGAGCGATTAGTATTGACCGGATGCTCCACATAAACCTGAATCGGAAACTTCGACCACAGCAAATGACCGACATTCGGCGGATTTACTTTGTCGAAATAATCGCCACTATTAGTTGCATCTCGCCAATTTGCCAGTGTTGAGGGTAAAGCGTGAACCTGTGGAGCAGGCCAACTATTCGATAGAGGAGAAAGACTCGCAGCAGGAATAATCACCTGACTCAAAATAAGCGTAAAACAACACAAAGCCACTGAAAACACTACCAGCGATCGAAATCTTCTCGTAACTTGCAACAACCACATTTTTGCAACCTACAGATCCGCGCAAATAAACGCAGATGAAATTGATATTATCTGCGTCTATCTGCGTTCATCTGCGGTTAAAAATCCTCATCTTATAACTTAGGAGTCAACCAACCAGCACTCAAAATCACAGTCAAACCCATAAAAACAATAGACAAACCCCAAGTAATCCGGTTAAGAGTCGTCTCCGCACTTTTAGCACTGGTAAACAATTGAGCTTGTCCGCCAATCCCGCCAATGCCATCACCTTTAGGACTGTGCAGCAACACAAAAACCACAAGTCCTAAAGCAGACAAAGACCAGATAGCTTGTAAAACAGAAACAATATTCATAATCGGGGGTAATGGGTAATTGGTAATCGGTAATCGATCATCATATCAAATCCGATCGATCGCGCACAATTTATGTAGGGACACGGCAGTACCATTGGTGTCAACTTAAGCTTTTAGTCCACAATTCCTCTAGTCCACCCGTCAGTCCTAAGCGGGGTTTAAACCCCTGTCTCATAGCTAAAGTCCTCTGAAAGAGGACTAATGAGTTTAAAAAATTCTGCTTCTGAGTCCTCTTGAGAGCGTCTCACGGACCCTGGACGCCCGTTATGGATGAAAGAAAATCTTTCTCCCCTCTCCCTGCGAGTTTCTTAGGAGTT
>JAAUPI010000091.1 GCA_012035135.1 Microcoleus sp. CSU_2_2
GCGAGTGCAAGGGATTTTGTTCGCCTTCTCATGCACCCGCCCATCTCTCGTTCGCTGGCGCGTTTACGTCTCGTGGGCGGGTGCTCTTCACGCGGCTCACTCGCATTCATCTCATCGCCTCCGAAGCGGTAGGCCAGAGGCTTCTGCTGCCACAGCTAAAATCCAGTTGTGGTAAACAATAGTCAGACCGATCGTGAATTACACTTACCGAATCGATCGATGCTTGTTGGAGAAGGAGACCTCGCTCGGATCGACGACAAATTGCAAAGTTACTCGAAAGCCGTAGGGTCAGCCTCGGGAGGATGTCTCTTCTTCGCCAAAAGCAGCAATCTTAAACTATTTCTCTCCCTGCCTCTAACTTAAAAATCCAAACTTAAAACTCAAAACTATTTCTCCCCCTTCCCCTTCGCCTTTCCCTTCCCCATAAGGGTTTATGATTGAGAAGCAGCGGTTGACCCTTTGTGGCGCCGCAACAATGCTTCACCCAACGGGCTTACTCTATGGCAGCGCTGAATCGCTCTACTCTACGTCGGTTACAAAACTTACCTCAAATTCCCAGCGTGTGGGAGGGCGACCGCCGACCCTTATCTAATGCTGACTCGCACCCGATGGTAGAGGAGGACGACTATCCAGAAGCCGACGGCGAGTGCATTCTATGGGTAGACGGCTCCGAAGGAGTCGTGAGGGCTATGGACGTGGTAGGGCCAGATGCCGGGCCAGAGGCAATCGTCCGGGCTCTCCTACGGGCTATGGAACATCCCCAAAGTCCGGCTCCCGCAGTCCGTCCTCAAAAAATAGTAGTTAAAAACCGAGAAATTCAATTTTACTTGCGGGGCGTACTTCAAGATTTAGGCATTTCGATCGATTACGTGCCGGAATTACCCCTAATTGATGAAATATTTCGGGGAATGCAAGAGGTAGCTGTTAACAGGCCTCCTGAATTACCTCCTCAGTACGCTGAAGTGTTAAGGGAAAAAGCTGCTCAAATTTGGCATGACGCTCCGTGGCAGACTTTAAGCGAACACCAAATTATCTCGATTGAGATCAATCAGTGGGATGTTGCCAGCCTCTACGTGTCTGTATTGGGACAGGGTAGAATGGATTATGGAGTTTTGTTATATCGCTCTCTAGAATCCTTGAAGCGGTTTCGGCAGCAAGTTGTCAACGATGAATCTTTTGAAGATTTAGAACAGGCTTTTTTAGGGCAAGACTGTTTGTTTCTCACCTTTGAAAGTGCCGACGATATTGATGAGGACGAGGAGGAAATTGATTTAGCCGATTTACCTCCATCGGAAATTGAGCCGAATTTTGGCAACCTGCATCCTTTAGAAGGGTTACGATCGATTCTTTACGAAGAAGAAGCCCTGACGATGTTAGTTGCTCTCGAAGCATTTCACCGCTTTTTCCGTAATAACCGTCGCAAATTTGCAGCAGAGACATTTCCTAATCTCAGTAGCCGCTACCGCATTCCAGTTCCGTCGTCTGACGGGGAAATTCAGCAGGTATCGGTTAAAGTTTCGACGATGCCTGATGTATCGGACGAATTGTTAGAGATGCTTGACGATGACGAGGATGATGAATTTGAAATGCCACTGCTGCGGGACGATTTGGTGCCACCAAATTCGTTTTTGAGTCTCGGCGTTGTACCTTGGGAAACGGTCGAGTTTCTGCGCGGAAATGCCCAGTTTCACCAAGGTGCGGAACTTGATATTCATGCCGCCGGAGACGGTTTGCCTGTGGTGATGATCCAAACTTCTAATCCGAAAGCAAAAACGATGATTCAGGATTTGAAGGAAGCTGGAGGAGTGAAGGCAATTTGTTTTAATCCGGGTGAAGATCCTTTTCAAGATGAGCAATATGACTTGGGTATTTTGCAAGCTCAAAATGGGGAACTCTATTTATTTGGGGAGTTTAATGAAGACGATCCAGTGCATCAGGAAGCTCGCAAAAAGTGGGAGCGTCGCTGTCAATTAACGAAGGGTTGGTGCGGTTTGATTATTGCTAAAGGGTTGATGGGTGCTTCTCGCGGCCAGCCTCAGTTTAAAGATATGATCGCTTTGTTTGAGGTACGCTGGATGTCGGCTAAAGACTTAGGAATTGGGCCTCTTCAGTTGATGCCGATGTTTTAATGTCATTAGTCAGTTGGCAGTTGGTAGGGGCGGTGCCTGTGAGTGCCCGCCCGCCCGTTGGTAGGGGCGGTGTCCCCGCGCCCGCCCGTTGGTAGGGGCGGTGCCCCCGTGCCCGCCCGCCCGTTGGCAGGAAAGCAGTAGTCATTAGTCATTAGTCATTAGGAAGGTGCGCGGTGCGCACCCTACTTTTTTAACTTGAATTAGTAAGGGGAAATATTTTTATGTCAAATTCTACTCAAAAGCGAGAAGTGTTAGTTGCCCTTGATGCCGAATTTGCGGAAAAAATCGACCAACTTACGGATAATTGGACGGAGGCGATCGAACAGGCTCTCCGTCTCTGGTACGCTAAGCAAATAGAAGATAAGTTGCGGAAGTTTTATCAAAACCGCAGCCAAGAAGATATTGAGTTTGAGGAAGAATGGGCAACATTTGCTCAGGAACAAATGGAAGAAATTTTAATAGAGGAAGGTCTTTGATACAATGACAGAATCTTATCCGCGACAAGGCGAAGTTTATCTTGTTAGAGCTTTGCGAACGATCGGAGATACCAAAAAACGTCCTGTTGCTGTCGTTTCCATAGATAGTCGTAATGAATTGAGCCGTACTGTACTGATTGTCCCTTTTACTAGCGATTTGAGAGGAGACGAAACTCCGACTCGGGTTTTAATTTATGCTGGTGAAGGAGGGTTAGAATCGGACTCGCTGGCTGTCTGCGAACAAATTCTAGCTGTCCAAAAGACTTATCTGGAACAAGGCCCTTATGGTCAAATTAGTGCGGATGTTCTAGCAAAAATTCAGAGGGCTGTACAAGTGTCGATCGGCATTTACGCACTTTGAATGTCCTTGATATTCTAAAATTTGTTACAATCTGTAAAAATACTGAAAAGGATAGATAAAATGCGGGTTGCGATCGCAGGTGCGGGACTGGCTGGAATGACAACAGCCGTCGATTTAGTGGATGCAGGCCACGAAGTAGAAATTTTTGAATCTCGTCCCTTCGTAGGTGGCAAAGTCGGCAGTTGGGTTGACCCCGATGGCAATCACGTTGAAATGGGTTTGCACGTCTTCTTCGGTTGCTATTATAACTTATTTGCACTCATGAAAAAAGTGGGGGCATTTGACGATTTGCTCCTCAAAGAACACGTTCACACTTTTATCAATCGAGGCGGCGAAACTGGTAGTTTAGATTTTCGTTTCCCCGTCGGCGCTCCTTTGCATGGATTAAAAGCATTTTTCACTACATCTCAGTTATCAGTACAAGACAAAATTCAAAATTCGATCGCCCTCGGCACTAGCCCGATCGTCCGAGGTTTGATAGACTTTGATGGAGCGATGAAAACTATCCGCAATTTGGATAAAGTTAGTTTTGCTGACTGGTTCCGTAGTCACGGCGGCAACCAAAACTCGCTCAAAAGAATGTGGAATCCGATCGCCTACGCACTGGGCTTTATCGATACTGAAAATATTTCTGCCCGGTGTATGTTGACAATCTTTCAATTCTTTGCATCCAAAACCGAAGCGTCAGTCATGCGAATGCTGGCAGGTTCTCCTAACGAATATTTACACAAGCCAATTGTTGAATATTTAGAAAAGAAAGGAGCCAAAATTCACACGCGGCGCCGAGTGCGAGAAATCCAGTTTCAAGCAGGTGAAGAAACTCGCGTCACAGGCTTGGCAATAGCTAGCGGTGAAACCGAAGAAATTATTACCGCTGATGCTTATGTTTTTGCATTAGATGTGCCTGGAATTCAGAAAATATTGCCGCCATCTTGGCGCAAATGGTCGGAATTTGACAACATTTATAAGTTAGATGCGGTGCCAGTTGCTACAGTCCAATTACGGTTTGACGGTTGGGTAACGGAATTGGAAGATGAAGCCAAGCGCAAACAGTTGAGTCATGCTGTCGGAATTGATAATTTGCTATATTCAGCAGATGCAGATTTTTCCTGTTTTGCTGATTTGGCGCTGACGAGTCCGAAAGATTATTATAAGGAAGGACAAGGTTCTCTGTTACAGTTAGTGTTGACGCCTGGAGATCCGTTTATTAAACAAAGCAATGAGGCGATCGCTCAACACGTACTCAAGCAAGTTCAGGATTTATTTCCATCAGCGCGGGAATTAAATATGACTTGGTATAGTGTAGTTAAGCTTGCTCAATCTCTCTATCGCGAAGCACCGGGTATGGATGTTTATCGCCCTGCTCAAAAAACGCCGATCGGCAATTTCTTTCTAGCGGGAAGTTACACTCAGCAAGACTACATTGATAGTATGGAAGGCGCAACTCTATCAGGGCATCAAGCGGCTCAGGCAATTCTGGAAACTAGTCATTAGTCGTAGGGTGCGTCGCCACCCTTAAATCCCTAAAAAAATAGACAATCGATGAGCGACGCACCTTACCAGTAGTTATCGCAGAAGGGAACTCTTAACAGAGAACGGGCAACAGTTTCCTGTTCCTGTTCCCAATCGGGGTTTAAAACCCCATCTTTCCTCGTTCCCAGGCAGAGCCTGGGAATGCCTATCGGGAGGCTCTGCCTCCGGTATTTGATGAGGGGAAATGCGAGGCAGAGCCTCTGGATCTGCGTTCCCAGGCAGAGCCTGGAAACGAGGGATTAGAAAGAAAGAAACAGTCCAAAATCTAAAATCTAAAATCTAAAATCCCATGACTGATTGGTTAGAACATAGCGTACAAGTAGAAGTGGCAATTCCCATCGAATTAGCGTGGGAACTTTGGTCTGACTTAGAGCAAATGCCGCGCTGGATGAAGTGGATAGAATCAGTTCACATTCTCGAAGAAGATCCAGAATTATCCCGCTGGAAACTAGCCACTGGTGGCTTAGAATTTAGTTGGCTTTCTCGGATTTTAAAATTAGTACCGAATCAAATAATTCAGTGGGAATCGGTAGATGGTTTGCCGAATCGAGGTGCAGTGCGGTTTTACGATCGCAAAGACAGCAGTATTGTTAAGCTGACAGTAGCTTACGGAATCCCCGGCTGGTTGGGAAAAATAATGGACAATCTGTTTCTCGGTCGCGTGGTTGAATCGACTATTCAGGCTGATTTGGAAAGATTTAAAGAGTATGCTCTGAAAGTGAAAGCGACTTCCTAGGCACTTATAATCAGAAATTAAATATTGGTAGAATTAATTTTTAATTGTAACGCGAGGCTCGATCGCCCTTTTGCCTCAGTATCATAGAAATATGCTGCTGATTCCTTGTTGCTTCAGTTATGAGTTACTGCCTCAATCCCGCTTGTCAAAACCCCCAAAATCCCGATCGAACTCAATTTTGCCTGAGTTGTGGCTCCAAACTGCTTCTCAGAGAACGTTACCGCGCTGTCAAACCCCTCGGCCGCGGCGGTTTTGGCAGAACTTTTTTAGCAGTAGATGAGGATAAACCCTCCAAACCCCGTTGTGCAATCAAACAGTTTTTCCCTGTATCCCAAGGTACCAGCAGCGCCGAAAAAGCAGCAGAATTATTTAACCGAGAAGCGGTGCGACTAGATGAATTGGGAAAACACCCGCAAATTCCTGAATTGCTGGCGCACTTTCAGCAGGAACGCTATCAGTATTTGGTGCAGGAATTCATAGAAGGTCAAAATTTACAGGAAGAATTGGCGCGGGCTGGGGCTTTTAGCGAAAATCAGATTCGTAGTTTGCTGAATGATTTATTGCCAGTATTGCAGTTCGTGCATTCGTGCAATGTAATTCACCGAGATATTAAACCACCTAATATTATTCGCCGTCGCAGCGTTCAACCTTCAATTATTTATACTTACCCAACATTAACCGGAGAATTAGTTTTAGTTGATTTTGGCGCTGCTAAAGTTGTGGAGGGTGAGTTTAAAACCGGCACAGTCATCGGTTCTCCCGAATTCGTCGCGCCGGAACAAATTAGAGGTCAAGCGGTTTATGCCAGCGATTTGTATAGTTTGGGAGTAACTTGCATTTATTTGCTGACTCAAATATCTCCTTTTGATTTGTTCGATATTAATCAGGATACTTGGGTCTGGCGAGACTTTTTGAAAGTTCAAATCGATCCGAAATTGGGTCGCATCCTCGACAAAATGCTCGAACCGAGTCTCAGTCGTCGCTATAAATCTGCAACTGAGGTACTTCAAGATTTGCAACCGCATCAGGGGGCGGGCGCGGGGGCATCACCCCGACAACCTCATCAGGGGGCGGGCGCGGGGACACCGCCCCTACAATCGCCTGCAATTCCGGTGCAACCCAGGATACCTGCGGTTGGAAATGCAGCGCCGGCAACGGTTGCAGGCACGATTATACCTGTACCGCCGAAGCTGCAAGTTGTGCCTGCACGCGCCCCCACTTGGAAATGCGTTTATACTCTGGTAGGGCATTCAAAGGCAGTCACATCAGTCGCTTTCAGTCCCGACGGTCAAACTTTAGCCAGCGGTAGCGAGGACAAGACTATTGAGATGTGGAGGTTGGAGACCGGCAAGCGGTGGTACACTCTCACGGGTCATTCTGACTGGGTGACTTGCGTGGTATTTAGTCCAGACGGTCGGACTTTGGCTAGCGGTAGCCGCGACAAAACTATCCAAATTTGGGATTTGAATAAGGGTAAGTGGTGGTACGCTTTGCGCGGTCATGAGGATCGGGTTTATGCTGTGGCCTTTAGTCCCGACGGTCAGGTTTTGGCTAGTGGGAGTCGCGACAAAACTGTGCAGTTGTGGAATTTGAATAAGGGAAGGCCGATGCGGGCTTTAAGCGGTCACACTGAGGGGGTGCAAGCGGTGGCTTTTAGTCGTGGTGGGGAGTTTTTGGCTAGCGGCAGTCGGGACAGAACTTTGCGGTTGTGGGATTGGCAGGCGGGCAACTCGCTTTGTACTTTACCAGATCACGGGGATTGGGTGCGATCGATCGAATTTGCTCCGACTTCTTCCTCTATCTCCCCCCTTTCTCAAGGGGGGGCTGGGGGGGGATCTCTTTTGGCGACGGGGAGTCGCGACGGTACGGCGAAGCTGTGGCGGGTGGACGCAAAGGGGGAAGGTACTCTGTTGCGGAGTTTCAGGGACAATTCAGGCGATGTTTTGTGTGTGGCCATCAGTCCGGATGGGAAGGTGTTGGCTAGCGGGAGTCGGGATGGTACGATTTATTTGTGGGATAGTGAGGGCGGCGGTTTGTTGGAAATTCTGGCGGGGCACGCGGGGGAGGTTTTGTCGGTGGCGTTTAGTGCGGATGGGGAGTGTTTGGCAAGCGGTGGGGGCGATCGAACAGTTAAAATTTGGCGGGGAATTGGAAATTAGGGGAAATTTAAGATTTTTGCTTGACAGGCGATCGAAGGTTGTGTTAGATTTAGTAATCGTGCGGACGCATAGCTCAGTTGGTTAGAGCACTACGTTGACATCGTAGGGGTCACTGGTTCGAGTCCAGTTGTGTCCATTAGACATCTCCTAAAAAGAATCTTAAGCCATTCGATCGATGTAGGGGGTAGGGGCGGTGCCAAGAGAGCCCGCCCTTCTTATTGGGCGATAGTCTGTGTCCCCAACCCTCTTAGTTTGTGTCCAAATGCTTCACCCTCCCCCGCAGATCGATCTCGATCGCGATCACCTAATTTCTTTTTAGGAGATGTCCATTTGGTCAAAGACGGTTTGACACGGCCTCAGGGGCTATATTTCAAAAAGGTACGAACCTAGGTCTAGGAGGATGATACCTCATACCAAATCCGGGTTTCCCATCCCCGTTATAATTGGTATGGTGCGTCGCTATGAGATCTCCCAATAGCAACGAGAGTTGTTCGTAGCGACGCACCCTACATTTACTACATTTACGAGATTATAAAAGGGGTAAGTTACCCGGATTTGGTATCATCTGTCCGGTTGATTGGTAGTTTTTATCGTAGAAGCGGTTCGCGTCCAATCTGCAATAAAAATCAGATAGATTGTAAACCCACACCCCAAGATATAATAGCAAATCCGGCTGATTCATCCCCGTTATAAATTGTATGGTGCGTCGCTCGTTTAATCTCGGTTTAAGCGCGAGAATTATTCGTGGCGACGCACCCTACGCTCCTGCTCATTATAAAGGGGGTAACAAACCCGGATTTGGTATAACGTGTGATCGATCGGATATGAGATTACGTTGGCAGTGCAGCATTCTCGCTACCGACAAGCGCAAATTAGAAACAGGTTTTTCGACTTGTTTCTGAGTTCAGGATTTAAAACCCTTAGAGCTTTTCTTTTTATCCTGTGGCTTAGACTTTGACTTGTTGACTTCCCCCAAAGCTTCCTGAAATAAATTGTGCAAGTGCAAAGGAACGCTTGCTATTTCGGGTAATTCGGGCTCTAAAGGTTTGTGAAATTCTTGCAGCAGCCTGTCTAAATCTCGATCGAGCTGAAAATCTGTGCGTTCCAAAACAGTTTGCAAAATTTGTTCTAATTTAGCTGCATTAGTTTTAGCTAGTCGTTGCCAGATCCAGGCATTAATTGCCGGATCTTCTAAATAGTTGCGCACTAGCTTCTCGGCACCAGCCATGCTTTTCCAGTCTGCTGCTGCTAGCATTGCGGTGAATTGAGTGTATGTAGTCAAAAACATTTGGCCCCAACGGGGATGAGAAAGTGCTGTTACCTGTGAGGCGCCTTTGAAGCGATCGGGCAACTCAGCTTTAGGCATTACCATTTTTGAGTTAGCATTGTGATCGATCGCTACATCAACTGAAGAGGGTTCTGCACCGGATGCTGCTATAGCTGCTGCTTTGACTTCCTCTCGATCGACTCCCGCATCTTCAACTATCTGGGCGAGAGATTTAGTTTCATCAATGCCTGCATCAGCTAAGCGTTTTTTAGTGATGAATTCTTGAAATTCAGCAATCTTTTTATTGAGGTGATATCCCGATAACGTCACTTCATCGCTGTCAAAAAATTCTGTAAAATCTATATGATACTGTTCTACCGACTGCCAAGCCTGTTCTAACAATTCCGGCGCATCGCTGTACAGAGAATTTTTGTAATTTTGTTTGAAATTGCCGATCGCCACCGCCAATTTCGGCTTGCCTAATTTCCCCATCGGTATGGGAGAACTCGACAGAATCCAGCAGTTATCGGTGAGGGGAGCAATGCGAGCTAGCCAGATTTCTCCTAATTTAAACCGAGACATTTCTTGAATAAAATTCAGACTATTGGGCTTGACAGCGTAATGCTTGGCAGTCAGCCAGTTGGTAAGATCGAAACAGTCTGGGGAAATTTGACTGATTTCAAATAAACCTGTAAAGCTTCTTTGCCGCCAACTTTCTAGTAAGTTGCGATCGCCCTCGCTTAGATCTGGCTGACTTTGGATAAATAGATCGATCGGCGTTTGCTCTCCGACTTTGCCTTCAACTGTAAAACGGTCAATTATTTGATTTTGTTGAGCGATATCGTAGCGTTCCCGCGACGATCGATCTGCTACATACGTTTCCAAAGCTACCGCCAACTCTCCTTCAGCGTCCAGCACAAAGTCAATTAAATTTTGCTTGATTTCCCAAGCTCTTTCCAGCATTGCATCCACAAGTTATACCAATTTTGAATCAGAGGATTGAGATTTTTAACAATTATAGGACTTATATCAAGTCCGAGCGATCGCTCATAATTATTCACGAGTGCGAGCGTCCCCAAGAGCGATCGTTCTGCTCGTACTGAAATGATAACTGAATTAATCGGACATGAGATTACCGATCGATAAAATGCCCCTCCATTTCGGGGAGGGGCTTAAAACCCAGTAATTTCGCTCAACTCGCTTTCCTTGCGGATGAATTTGCTACCTATCTTTTTACTTAAATATTTAAATTATAACTGGTTCTCAGGCTCTGACTGGGAAACGATGTTCAGAGGCTCTGCCTCGCTTTTTAAACAGGGAAGTTGGAGGCAGAGCCTACGGGTATGCGTTCCCAGGCAGAGCCTGGGAACGAGTAATCAGATTGTCCCCAAGGGTCTATTTCCTATGGCTTATTCCTGGAAACTGAGTGGAAATATATCTAGTTGATTTACTCCTTACCCGTGACCTTTTCGATCAGATTTTCAGCTTTTTGGACTATGCCCTCTTTTGGCTGCTCTGCTTTGTACTCTTCTAAACTTTCTTCGTAAACCTTCTCTACCTTGGCAGGATTTTGAGCAGTTTTGACTATTTCTTCGTAAGCTGCTTGGGGATTCAAATCGTCGAAACTTTCTGCGGGGTCGGTAATTTTAGCTTCCTTTTGGGTCTGATTGCTATATTGACCTACTGCGTAAACAGGCTGACTGGGTAAAGCAAAACCTGCTAGACCGATTAAAGCCAGCATACAGGCCAGCAAAATGCTTTGACTTAATGTATGTCCCAGAGCTTTTAAAACCCGCTTCATGTCAAATTCTCCTCGTGTTTTTTGCGAAATTTGCGTTGAACTCCGTTCGCTCCGATCGCCATTAAAAAAATTTGGCTAAGTTCCAAACTTTGTCGCAGCTACTGCATCTCGATCGAGTAAAAACAGATATTTATCATGCTGTATAATAGGTTAAGTCACTACTTGTTAATCTGACTTCTACCGAAAGATAGATTAGTTCGACAAGCTACAAAATCACAGCAATTCTTGCTCAATTTTGAGATGGCGGCTCTGCATTGTTCCTTCAAATAGTTCGGTAGAAAGGGCTTGTTCTACCGCCCACACGCCCGGTCGATCGATTTTGCCTTCTAACATTAATTGAGCTATGCTGCCAGTACCGATGCCAGTGGCCGCGGCAGCATTTTCGTGCAGTGCGGTAGAGCAAACTTTAGCTGGTTTGCCATTTTTGATTCCGGTGACTTGCGATCGCACTGCCACGCCAACACCGCTAAAATTATTAGTAACGCTGGTCATCCCGTAGCTGACGTAGGAGAGAAATTCAATGACTACATTATTTTTGAGCCAGCTAGCCGGCCAATACTTGGCAACAAACCAGGTAAGGTGATTGTAAAGGTCTGGAAAAGTTCCAAATTTAGTAATCACTGTTTTGACTGGGAAAGATTCTGGCAGACTGATTGCTTCCGGCATATCGAACCAGTAAACCCCTGTTTTGCCATAGGGTTCTGGAAATTCAATTGTTTCGCGATCGCTGTAGGGTTTTACTTCTTGCCACTTGCCGTCTTCCCAAACCTCAAAAGGCGTTTGCAAGCCTAAAAAAGTAGTTCTCATTACGGTAACGCCAGCACCACCAGAACCTCCGACTACATAACTCAAATGGATGCGATCTGCTTCATCTAATTGCTCCACATCGCGACGCACCATGCTGTTAGAAATACCGGGGAAGATACCCGTATTAACAATAGCTGTGACTCCCGCATTTTTAGCAGCCTCGCGGCATTCTAAAGCCCTACGAGTAAAACTACGACTGTCGCTGACATCAGTATAATTAACACCTTCTTCTATGCAAGTTTTCAGTACGCCAGCATCTCGGTAATGAAAAGGCCCCGCACAGTGAACGACGAGGTTAGAGGATGAAACTGCTTTGCGCAGGGCTGCACTGTCTGCTAAATCTAAAGCTAGATAGCGCGATCGTTCCGGTAACAACTCCCCAGGAACAGTGCCTTCAGAGTCGCGTCCAGTAACAGTAATTTCTGCGTCGGTGTGGGTAAGAAGGTCTTGGGCAACGTTGCTGCCAATTCGTCCCCGCCCGCCGACAATCAAAACTCGATTTGTCATCGCTCAAAAATGGGTAACGCTAATATTAGTTTCTCAATTTTCTGCGATAATTTCCATCTGCACAAAGGATGAATTTATGAAAATGCCAGATGCAGGGGATCGGTGGCAATTGCCCATCTGGGGAGATGGAGAAGGACTTCTCCCAGCGACTTGCCTTGGCTGCTATAGTAGAGGTTAGGCTGAAGTCTTGGTCGTCAACTTGCTCCAAGGCTCTCATTATTGCTTCGGACAATGCTTTGTACCAAAGTCTTGACTACAAACCCGATCGCCAGCCCCCGGATTCATCAATGGGGTCAATGCTTCAATCTAAAATCTAAAATCCAAAATCTAAAATCCCTTGACTTCCCCAATTTCTCCCCATCACCCTTTGTTCAAATATCGAGTGGCTTTTTTTATATCCTATTTTGTCGGTAGTTTTTTAGGTTGGGTGTGGGTGCGGAATCTGCGATTCAAGGTTAGATAATTTTGTACTATATATTAAGTCCGATCGAAGGCTCACAATAAGATTAGTTTGTAGTGAGGACTCAAGTCCAATGGCAAGGTGGATTGTTTGAGGATGGGGAGTTAAACCCCATCCTCAAGCTTTACTGTCAATTGTTTAAAAAGACTTAGCCGCCCCGTCTGACTGAGCTTTTCTCTCCAACCAATCCTTACCCAATCTGACTGTTACATCCGACTGCAAAGAACCCGTACTCTCAACCAGTACATCCCCAAAACCCAAAGACTGACGAATCGCTTCAGCACTTTTAATATCGCCATCTTGAGCCACAATGGTAGTTACATCGATCGGTTCTGCCCAGCCCTTGTAAACCTGAACATTCCGATAACCGGCTTGAGTCAGAGTCTTGACAAAATCTGCAACAGCCGATCGATCTCCGGTACTATCTTGAATCGCCACCTTCAGAAAAGTCGCATCAGCATTCTCAATTTTCCAAGAATTTTGACCGAAGTCAAAATGTTCTGCTACCAAAGTTTCGATCGCACTTTGGTCCGGCAACCAATAACTAGCCTTATAATCTTTGTTATCGCTGAATTTGCCAGGAACCATCAACATCTGCACGCTAGAACGATCGGTTTGAGTAGCAAAACCAGCCAAAGCTACCAATTCCTCAATGCTTAAATTTGTGTCAATGTGAGATTGAATCACCGACAAAATCTTCGGCAGTCGGGACAGCAAACCTATATTAACTTCCTGTTCCACAAACGCCCGCATCAAAGTTTGCTGCCGTTGCACTCGCCCGATATCACCCAAATCGTCATGGCGATAAAGCAAATATTGGACGATTTGTTCGCCGTTAAGACGCTGCTTGCCAGCCTTTAAATCTATGTATAAGTGCTGAGTTTGATCGGTATACTTCATGTCTTTAGGCACATTAATCGTAATGCCACCAAGTGCATCTACCAAACTTTTTATGCCATGAATATTAACAGTGACATAACGGTCAATTCCCACGCCACCAAGGAGTCCGCTAACTGATTTTGCTGACGAAGCCGGACCACCATAGTAATTAGCTTCATTGATTTTTACCTCGCCCCTACCTTCAACATAAGTGCGAGTATCTCGTGGAATTGAAAGTACACTTAACTTTTTACTTTGAGGGTCAAACCTGACCAACAGCATCGTATCGGTTAATCCTTTAAAAGAGTTTTCCCAAACCTCGTATCCGAGATTTTTGTTGGTACTTTCTTCGATGTCAGAACTCAGAACCTTAAGTCCTAAAACTAAAATATTAACTGGGCGAGTCAGTTCGGGCATTTTCATATTGAGCTTTGCCATGTCGCCTTGAGAAAACACTGCTGCTTCTTCAGGAGTCAATTTTTGCTGTTGAAGCGGGGTTGTCGAAAGCGACACAGCTAGCAATGCACCGGCTGTGGCTGAAAGCATGGCTACTCCAGCTAAGCCAAAACCAAATCCTAGCCAACGGCCTCGGTGAGGCTGGGGAGATTTTTTGGTTGAGGGGTTAGAGGCTGGTTGTTTGATTGGGTCTTGATTAGGAATTTTTTGAGCTGGCACTGGCTTCCTCACACGTAACAAGAATAAAAAATATCATGACAATTTGTAGTATCAAGCGGAAGACACACTCAATCAATAATGTTTGCCCAACACTTGCTCAGCTACCCGGCTAATTCCAGGCAACCATAGCGGTTGACGTTTCCACAGGCGAACCATCAGCCCCAGAGCAACTATGAAATAGCTAGTAGTTAGTATGCTACTCATTAATAACATGGGGAGTGTCGGAGATTCCGTAGAAATGGCTCCAGCTTCTAAAAGAATATGTCCTAAAAGCCAAGTAAAAGCAAGAGCAATTGCCAAGCGGCTGATGGCTTTGCGTTCGGGGCTGCCCTGACGGCGGTAGAGCGTCCACAGGGCCGGAAAAAAGCCAATGACTGGGATCATTAATACAAACAGACTTGCACGATCGAGGTCAGGATTTTCTAAGGGATCTGTATTTTTCATAATTCACCACTTAAAAGTCACAATTTCGAGCAGAAAAGGCGGTTTTGGACAAAAGTTGTCTATTAGGGGTAAATTTGTCTGCTACACCTACCTCTAATTAACTGATTATTTACAACTTTTCAAGTCCGATCGCCGCATTTTGATAGACTGGATACAGCACAGGAGACAGGAGAACAGACTTAGCCATGACCCAATCCCAAAAACCGATCGTTATTTCTCCATCAATATTATCAGCCGATTTTAGCCGTCTTGGAGAAGAGATTCAGGCTGTCGATCGAGCCGGCGCCGACTGGATTCACGTAGATGTGATGGACGGTCGCTTTGTTCCTAATATTACGATCGGACCACTGATTGTGGAAGCAATTCGTCCCGTAACGAAGAAACCTCTGGATGTCCACTTGATGATTGTGGAACCGGAGAAGTATGTTGAGGACTTCGCTAAGGCTGGTGCTGACATTATTTCAGTTCACGCCGAACATAATGCTTCGCCTCACTTGCACCGCACCCTCGGTCAAATTCGGGAATTGGGCAAAATGGCAGGTGTAGTTCTGAATCCTTCGACACCCCTGGAGTTGATCGATCACGTGCTGGAACTTTGCGATTTGGTGCTGATTATGAGTGTCAATCCAGGCTTTGGCGGTCAAAGTTTTATTCCGACGGTTGTGCCGAAAATCCGCAAGTTGCGCCAAATGTGCGATGAAAGAGGCCTCGATCCTTGGATTGAGGTGGATGGTGGTTTGAAGGTGGATAATACTTGGCAGGTGCTGGAAGCGGGCGCTAATGCGATCGTCGCTGGTTCTGCGGTGTTTAAGGCGAAGGATTACGCAGGTGCGATCGAAGGTATCCGTCACAGCAAGCGCCCGACTCCTGAGTTGGCGGCTGTTTAATTGAAAATGCGATAAAAAGGTACGTAGGGGTAAGGTTTAGGGAATCGATTGTGCGAGTAAGTATTTAGCTCGATCGACCTCTTCCCCGGTACCTTCTACAATTAATAAAACACTGCCCCTAGCAATTTGCTGCTGATAGGCTTTGGCTTGCTCTGAAGTCAGCCCCAATCCAATTAAAGCCCCGATCAATCCCCCCGCAGTCGTGCAAATTCCGCCACTCAACAGGGTAAAGCCGATCGCCCCAGACAGCATTACTTGACCCACACCCGGAAGTGCCAGGAGTCCCGCCCCCAAAATTAACCCGGTAGCACCTCCAAGCAAATTGCCCAAAAACATTCCTTTTTTCAGTCCAGTTGTAGTCCCTGCGATCGCTCCCAGTGACTCTGAGGGAAGATTTAAAGCATTTTCCTGTTCCTCGCAGCCATGTCCCAGCAAAAACACCCGCGCTAATGGAAAACCCGAAAACACCAGATAATCGAGGGCTTCTCCTGCTGCTTCACGGCTGGGAAACGTTCCGAGGATTTGTCGCTGCTGGGTCAATATTGTATTAAACATTGCTTGATTCTGATAACTTAATTTTTTTCTGTATCTTTCACTACTATTTTACCTTTTTTTGGAAAAAGCAACGGTGAAACCACTGAGTGTCAGCAAAAGCTGACAAAAAGCGATCGCGGGTGAAGTTACCCGCGATCGTACTAAGAAAAGATCGATCAAGACTTACGCACTCAGACCAAAGAAACCGGGTTTTTGACCGAATCTGTAGGCGAGTGCGAAAGATTGTCGTAAAAAACCCGGTTTCTGACCACCCGTGTGTCCAGGACTATTTATTTGAAAAACTGCTAACGACGAGGTGTGTACATAATCACCAAAACTGCTACACAAAACTTGGCTAAACTTATTTAAGTCTCACCATTCAATCAGGATTGCTTCTGAAGGGTCTGCTTCCTGCTTCATCCAAGGGAGTCGGCTCGCAACTTGTCCACAGGCGTTAATTCGGGTGTAGCCTACCCTAATTGAGTTAATTTTAGTTGAAGCTTTTAGCCATGAGTCATCCACTATTTTCAACCAATTTAACGAAACGCGGACTCCCGTTCGACCTTGCAGGAGGCTGGTCAGTTTTGACATGCGCTGTGGTTTACAAACCAGATAATTAAGCCCTTTTTAGGCATTGGTTTAATCATACCGTCCACAATGTTAATCAGTCAAGTTAAGTATGACTAAGTTTAGTAAAGTTTTTGGCTATTTAGTCCAACTCCCAGCAAAGCAATCCACCCTCCCAGCAAATCGTACTTATCAGGAGCAATTCGATCGACAACCCAGCCCCACAGAATCGACAGCACGATAAAAACACCGCCGTAAGCCGCATATGCCCGCCCAAAAGTAGCTGGTTGCAGCGTTGGAATTACCGCGTAAACCATCAAAATAACCGTCCCAATTATGGCTAACCAAGGACTTTTTCCTTCGCGCAACCATAGCCAAAATAAATAGCCACCGCCAATTTCGCAGAGTCCAGCTAATACAAACAGCCACAAAGATTGAATCATCTCAACTCCGGTAATACTGTATGGTGCGTCGCTCGTTTAATATTGGTTTATAGCGAAAATCATTCGTGGCGACGCACCCTACGAGACTGCTGATTATAAAGGGGGTAAGTAACCCGGATTTAGTATAAGGACTCTTCATCCTTACTACAAACAAATTTGATTCTTCAGGGTTTGAATGAATAAGGACTCTTCGTCCTTATTCATTCAAACCAATTTGATTTTGAATAATTCACCGGAATCGAGCTCATTTCTTTTTGCTGAAATCGCTCAGCGTTGCAGGTTCTTCGATTGTCAAAGCTGCTTCGTTTTCTTCGCCAGTGCGAATGCGAACTGTGCGGCTTACCGGAATCACAAACAATTTACCATCTCCAACCGTGCCTGTTTTCGCCGCAGCCACAATAGTATCGACAACTGCATCGACTTGATCGTCGTTAACGACAATTTCAATTCTGACTTTGGGCAAAAAGTCAACCGTAAAAGGTTTGCCTTCCATATCTAGCAGCCCCAAAAAAGCAAGCGGTTTGCCTTTTTGACGCCCGAATCCCTTCGCACCGGTGACAGTCATTCCTTGAATGCCCAGTTTGACTAAGGCTTCCTTAACGGAATCTAATTTACCAGGTTGGATAATTGCAAGAATCAATTGCATAGATTTCAATTACCAAATATCTTGGATCTCGTATTCTCCGCCCTCAAATCGGCGGATGGTTTTTAGAACTGGGCACAGGGCGTTGCGGAGGGTAAATCCCCGTCTTAATAGTTGACAGTTGTCAAATGTTTGCTGTCAACTATCAACTGTTAACTGTTTACCTATCGAGATTTAGAAGAAGGGGCATCATCACGCAAGGGATGATTAATATCCGAGGGCAAAAACAGGGGTTTGCCTTTGATTAAGCTATCTCCAATCAGGTAAGCAAATCCTCCAACAAAGAAGGCGATCGAAATGCCGATCGCAGTCATAGAATTTGTTTTAGCGTTACCCACTCCAGTCAAACCGTAGTAGAAAATGCCACAAACCATGAGTAAATTCATAACTAAACCCAACACGGGAATCACAACAGTTTTGATTAGGTTGTGTTCTTCATCTAGCAAATGCTCTAGAGTAGCAATCAGCGTCACTCCGCAGGTAATTCCGTAGAGCATAAACGTGCCGATGTTAGAAACTAACGTCACGATCGTCACGTTATCAACACTTTGCACCGCATAGGCACCAATCAAAGCCGAGAGTCCAGTAAGAAAGTAAATTCCGATGTGAGGCGTGTTGTAGCGTCCGTGTAAAAAGCCGAATACGGCCGGCAATTCGCGATCGCTCCCCATCGCATAACTGATCCGAACACCCGTTGACAGCGACGATAGAGCCGTCCCGATCAATGCCATGACGACTGTGCTGGCGATCGTAATTTGCAGCAAAAATCCGTTGCCAAACAGCAGCGTATCCCCCAAAATTTTCGCGATATCGCCGATCGGCGCACCCGACGATAATGCTGCGGCAAACCCCGTTACAGTTTTACCATCAACAGTTGCAGTATATTGGTCTCCGATGAAAAAATTAGCAGCAAAATACTCAAAAAAGTAGCAGATACAAGCCTGAATAAATAAAGATAGAATTACACCACGAGGAATATCGCGCCGAGGATTAATCGCCTCGCCCGCCATCGCTGTTGCTGATTCAAATCCCACCAGTAAAAGAATGGCGATCGTCGCCTGATAAATCAATCCCGATAAATCGTGAGGAACCACAACGCTAATAGCATTTGCGTGTTCGTAATTCACATTTGGATGACCCAATCGGTAAACAATCATCAACAATCCTAAGAAAGTTAGAGAGCTAATTTGGACAATATTGATGATGATATTAATCAGCGTAGAACCAGTAACGCCCTGGAGGGCAATACCGCCCACCAGCCCAGTAAAGATAAAGCAAATTAAGGCTTTGCTGAACCAATCTACTGCAAAACCAGGGTCAAACAACTGCCCAATGTAAACGACAAGCGTTCCCATAAAGCTAATCATGATGCCGGGGTACACCCAGTAGTACAAGTGCGCCGCCCAGCCGGTAACAAACTTTGCCAAACGCGCCAAACGGAAGTGTTTGTGTTCCTCTTTTGCTAAGATTGCTGCTTCGGCATAGTAGTAGGAACTGCCAGCACCAGCTTGCGGGTAAGCTTTAGAAAGAGTTGCATAACAGCTTGCTGTTAGCAGGGCTATACAAGTTGCAAGAGCGATCGCGGCCCACATATTTTTAGCGGAATCTGGCGGGGCTTGCAGTTGGTATGTCGTCCACAGAAAAGCGCCCGGTGCAATCAGCGCCATCGCATTAATCGTAATTCCTACCAATCCCAGGGTAGGCTTGAGTTCTGCATTTGAGTCAGCCATGCGATTTTAGATTGTAGATTGTAGATTTTAGGTACTAACCTTAAGACTGATGCACCCTACAGTGTCGTTAAAGAGTGTTAGTTGGTAAGTTATAACTTAGATGCTTTCTGTGATTTCGAGCTGTTACAGCATCTTCCAGATTCATGAAGTGCAGTAGCAACTATTGGTAAACCAGCTAAGGTAAATCCGCAGGGTTATCTGTACCACACATACATGGAATATTCTGTATATCCGTCATAGTTTGGATATATACCTTTGTTTAATGGGAAACACTTAATAAATCTGTATCACAGAATACCAGAGTTCGCTAAACTTCTCGTTGAATTTGGCTATGAGCTTTGTGATGTATGGATTATAGCTTTTCTCAGTTAGATGAGATCCAATGTAAACGCAGAAGAAAAGAAGAGAGAGATGAAGAATGGGGATGAAGCGCGGATTTGATATCATACCAAATCCGGGTTTGTTACCCCCTTTATAACGAGCAGGAGCGTAGGGTGCGTCGCCACGAATAATTCTCGCGCTTAAACCGAGATTAAACGAGCGACGCACCATACAATTTATAACGGGGATGAATCAGCCGGATTTGGTATCATATCATTGTCGGTCGATCGCCATTACAAACGAATCTTCGCAGCGATCGCTCGGTCGGACATGATTATTTAGGGCTTGCTGAATAAGTGATCTGCAAGGGGGGAGGGAACAGGGAATAGGGAACAGGCAACAGCTAGGGAACAGGGAATAGGGAACTTTCAAGAGTGAAGTGCATGGATTTTCCGGCCATTGAGG
>JAAUPI010000092.1 GCA_012035135.1 Microcoleus sp. CSU_2_2
ATTGTACAAAACAGCGAGCGGCCGATTAATTAACGCTGATGTTAACGGGTCTTATAATATTTTAAGAAAAGCAGTCCCAAATGCTTTTAGCGATGGGATAGGGAGCTGTGTAGCTCAGCCGAGGCGGTTGAATCCGCTCGAAGTGAAAGCGAAAGGGGAGGGATTCAACGCCTCCCATGTCATGTAATAGATGACTATACTTTTACAAGCTATTCACAACTACCAAGGCGAACCGATCATTGTGAAAGCCGCCCAATAATAAGGATGCGACAAATTTCGATCGCCCCTAGCACTCAATTCCACAGGCAAAGGTAGAGACTGATTATTGTTCGATCGCACCAAATAACCATCTTGCAATCGCACTTCCCCCCGCAGCATCGCTAACTGCGCTTGCCGCAAAGCCTCGGCCTTAATCGGCGCCGTGCGCAACTGCTGGTAAAACTCCGTCATCAGCCCCAAAGTACCGGCATCGCTGACATACCACAAACTCGCCAAAGCCGACTTTACTCCCGCGTTTACCGCTAGCCCCGCAAAACCCAACTCAGCCTGTTCATCCCCCACAGCCGTAGTGCAAGCACTCAAAACCAATAACTCCACCTCTGGCTTCGATAACTGCAATTTACTCAATTGATTCAACTGCAACTTAGTATCCCAAAATTGGATGTAAGAATTTTCCGCACCTCCAGGCTGGAAATCTCCGTGAGTAGCTAAGTGAATAATTTTATATTGCGGTTGATTGCGCTTGTTTTTCAAATTTGCCAGGGTGAAATTTTCGTTGAGAAAAGACGATCCCGGCCAAATTTTGCCCACAATTGTAGATATTTCCAGGGGCACGGCTGGTAGGGGATTTTGAGCGTATTTTTCGGGAAATTTCGACGCACCCATTGCCAAGACTTCAGAATTTTTGACATCAGTATAACGAGTATCAGTCAAACTCAAACTGGGAATCAGCGCTAAACTATACTTTTCTACTAAGAATTGCTTGCCGTCAAAAAGAGCAGCCAAAGGCAAAGTTCGCAAACCTGCATCCATTGAAAACACTAGCGTGTCAATGTTTTTAGCTTCTAATTCCGGTTGCAGCGGTGCAATTAACCACTGGTAAAGTTGCTGGGCTGATTCTTTGTAATCAGCAGCATTCAATCTCCTGGGAGTTCGCACAGCATTAGTGAACTCTCTAGCAACTTGCAGGACTGTTTCGCGGCTGGCGGGTACACTTTTGAAAATATTTTTGCCGTCTGGTAACAGTATTACTAATTCTAAATGGCTGGCTTTCGCCCACACGTAAACGATCGCGGGTTTAACGCCTGTCAAGCGATTGACGCTGCTGAGAGTATCTCGGATGCTTTGCGGCGTCACCGACTTTTGAGCGATATTTCCACCAAAGTAATGTTCAAATTCTTGACCCTGAATTTGATCTCTTTTCTGCACTGCGTCGATCGGATTTACTTGGGTGATTGAGTTCGATCGAGCAATTTCTGGAAATCTGGCATTCTGAATCGCTATTGCATTCCCTGGTTTCTGTGCAGTCGTTCCTGTCTGACCATTTTCTGCGTTCGCATTCGGGCTTAGATTGTCTTTTAACACCGATGGTGACACATCCAACACCCCCGCCAACATCACGCTCGAACTCGTCCCCTGAGTTGCAGCAGCAGGGTTTGGAGAGACATTTGTATTTGCAGGATTCTCGATCGGACTTGTCTGAGTTACCAATTGTTGAGATTTGCCTGTGGTTTGCAGTTGCACGCTAGTTGTAGGTGGCAGACTTGGGACGATCGCGATCGAGTCGCCAGGAGGGATACTGACGTTAGTGTTAGTATTCGGCCTCGTGCTTCCCGTTCCCAGAGGCGTTAGAGTACAGGTTCCAGACTTGCAACTGCTTTGTAGCAGTGTTAACGAACCTGATTGAACGCGCCCATCAGTAGAAATGCTCACGGGGGCGCGATCGGCATTTGTCTCAGTTCCCGTTGTCCGAAGCACTCCCCCGGTTGCAATTTCCACATCGCCTCCGGTATTGCCACGAGCTTTGATCGAAGTAACTTCAATATCTTTTTGCCCGGTAATCGTGCTCGAACCGGCTTTTCCCGACTCCGAACTAGAGTTAATCACTCCCGTACTGATCGGGCCTGGTGCCGAAATCGAGATATCTCCGCCACTTTTGGCACCGAAAGCATTAACATTGCTGACGGCTAGCGAACCGGCGCTGCGGAGGATGATATCCCCCCCTGCTCCGTTTTGCGATCGAGACGAAAGCGTACCCGTCGTCATATTGCCCGTACTGCTAGTGATGTTAATCCCCGAAAGGGAGGTAACGTCGCCAACACTAACAGTACCAGCTAGTAGAGTAATGGCAGCGTTATCAATGCCTGCGATCGCACCCGTTCCCGAAATCACACCGTTGCCAGAAGGAGATAGAATGGCGATCGGGTCTTGAAACGTTAATGTCGGCGGGGTTGAATTTGGCGTTGTCGGAGCAATAGCGATCGTACCGCTGCCGTCAGAACGCCCGATCGCGATCGAAGCAAACCCGTTCCGTAGCGCACTCAACTCAGCAGCCGTCAAGTCCAAAGCCTCTGTATCGCCACCGGAACCAGCAATTGTGATGTTTTGGCTCGGATCTGTCGGTTGCAGCACCAGATTACCGTTGGTTGCTACCGAATTTTTGTCCCCTGTCAAGTCAATTTCCCTCCCTGTCAGGGTAATATTTCCCGTTGTTTGCAAACCGCCAGATTCGATCGCACCTGCACTCACTCCGTTGCGACCGGTCAGCGTCACATTGCCCGCGCGATCGCCCCTGGTGTCGATCGCACCTACAGTCACCTTCCCCTCGGCGGTAACACTAACATTTCCAGCAGAGCTCCTCACCGGGGTAGTTGCAGTACGTAGCTGACCGGTTGTCACATTACCTGTTTGGCTGGCGAGGCGAATTTCTTCACCGTTAGTAGAAATATTGCCAGTTTTGATATTGCCATCAGCTTTCAGGGTAATTGAAGCATTGTCTGCTCCTGTTAGGGAACTAGTTGTAGTGATTGTTCCCGACGTTGCCGGTGACTGAATAATTAGTGGGTCGTAAAATATAAAACTGTTAGCGACCAAAGTCGAACCAGTACCATTGCTGCGGCCGATCGTAATTCCACTAAACCCATTTTGTAGAGTTCCCAGGTCATTTGCCGTCAGATTCAAAAAAGTATTTGTCCCCACATCATTAGCACCTGAGATCGCAATATTTTGACCCGGACTCCAAGGTTGCAGTACCAACAAACCAGTGCCTCTAACTGAATTCGCACCACCTTTCAAATTTATTTCATTACCAGTCAAAGTAATGTTTCCCTGCCCTCCTGCAATTTCCCCAACCTCCAGAATATTTCGAGCCGTTAAAGTTACATTGCTCGCTGCTTTAGAACCGCCGGCATCAATTTTTTCTGCTGTTACATTCATTCCTTCCAGCAAAATATTGCCACTGCTACCAGTGCTGCTATTTAATGAATAAATATTAGTAGCACTAGATGCTTCCTGAGCGATCGAACTAATATTTCCACCATTGCTTGACAAATTACCTGCAATAATTTGGTTTCCCGAAATTGCGATCGAACCACCTTGAGTGCTAATTGTATCCTTAGCATTCATCGAAAACGTGCCCGCACCGTTACGATCGGCATCTGCCTTAAAACTAATGGAACCTGTAGTTGCTTGAAAGCTCAACCGATTGTCAGCCAAATCGGATATTTTAATATCATTCAGCGCTTCCAAAACTATATTTGCGGTGGCGGACATACTTTCCAAAGCACTCGCCGAAATTGTCAACGAAGCGTCCGACGTATTTTGCTCTGAAGTCTGCCTTCCTGTTGCCAAAATCTGATTGTTAGCAATAATTGTCGCATCGCCTTCACTGGTTGCCGAGTCTGTAATTAAAATATTCTCTGGATCTAACAGCAAAGTTCCCAAACCATTGGTTCCGGTGGTATCGACAGTACCGTTAAAAATCAATCTTTGCTTGCCCGAAACTTCCACTAACCCGCCAACACCACCACTATCGGCAGTTGGAGATACACCTTTAGCGCTGATGTTGCCCCAAAATGCTGCGGTATTGTCTGCCCAGACAAAAACATTACCGCCGTTACCTTCTGAGGTAGCATTTGCCACGATCGTACTTTTGCCATCTACGTAAGTTATCGTCGCATTCGGCACGCTTCCGGCACCTCGGTAGTCTCCCCCAATCCTTACCGTTCCGCCACCCTGGGGGCCAGAAGCGTTAATATTTGCTCCAAATAGTCCTACCTGGTCTCCCAAAACATTGACATTGCCTCCCGTGCCATTCGTGGCAGACACGTCCGCAGCACCCGATACCAGGGCATTTCCCGGCAAGGCCGCCACTGTTTGGCCGCCCGTCAGTACCACTTCACCTCGATCGTTCGCAGTTATACCAGTAGCATGAGCGACTCCCGGCCCTGCCAGCAGCCGTGGCAAAGCTAGGGGAGAAAATGGCATAGTTCGATCGACCTCTGGCGGTAGAGACGGAGAAACTTCTAAACTCAGCAGCAGATTATTTTGACTAAGCCGCACCAGATTTTCCCCAGGCACAGCAGCAACCGTAATTGTGCCTCCTGGGGCTGAAAGTTCTCCGGTACTAATTACCGTGGCGCCGAGCAAAGTTAAATTCTGCCCCGTACCAACAGCCAATTTACCGGCATTGACAATACTGCCCGACTGTGCGGGAAAAGCAAAAGCATTCGGCATTCCGACTAAGGAAGCGTAATCGTTAGCGCCAGTACCGTTGAACCAGCGGTTGTCAAAACCGATACCGCTAGCCGTGGTAGCAAAAAATGATCCGGGCACGTCCAGTCTGGCATTAGCTCCGAAGATAATGCCTGCTGGGTTCATCAGGTATAAATTAGAATTGCCGCCGCTGACTTGAATTAAACCGTTAATTAACGAAGCGTCGCCGCCAACCACGCGACTGAGGATATTTTGAATGGTTGGGTTGGAGATAAAATTGGCAGTTTCACCCGAATTGAGACCAAATTGAGTAAAACTGTGGAACAGATTTACCCCGTTCCTTGAGGGAGTGCCACCAGTAATGTCGTAGCGAGTCTGCTGCCCTTGGGAGGGCGTAATGGTGGTGCCGGTGCCGTCTGAGGCGGGAACAATAGATTGTGCTCTGGCTGTTTGAGATTGGGGATAAATTGCCAGTAAGACCGATCCGATGCTGCTGTCTTGTGAAAAAAGCAGGTTCGGAGAAAAATCTAATATCCAGAATGTGGCTATCGGAATTGCTGCCAGCATCGACCGCACAGCACGTTGAGCATTCATAAGGTTTGCCTCGGTCTAGACCTTGATTCGAGTTTAAAATAGAGATTTGTAAACAAGAGCCGATCGCACCCCAATCTTCAGAATTCCTAAAACTAGCTCTCGATCGCGAAACCTCAAATTTTAAGTCTAATTTTGAGTGTGTCACTAACATAGCAAGAACTGGCGATAAGTGTCGAAACACGCAAAGTCAAAACAGAGAAAATTATGAGCGATCGACGAATTGCACGTATCATCGGCTTGACTGGAGGCATCGCCACCGGCAAAACCGCTATATCTAATTATCTGGCAGATACTTATGGATTTCCAATTTTAGATGCCGATATTTACGCCCGCGAAGCCGTGCATCCAGGTTCGCCAATACTGGATTCTATTGTAGAACGCTACGGCGCTAGTATTTTGCTCGTCGATGGTAATTTAAATCGACCCGAGTTGGGAAATATTATTTTTTGTAACCCAGCCGAACGGCAGTGGCTAGAAGAACAGATTCACCCTTACGTGCGCCGCCGCTTAGTTGAGACAACTCAAAGCTACATTTCTCAATTAAGTTTGGTATCCACAAACGCATTGACTGTGGTTTTGGTAGTACCCCTGCTATTTGAAGCGAAGATGACTGACTTGTGTACAGAAATTTGGGTGGTTTACTGTTCGCCTTCCGTGCAATTAGAACGGCTGATGCAGCGAGATGGCTTGAATATCGATCGAGCGAATGCCCGTATTAATACTCAGTTACCAATAGGTGAAAAGTGTCAAAAAGCCGATCGTGTTTTAGACAATTCCTCAACCCTCGACTCGTTGTTCGCACAAATACAGCGTATTCCAGATTTATGAAGTGTAGGGACTTAGACCTTGCCGTGTCCTAGGGAGATCGAACGATCCGAGAGTGTACTCGATCAAAGATGTCGAGCGATCGTAATTGATCGCTTAGCAATAAATTATGAAGTAAATCTGAAAATTAAAAAACTTTACAATTTGCAATAAAAGGGTGATCGGTGTGAGGGGTTTTACCCTCTATCAAGGCAAGCTCAAAACAGTGGGAGATTGTATCAATTAATAATTGATTATTTCGCCAAAATTTCTTTGTTTTACCCTGATACCAGATTACAGGCTCCGTATCAATAGTGGAAAGCTAGATATGGAACTTTATGATGCGCCTTTATTCTTCCATCCTGATGTCAAGCCTTATACTGAGCGGTATCGCAGTGAAGGTTCAAAACTTTGAAACTCGATCGACCTTTTTCTCTCAAGACAAATCTCTTCCCGAATTCTTAACTGCTCAAGTCCCAAATCCGATGTTTTACGCAGATAGCGATCGAGATACCCTACCGGAACGAGGAAGCGGAAGATAAGCCAAAGCAACGAACACTTTACCAAAAAAAAGTGAAATATGGTTGATTCCTGCCCGACTATTTTCACTGTGTTTTTTTTTAGAAAGAGCGAAAAATTAAAAAGATTATTAAGCTAAGTATTAACCGTAGTTAGTCCGGATATACTGACAGCAAGTGCGTATCGGGGAGTAGAATTTCTGAAAAAGAATCCACCATGTATACTTCCATTAAGTTCGTTTTTTTAAGTATGGTATTGGCTAGCACCCCTCTGCTTCCTCAAAAACTAGAGAATCTTTCAATGACAGAAACTCAATTCAATGCTTCCCAACAAATGATGTTAGCAAAAACTCCGAAGAAGAAAAAAGAAGGCTGTAGCCACTCACCAACTCCCGGATGCTCTCGCCGCGATCGCGTTACTAATACGTAGAATTAAATCTCGGAAGATCAATAAAAATCAAGGATTAAGATTTCGATCGTTTCTAAATTTGTGGTTGTGCTAGAGTGTATAAAAAGTAAACGGTAAAGCCCAAGTGTCATCAAATCTTAATAATTATTCTATGTCTCCGCTAGACATCTCCCAAAAAGTCGGTTTTTAACAGGCATCTTGCCTGTTGATGAAAAGTAAGATAAGTCTTGCAAGGGCGGGCAAGATGCCCACCCCACAAGAATTTTTTTCTGCTGTGGAACAAGCATCTTGCCTGTTCATGAAAATGATGTAAGGTGTTCGATCGACAGCTCAATCTTCAGCAGCTTCGCCGCCAACAACTACATCGCGAATCCGCAAACTCGGGCCGCCGCAACCTACAGGCAAACCGCTTTGTCCGCCCTTGCCACAGCCGCCGGATTCATCCCAATAAAAATCGTCGCCGATCGCCTCAATATCAGCTAAAGTGCTGAAAACATTACCTGAAAGAGTCACGTCTCGCACTGGTTCTGCCAATTCGCCATTGCGAATCATCCAAGCTTCCCCAGCACCAAAAGTAAACATTTCGCCGTTAGTCATGCCGCCTTGCCAATTGCGCGCATAAACTCCTTCTTCGATGCCAGATAATAAGTCAGCAACCGCTGTTTTACCGCGTTCGATCCAAGTATTAGTCATGCGGACGATCGGCGGATAATGATAATTCAAACAACGAGCATTTCCAGTTGGTATTTCTCCCAATTTCCCAGCAGTTTCACGAGAATGCAGCCGCCCGACTAAAGCACCATCTTTAATTAACTGAGTAGTAGTAGCCGGAGTGCCTTCATCGTCATAGAAATAACTGCCGCGGTGTCCTGGAGGCGCCGCACCGTCAAAAATTTGCAAGTCTTTGGGCCCAAACTGGCGGCCGAGAGTCATTACCTCCAAGATGTCGGGATTTTCGTAGGCCATGTCAGCTTCGGAGAGGTGGCCGAAGGCTTCGTGGACGAATAATCCGCTGAGAATTGGGTCGATGACGACGGTGTAAGTGTTACCTTGGACGGGGGGTAAGGCTAAAGAGTCTACGGCTCGCTGGGCGGCGCTGCGCACTTGAACATCGAGATCGATTAAGTCTTCGTATGCTTTGCGGGAACCAGTGGTTTCACGACCGGTTTGTACGGTTTCCCCGCTGCGGGCTGTGGCGCCAAAGCGCATTTCCATGTCTGCCCAACCTTGTTCCAGCATTGTGCCTTCGGAGGTGGCGAGGATGATCCGCTGGGTGCTATCGCCGTAGCGGACGGAGATGGTGGCGATGCGGGGGTCAATGCTACGCAGAATTTGGGCGTAGCGATCGCACAATTGCTTTTTTTCAATCAGGGGAACCAGACGGGGATCTGTTCCTGTCAGCGGTAGAAAACAAACGTCTTGTACGGGCGTCACGGGCGCGAGAATAGTCTCTTCTTCGCCGATCAGTTTGGCCGCGGCGATGGCTTCTTCAATTCTGTCGGCGAGGGTGGAAAGTCGGTTAAAACTGGCAAAGCCCCAGCCGCCTTTGTGACAAGCTCGAACTTGGCCGCCAATTGAGACTCCTTCGCTAAGGGTTTCAATTTTTTCGCCCCGCAACAGGATGTCGGTGCCTTCGGCTTCTTCGAGACGAATTGCTAGATAATCGACTTGGTTGCGGTAGCGTGCCATTAAGTCAGACAGCAGATTTTTGGAGTCAGCGATCGAGGTAGGCATGAGGAAAGCAGGATATTAACTGCATCTATTCTGCACTTTTGCCAGGGCGATCGGTCTAGTTGATGCAAAATATTGACCCCAGCGCGGAGATTGCGGCTTATTTGGTACGGTTCTGCCAATATCGGGAATTGACAAATGTGGATATGCTGTGAGTCAGGAGTCATGCGCCAGAATTCAGCAGGATTTTTTAACAGTTAACTGTCAACTTAAATCCCTATCCTAAAAACCTCACTGTCAACTGTCTTCCCCCCTTGGGGGGGGTGAGGGGCAGGGTGGATTAATTGTCAACTGTTTGTCTGAATCCTAACTCCGGAACTTAAATAAATACTTCATCCTTCATGTCTCAGAAGGTGGGTTTATAACTGTGAATACTTACTTTTTACCAACATTAAGCGAAATTTTAGCCTCCGAAGGCTCAGAAAATGACCTCAGTCTCTTTGATGAGAAGTTAACAGGAGAAAATGGTCGTCATAGGTGTTTTGGGAGTCGCGGGGCTTCCAGGCTGAAAGCGGAACAGGAGTGGTACGGGGCAATCGCAGCTTTGAATCAAATACTCGATCGGCAAAAACCAGGGCAAAAACCAGGACAAAAAACAAATTCCTTGGGTTCAAATTGTCGATCGACTGTTCCCAATTCCTGTCAGGGATTGGTATTGTCGGGTCCATCTTCTGTTTTAACTGACCCCGCTTTGGCTTCCGGTTTTGCCAATTGGATTTTTACCAGTATTCCAGACAATGATGCGGCTTTGTGGTCTTTTCGGGCTCGACAAAATTTAGCTTTGCTGCCAGCAGCGACAGATGTGAAAATATCAGTGCCGACTGCGACGCCTGCGCTAGCTTTGGCGAGCGGCGATCCTTTAGCTAATGAGCAGTTTTGTTTGGTTTTAACAGCTAGTTTTAGCTTGGTGATGGTTCTTGGCGAAAATGCTGTCGGCATTCCAGCTTTTCTATTTTCTTTCGATCCGCAAGTAGTCGCGAAAGCTTGGGCAGTTTTGCGGCACAGAGTGAGTGACAGCGAAGGTTTGCTGACAAATTCTGACGGCGGTATCAATCTGGTTGTTAGCCAATTTAATCATAATTCAACTAAATTAGATGCACTGTTCGAGCAGTTTTTCCCTGTCGAGCCAAATTATAAAATAGTCACGCAGTTCAGTCGCTTACTTTTAAATAATTTGCCACTTTGGAAAGAGGAAACAGGTAGAGTTAAGGACGAAAGATTTGATGAGGGTTGGAGGGCAAGGCATGAAAAATTACAAGCTAATAATCTCAACTGTAAATCTCCGATTCCCCATGCTACTAAAGAGGTGGAATTGCTACAGGCGATCGCCCACGAAGTCCGCACTCCTTTAGCTACTATTCGCACTCTGACTCGACTGCTCCTGAAACGTCCCAAACTCGATCCGGTTGTAATCAAGCGTTTGGAAACGATCGATGCTGAGTGTACCGCTCAGATCGATCGCTTCGGCTTAATTTTCCGCGCCGTAGAAATGGAAATGTCGCAAGCCAAAAATTCCGCCGTGCAGCTAACAGCAATGTCCCTCGGTGAAGTGCTGCAAAATAGCATTCCGCGCTGGCAAAAACAAGCAAGTCAGCGCAATCATACTTTGGAAGTAATTGTTCCGAAAAAGTTGCCTGCCGTTGTCAGCGATCCGACTATGCTGGATCAGGTTTTAACTGGTTTGATTGAGAATTTTACTCGGACTTTGGTATCGGGAAGTCACATTCAGGTAGGGGTGACTTTGGCGGGAGATCAGTTAAAGTTGCAGTTGGAGTCGAAACATCCATCTGACGCTGAGGGCGAATCAACTGTGCCAGCAAATACTCATACTCCTTTGCGGTCGATCGGGCCTTTATTGATGGTGCAACCGGAGACGGGAAGTTTGAGTTTAAATTTGAGCGTGACTAAGAATTTATTTCGGGCGGCTGGGGGAAAGTTGGTAATTCGTCAGCGCCCTGAAAAGGGTGAGGTGATGACGGTGTTTTTGCCGCTGCAATAGTTATTGGTTAGGAGTTTCAGGTTGATGCTTATCTGTGAATTCCTGTTTAATAATATTGTTCTCGAATCTCTAATTCTCAATGCTATTTATGAGGCGATTGGCAGTGCGATCGCAAATTCGGTTCCTTCTCCTAGAGTGGAATTAACTGTAATACTTCCACGATGTTTTTCGACGATAATTTGATGCGCTACCGCCAAACCCAACCCCGTTCCTTGACCCACAGGTTTGGTAGTAAAAAATGGATCGAATAGGCGAGATCGTATAGTCTCGCTGATGCCAATTCCATTGTCAACCACGCGGATTTTTATCCATTCCCTGCAAACAACTTCTGTGGTAATACAAATTTCTCCCGTTTTGGTCCGATCGGCTTCAGTACAATTTTGCCGATCGTTCTCTTCTATGGCATCAATTCCATTGCTGATAATATTCATAAATACTTGATTTAGTTGACCGGGACAGCACTCGATCGAGGGCAATTTTTGATAGTTTTTGAGCACCTGAATTTCTGGACGATTGGATGTTGCTCTCAGCCGATGTTGGAGAATAGTCAGAGTGCTGTCTATTCCTGCGTGGATGTCTGCTTTTTTGAATTCAGATTGATCGAGGCGAGAAAAATTACGCAGCGATAGCACGATGTCTCTAATTCGTTCTGTACCCATCCGCATCGATTGCAGTATTTTAGAGATGTCTGCACTTAAGAATTCCAGGTCTAGTTCCTCAAGTTTCTCTTGAATATTTGGTAATGGCTCGACATTGCTTGCTTGATAAAGTTCCAATAATTCTAACAATCCACAAGTATATTCATCGAGGTAGCTAAGATTGCCATGTATGAAATTAACTGGATTATTAATCTCGTGAGCGACGCCAGCAACTAATTGACCGATTGAGGACATTTTTTCAGTTTGAATCAACTGCGATTGAGTTGCTTTTAACTTTTGTAGAGTGGCTTGTAATTCTTGAGTTTGCTCTTTTAAAGCAGCTTCCGATGCGCACATTGCTGCTTCTATTTCCTTGCGTTCTGCAATCTCTGTCGTCAGTTGATAATTTGCTTGCTGCAAGGCAGCAGTTCGCTCTTCAACGCGATTTTCTAACTGTTGATTTGCTCGATCGAGAGCCGATTCAGAAGCTTTGCGCTCTGCGATCGCTGCCCCTAACAACAACGTTGTCACCGCAGCAGAACCCATAAAACTTTGAAGTAAAATTAGGGATTCGTTGAGGGATGGTCGGACAAAAGAACCCACACCTTTGATAGTTCCCAAAAGGGCAAGAATTGTGACAATTGTAACCCCCGTTGTACTTCCCAATAAGCCAAATCGAAAGTTTGCCCAAACTAAACAAGGAATGAACAGATACTCAATCGGATACCCCTGTCCGAAGGCGATTATTCCTGCACTTAGCAGCACGCTTAGGAACAGCAATCCTTCTATAAATTGTCTCCGTTTTACTTGGTGCTGTAAATACTGCCGCCAAGTTAGTAGCATGGGAGTGAAAACTATGACGCCAATGGCATTTCCAATCCACAAGGTATACCACAAGTAACCGAAATTCACCCAATTAGCCATGCCACTCAAGCAAGTAACAGAGACACTGAATAACCCATTTAGCGCAGTACATAGTAAGGCAATTAGGATGAATTTAACAACATTTTCCGAGCGATCGAATAAATAGAAATTACTCAGCCAGCGACGCAGTAAAACAGTTCCTCCTATTGCCTCTAATATAGCAAAAAAACCCAGAATAATAGCCGTGACGATCGCCTTGGTTAAATCGTGACTTGTCTCGAATAATCCGGGACCATTAATCGCCATATCAGCCAACAAAAATACAGGCCAAAATCGATAGCCAAAGCACCAATTTGCTGCCCAGAGGATACCGGATGGAGGCCATAAGGCGGTAATAGTTCCTGGTGGAATAGGCAAAGCGATCATCACTCCTAATTTACCTGAACCGTAGTAGGCAGCAGCTAGAGGAATCGCGACCAGCAACCACTTGGATAAACTTGATAGAGAGTCTATTTCTCGGACTATAAATCTATTAAATAGAGATGGTTTATTGTTCATGTTGCTAGAAACTTAATTAAGTAATACTAATTCTTAAACATTATGCAACAGTAGCTGTAGCGTCCGTCGCCACCTGCCACTCCCAAATCCGAGCGACAGACAATCTCTTGATTTTAAATCAGGTGTGAGGTTTCGCTGACGCTCTACCCAACCTACTACGCTCAAACTCTTATTATATCAATCTGTTGATTTAAGTATGACACTTAGCTTTATTGGTGTAAATAACAAATCGAGATCGCTATAAACTGTTGCAAGGAAGTACGATCGCAAATTCTGTCCCTTGTCTTAACGCGGAATAGACCTCGATCGTCCCCTGATGCTTTTCTACCACAATTTGACGCGCGATCGCCAACCCCAACCCCGTGCCTTGACCCACAGCTTTCGTCGTAAATAAATGGTCAAATATTTTTTGTTTAACTTCTTCACTCATCCCGTAACCGTTATCAGTGATGGTGATTTTTATCCTTTGATTTTCTACTGATGTTTTAATAAAGATTCGATTAGGTTTGGTATTAATTTCTGCAAAACTTCGGCCAACATTTGATTCATCTAAGGCATCAATAGCATTCGCACGGAGTCAGACTTTGGGCAGATTCCCCTCGTTCCCCTCGTTCCCCTCGTTCCCAGGCAGAGCCTGGTAACGCATTTCCCCTCGTTCCCAGGCTCTGCCTGGTAACGCATTTCTAGAGGCTCTGCCTCGCGATTTAGAGGAGAAAGAGGAGGCATAGAAAGAGGAGGCATAGAAAGAGGAGGCATAGAAAGAGGAGGCATAGAAAGAGGAGGCAGAGCCTCCTGATCTTCATTCCCAGGCAGAGCCTGGGAACGAGGTGTAAGAGCCTGGGAACGATGCGTCTTGGACTGACTAATAACTAATCACTAATCCCATTCATTCTTGCTTTTAGGGCTAATCTGGCTTGTTCTCGATCGTCAAAATGGACTTTTTCGGTGCCTAAAATCTGATAATCTTCGTGTCCCTTGCCTGCAATCAGCACGCCATCTCCGGGTTTAGCATTGATAATAGCATTGCGAATGGCAGCAGCCCGATCGCACATCACGATCGGCTTGACTTCGGGCGGAATTCCTGCTATGACATCATCTAAAATGCGATCGGGAACTTCAGTACGCGGATTGTCGGAAGTAACCACAGCTAAATCGGCCAATTCTGCCACGATTTTACCCATTATTGGCCGCTTAGTACGATCGCGATCGCCCCCGCAACCAAACACGCAAATCATCTGACCCGCAATAAACGGCCGCGACGCCTTCAATAAGTTTTCCAAACTGTCGGGAGTGTGCGCGTAATCGACAATTACGCTAATATCTTGGTCGGCACTAATTTGCACCCGTTCCATCCGTCCCGGAACTCCTGAAAACTGAGATAATTTGTCCACAATTGCGGACAAATCTAAACCCAACTCCAAAGCAGCACCAACAGCAGCCAGCATATTTGATAAATTGAACTGACCGACTAAAGGCAAAGCAAAAGCAGTTTTTCCTTTGGGAGTATGCAATATTCCTTTAACTCCACTGGGCTGGTATTCTAGATCGGAGGCGTACAAATCCGCCGTTCGGTCGCTGGTGCTGTAACTCCAAATGCGATCGGAATTTAACGTCTCAACTATCCGCCGCCCGTAGGAGTCGTCAATATTCACTACAGCCCGATTTTTGAGATAATCTGGACTAAACAACAGCGCTTTCGCATTAAAATAATCTTCCATATCGGTATGGAAATCAAGATGGTCTTGAGTCAAGTTTGTAAACACTGCCACTTCAAAAGTACAGCCCAAAACCCGCTGTTGTGCTAAAGCATGGGAACTGACTTCCATCACTGCATATTTGCATCCGGCAGCTACAGCTTCTGCTAATTGCTTTTGCAGTTCCACAGCAAAAGGTGTAGTGTAAAGTGCGGTTTTTTCGTAGCCCGGCCAGCGAGTGTAAAGCGTACCAAAAATAGCGGTAGGCAACTGCATTTGATTGAGTAAGAACTCGATTAAATGAGTAGTTGTAGTTTTGCCGTTAGTACCCGTAACGCCGACAAGTTTTAATTTGCTAGCTGGATTACCGTAAAACGCCACTGCTATTTGAGCACAAACTTGAGCCATATCGGCTGCTGCGATGACGCAACTACCCCCCTCTTGGGAAGAGGTTTTTTCGGCTGCTTGGTTGGAAATTACGGCGGCTACTGCACCAGATTCGATCGCGCTTTGCCAAAAATCTCCCCCATCTACCCGAGTTCCCGGCATTCCCAAAAATAAATCCCCCGACTCGCAAGCATGGGAATTAGTCGATAAACCCTTGACTTCAGTATCCATAGCCAGATGTTGCGCATCAAAAGAAATGCTAGGAACTACTGCCAATAATTCTCTCAATTTCATTTCAAAAACTCCTCGCGTAAGTCCTAATTCTCAAAATTCATGGGTTTAAAACCCCCGCTTTCAGGGCGAGGGGGGTTGTCAACTGTCAACTGTCAACTAAAAAGCTGTTAACTGTCAACTGTCAACTGTTTAATTGTGACTCATCGGTTTGTAAATATTTCTGTAACAGTTGCTCCAATTGTGCAACAGTGCAGCGGGGAGAAGGGCGCGGCAATTGTTCTTCCGGGCAGAATACAGCATCGCCAGCAGAATTTTTGCGCTGGGGCTGCACTTTAAACAAAACAGGCACTTCGTACTGGTAAGCTTCAAACCAATCGTCGCGTGAGGTAATGTCTCGTACTTCTAATTGAAATTTGAGGCTTTCAATCTGTTCGAGTTTTTCTTGGAGCCCTTCGCACAGATGGCATCCGGGTTTACTGTACAAAATTAATCGCATCATCTACTAAAATTAAACTCGATATTAAATTCTTATGTGTTATATAAGAAGAAGTTGGCAAACCCGACTTCGCAAGACGCAAGCCACGGTACGATCGGCGTCAATGCACGATCGAGGATATCTTAGCATTTGTGGCGAACCGATATAGCTATGCAACAATGTTATGTATCTACTTGACTAATGAATCAAGCTTCAGTAAAATGTAAAAGTAGCCCTGCAAAAAGGAGTCAGTATGGACTGCACCGAATACGCGGAAGCCAAGCGAAAAGCAGCTAAAAAAATCAGCGCCGACATTCGAGAACGCTGGAACAATCGCATCGTTCAACGAGGATTGCACTTGATGGGTGAAGCGGGTGCCGTACAATATTTAGCTGATTATGGACGGGGAATTGGCACGGCAAAAGTGATTAGTTTTGCACTTTGCGCGGAATCGGAAGGATATCCAGAAATCGCGCTCGGCTTTTGGAAAAGAGCGTTTGAATTGGAGACTGGAGAAAAGCCGATCGACCTGCATCTTCCAAACAATTCTACCACCAATCTCGCTGCTGCCAAACAATCAACTTCCGTCCCAAAAATAGAGAATGTCAACAATCCCGTAGTGGTCGAATTGCCACCACACTTGCAACCGGGAAGGATTGTCACCATGCAGCCAGTTGATGCGCCGAGCGATCGTTCTTATTATATCGAAAATCCCGATTATTGGGGACAACCGAAGCGCGACGGCAATCGAGTAGTTGCGATCGTGACTCCAGACAAAGTATACTACCAATCGCGATCGACTAACCTACGGCAGCAAGCATCAATTGAGATCGATCGGGCATTAATTGAGACCGCCACTAAAATTGGTACTTTTGTTTTAGATGGGGAACTGTATTACAAAAGCTGCACGGGCAGCGAACATCGCACGGGCGCGCAAGCTGCTACAGTGAATATTGAAAGCGGTTTTCCGACAATTCACCCACAAGCAATTTATGGCATTTTTAAATGTTTGTTTTTCAAGGGCAATGACTTAACTATCCTCGCAGAATCATCACGAATTGCTGCGGGAGTTGAAGTTGGCGAAATGCTGGCTAGTTTATCTCCAGCATTAGAAATTGTACCGACATTTCGCACCGCCGCCGAAAAACTTTTACTGGCTAAACAGCAAGAATCGGAAAATAGAGAAGGCGAAGTTTGGGTTTTGCATAACTGTCGCTATGTGGGTGGAAAAGATGTTAAAAAATTCCCGATAGTCAGAACTAAATACTGTCAAGAACTAGACTTGTTTATTGTTGGATTGAGGCCGACAAAAGTTGCGGGGCGGCCGTTTAGCGCGATCGAAGTTGCGCAAGAAGTCAATGGCAAATTAGTACCAGTAGGAACAGTGGGAACTGGGTTTAGCGGGGAGGAAATGCAGGAAATTGCCCGACTCTATGAGACTCATCCTAAAAATGTCAAAATTAAAGTGCGATCGCAGGGTTTGACAGAAAGTGGCAAACTGTGGCACGCGCGATTTTTGGAGTTTTGTTGAAATGGGGAAAATGGAAAAAGAGAGTAGAATTTGTTAGTGCGAATTTTAGTTGTGCGATTAGCGAAATATATCAAAAAGTCCCCGGCATTCATATTGTAATTTATGGAAAAAGATGTTCAACCGCAAACCACCCTCGTGTGCACCTTAGCAGAAACATTAAATCGCTGCTATCCCGACGCACTAAATTTGCTCAATCCCGGCGCATCCGAACCAGAAATCGAATTATTTAAAACTCGTCTCCAACGGGAACTTCCCGAAATATTCTACGACTTTTACCGCTGGTGTAATGGTTCGAGTTATGAAAATTTAGAGAATAACTGGCTGTTTCCTATCGAACATGGTAGAAGTCTTTTATCATTAGAAGCTATTGTCAAGCAGAAAAAGTTTTGGGACGAGGAGAGCAAAGTTAATTTCCAAGAATGGCAGCCGGGGGAATATTGGAACGAAGCCTGGATTCCGTTTATGGCAATAGATGATTGGTGGCTGCGGGTTGTAGATACCCAAGGCTGTTTCGGCGGTATTCCAGGACAAATCATCAGTTTTGACTATAAAAATTATCCGTTTAGAAGTATTGAATACGATACATTTGACAAGTGGCTGGAAACTGTTATTCTAAAAATTGAGTCGGACTGTTTGTTCAAAGAGTTTCACGAAATCCCATTTGAGGAAGAGAAAGACATATTTGCGATCGAGAAACGCATCAATCCCAATCGGCGAAGCATTGAACTAGAACCCAGAACAGCTTAAACAGTTGACAGTTGAGAACCCCCCCCTCGCCCCTTGGGGGGAAGACAGTTGACAAGGACGTTTGAGGATGGGGATTTAAACCCTAATCTCAAACAATCAATAACCAATAACCAATAACAAAATGATTAAAATTCTTCATCTTTCAGATATCCACATGGGAAGCGGCTTTTCGCACGGTAGAATAAATCCTGAAACAGGTTTAAATACGCGATTGGAAGACTTCGCAGCTACCCTCAGCAAGTGTATGGACAGGGCAATTTCCGAACCAGTAGATTTAGTCATATTCGGTGGCGACGCTTTCCCCGATTCAACGCCACCACCATTTGTCAAAGAGGCTTTCGCAGGTCAATTCAGCCGCTTAGTTGATGCCCAAATTCCCACGGTTTTATTAGTAGGAAATCACGATCAACATTCCCAGGGACAAGGTGGCGCGAGTTTGGGAATTTATCGAACTTTGGGAATACCTAAGTTTATTGTAGGCGATCGCCTGGATACTCACCGCATCGAAACCCGCAACGGCCCCGTACAGGTGGTAACATTACCTTGGCTGACGCGATCGACCTTAATGACGCGATCGGAAACTGAAAGCCTGTCTATGGGCGATGTTAACGACTTATTAACCGAAAAGCTGACGATCGCCATGGAAGGAGAAATCCGCCGTCTCGATCCAAACATCCCCACTATACTTTTAGCACATTTAATGGCAGATAAAGCGAGTTTGGGTGCAGAGCGTTTTTTAGCAGTTGGTAAAGGTTTTAACATTCCCGTTTCCATGCTAACTCGCCCTTGTTTTGATTACGTTGCACTAGGCCACGTTCACAAACACCAAAATTTGAATGCTGCGAACAATCCGCCCGTAATTTATCCGGGAAGCATCGAACGAGTTGATTTTAGCGAAGAGAAAGAAGATAAGGGTTTTGTGTTAATTAATTTAGAACGAGGAAAAGCAGATTGGGAATTCTGTGCTTTGCCGGTGCGAGTGTTTCAAACAATTAAAGTGAATGTTGCGGAAGCTGAAAACCCGCAGGCGGAGTTAGCGAAAGCGATTGGGAAGAAAGAGATAAACGATGCAGTGGTAAGATTGATCTACCAAGTGCGATCGGAACAATTAGATCTCATTGACAATGCAGAATTGCACGCACTTTTGGCCGAAGCGCACAGCTACACAATTCAACCAGAATTAGTCAGTCAGTTAGCGAGGCCGCGCTTGCCGGAATTGAATGCTAATAATAGTATAGATCCGTTAGATGCTTTGAAAACTTATCTGACAAGTCGCGAAGATTTGAAAGATGTAGCAGAGAGTATGTTGGAAGCGGCGCAGGGTTTGCTGGGCGGCGGCGAGGAAGTTTTGGCAGAATTCTAGGTATTAGCAGAGGATTTATAGAATGTTGTTGTGTATTTTGTTTTGTACGATCGTCATTATAAATGGATAAAAGTTGTGTCTATAGGCTGTTTTTTTAATGATACAGCATTTTTCAGGTAAGTAGGTACTATCAAAGATAGAGGACACGGCAGTGCCGTGTCCCTACGGCGATATATCGCTTGGGGTGTACTTCATCAACGCGGAATCTGCTGTATCTACATCGACAGGTAGGTGACAGCTCCGAATATCTGTTTCTAATCGATATCAGTTTCTGCCGGTACTAATACCAAATCCGGGTTTCCCATCCCCGTTATAATTGGTATGGTGCGTCGCTATGAGATCTCCCAATAGCAACGAGAGTTGTTCGTAGCGACGCACCCTACATTTACTACATTTACGAGATTATAAAA